>CAZVUP010000008.1:0-3790 GCA_964630365.1 uncultured Muribaculaceae bacterium
ATGGTGGACCCTACAGGACTCGAACCTGTGACCGCCCGGTTATGAGCCGGATGCTCTAACCAACTGAGCTAAGGGTCCGTTGCTATTTAATAATAGCATAATATCGTAATCTATGCAAGTAAATATTAAAAAAAAGTAGATATTTTCTACTTATCTAACATGTTTAATAAGTTAATTTTAAACATATCTTTCTCTGGATTTGATTTTGAAATCATTACACCTTTATAACTTGAAAGTTCAGCACGATGACCTTCGTCTAATATACCTTCTGGTGTGATGTTTGTTAAAAGGATAATTTTCTTTTCAGTATATACAGTATAATGTAAAACAATTGGTCCATGAACTTTTTGAAACAATTCAGCTGTTGGTAATTGTAATTCGTAACTAACTGTTTTATCTCGATCATTTTCTTTTACTTTTTTACCTAAGAATTTACCTTTACGTAATTCTGGGTAATATGTAAAAGTTAATTTTTTGTAAGCAAGCATGTTATACTTTCTTACTGATCTTTCTTTTTTTCTAAAATCATTTTCATCCAAATATTCAAATATATAATTATTATCCATATATATTCAACCCCCTGATACATAATGTACAATATGTAAATACCTATTATACCTTCAATGTAAGCATATTATACCACAAATGTTGTTTTTTGTCAAACTTTTATTTATATAAAAAGAAAAGAGCTTATTTATGATATACATAAGCTCCTTCATATTCTGATGCTGCTAGAGCATCAATATAAGCATCTACTAATTCTTCATCAGTTGTGTATTCCTCTTCATATTCAATGATTCTTTCTGACTCAATACTAAATGTTTGCCCCTTATCAAAATTAGCTCCCATTGCATTTGGATCTGGTAATGGTTCATTAGTCATATCACCAGATGGATCAGTGGTAATATTTTGAACAGAATCGTCTAAATAACCATTTCCATCTTTATGGTTATCATCAAATGTTACTGTTCCATTAAAATCACTTTCATTGACTTGTTGATTATTATTAATTTTATCATTAGCAGCATTTATTTGATTTTGTAAATTAGCATTATCTTGTTCTACTTCTTCTACAATTTGTCTAGCTTTTTTGTCTTCTTCAGCTTGACGTTGTTGTTGATATCGTTGAGCTGCTTCTTCGCCTTCTCTTCTAGAATTATTATTTTCACTAGCAATTTGAGCATCTATTTCTGCTTTTTTATCAGCTGGTATAGGTTTTGAAATAGCCCCTTCTACTGTTGAATATGTTGTTACAGTTCCATAGCTTATAGTTCCCGTGAATTCACCTTCTACTACTTCAAAGTGCCAATTAACTGCCTTTTGGAAAGCATCTAATCTACTTAAATCACGTCTAGCATCGTTTACTACATAACTATCTTTTTCTTTTAGATTATTAATAATTGCAGTTCTAAATTGTTCATATGTTGGATTTGTTTTGTATTCTTTAGCATTTAATGTTATCATTTCTATTCTTTCAAATTTTTTTGAAGCATAGTCACATAGACCTAAATCATTTATAAAATCAATTTCGCTATCATTAAGTGTCAAATCAGATTCTAAATTTTGAAACATCATTTCAGCAGCAGCTATCATTGGTGTCACTGCTAATTTATATGATTCAATCTCTTCATAACTATCTGCATGAGAAATTCCTTCTGTTCGTACTTCTTGTGTTATTGGAAAGTCTTCTCTAACCATTGTAAAGAAATTATTTATATTCATCAGTTTATCTGTTCCAGTTGCTTCTTTAGCTTCTAAGAAGGCATTATGATATCTATAATAAAAATCTCTTCCTTCTTGACTATCTATTAGCCAAGATGTATCTACCATATTTTCTCTTGTCTCAATTACATAAGCTCCCATTAATTGTAATGTAGCATTTTTATAATTTCTAGTCATTTTTGTAGAATCAGTTTGTGTTCCATTGAAATAGGCTTTAATTTGTTCTGGAGTATAGTCACTATATGCTTGTTGTAGAGCAACTACTTCATCAAAAGATAGTGCTGCTCGTACATCTTTTCCTTCTTCAATATAAGCATTAGCAAATCTAGTATTAAAGTTAATTAAAGTTGCATCTAGATAGTTCATAGTTGATCTTTGATGATCGTTTGTTGTGACTTTCATTAATTCTTCATATGAATAATTTTCATATTGATTATTATTTGTTTCTTTTACTTCTTTATTTTGAGGATTTGTTGTTGTAATTGTAGGTAAATTACTATTACTCATAGTACCTTCTTTACTTTTTCTACTAGCACAAGAATATATTCCTGCTCCAATGGCAAGTGCTAGTACAAAGGCTGCAATTCTTTTTACTATTCCCTTTTTTGATTTTTTTTCTGAACATTTAGTTTTTTCATGACGTTTCATACTTTCTGCAGCAGCAGCTTCAAAATTATAAATTGGCTCTTCAAAATCTACTTTATTGTCTTCATGCGCTTCTTCTTTACTATCTTCAAAAGTAGATATAACCGGAGGTACTTCTACTATATTTATATCTCTTGGAATTTCTTCGACAACTGGAGGTTCTTCTTCCTCTGGATAGTATATTACAAAATCATTCTCTTCTTCCTCTTCTTCTGTTACAGGAATTTCTTTTACTTCTGAAATATCTTTATCCTCTATGATAGGTGGAACTCCTAAATATGTTTCATAATTTTTCAAATATTCTTCTTCAGTAACAACATGAATTATTTCTTTATTTACCAATTCTCTAAATGCATTTTTTGATGTTATTTTTCTTTCTTCAATAATTATGTGAGTCAAATCAAGTGCTTTTTCATATGATACATTTTCGACACTACCATCTTCATAAAAAACAGTTGCTACTCTTATACCATTTTGTTTATAAAAAACTAGATTTTTAATTTTATATTTTTTCATGTATTAGCCCCCTAATTTTCTCTCTTTTCACCAGTATATTCCCAACCATTATCTAATAGTTCTCTATTGTTATAATAACTCCATGTTGTTTTAGTTGATCCTTCACTTATGATTTTTCTTGTCTTTGTGCTTTCATAACAAACATCACCATATAAAGGTTCATCACGAGTTGCTTTTTCAGTTACAGTTATTGTTCCATAGATTGGAATTGTTTTTGTAGTGAACTTAGTACAGCTTGCTGATCCTGTTGTTGAAGATGTTGGAATTTTTGTTGTTGAAGATACTTGTGATAGAGTTCCTGTATATGTATATGCATCATAATAATAGTTTGGTAGTGTTTCACATGTTTCACCACAACGACTATAATCTGCGCCTACAAATTTATAGTGTGTTGTATTTGTATCACGTGGTGGATTTGAATAGCTTGCTCTACCATTATACTTCCAACTACCTGTTGTTTTAGCTGTTGAGCCGGAGATGTTAGATATAGTTGCATAACTTGATGTAGTTGCATAAGTAGTTCTATTAATTTCTACATAATTATAATCTGAACAAGTTCTTTCTTGATATGAACCAGTTTGCTCAACGACTTCTCTTGTTCTTGTATATGATTTTTCATATTCTCCAATTTTTTCTTTACGTTTATAGATTTGTAGCTTTTTCAAACATGATGAGCTACTATCATCACAATTTATGGCTTTAGTTGAACAACTAGTTTTTGACCAACCACTCCAATCTGTCCAATTAGAATATATTGTATCTGTAGTTTTCTTGTACTCATATAAATATTCAATGCTTGTACATTGCTTCTTGTATTCAGATTCTGTTACTATGTCGCCATATTTACCATAATAATTACCATTGTATTTTTCACAATAGTGTTTTTCTTCTGGCGTCATACATTGTT
>CAZVUP010000008.1:3890-55980 GCA_964630365.1 uncultured Muribaculaceae bacterium
TCTTATATTCAGATTTTGATACTATATCACCATATTTACCATAGTAATTACCATTATATTTTTCACAGTAATGCTTTTCTTCTGGTGTTACACATTGCTTCTTGTATTCTGATTCTGTTACTATATCACCATATTTACCATAATAATTACCATTGTATTTTTCGCAATAATGCTTTTCTTCTGGTATCATACATTGTTTCTTATATTCAGATTTTGATACTATATCACCATATTTACCATAGTAATTACCATTGTATTTTTCGCAGTAATGCTTTTCTTCTGGTGTTACACATTGTTTCTTGTATTCTTTTTCTGTTACGACATTTCCTTCTTTGCCATAATATTTTCCATCATATTTTACGCAAATATGAGTTTCTTCAGTTATTACACATTGTTTTTTAAATACTTTTTCTGTTACTACTTCTCCAGTTATTCCGTAGTATTTACCATTATATTTCTTACAATAATATTTAGCTTCAGTTTTTATACATTGTCTTTTATATTCTGTTTTATCTACAATATTACCATTTTTTCCGTAGTATACGCCACTTTTTACTCGACATTTTAATGTCTCAGTAGGTTTTGGATTAACAGGTGTAGTACTTGATGGTTTAGTTGTTGGAACATATTCTCCATCGTGTATTGATCCTTTGATAGGTACTCTTTCTGTTACTTCTGAGCTTTTTGTAACAGTATCCGCTTTTTCTTTCTGGCAGATGTATGAATCACAATATGTATAACATCCTAAATGCACTAAGATATAGTCTTCTCTTTCACTATCCTTAATGTTAACTTTTAGAATATATTCATCATCTACTTTAGTTATTTTGACATAACTCTTTTCAACATCACAAGCCTTATTATTTTTGTCAATAAGTGGTATCATAATTTTCTTTCCTATCATATCACTTAATGTCATTTTGTCAGATTCGCCAACTTCTTGTGGTAATCTTTCATCAGTATAATAAGCAATAGCAGCATCTTTCATTTCTGTAATATTATTAATAAAAATTTGAGATGCTAGTGCCTTTAATGCTGTTTCACTATCAAATTCATCTGTTTCTTCTTTGCTACCATTTTTATTACTATTTTTTGAAGTTGATTTATTATTCTTCTCCTTTGAAGACTTCTTGTTATTCTTACTTGTTGATTTACTAGATTCTCCATTTGATTTCTTTTTATTACTTACTACTAAACCATTATTAATACTACTATTTTTATTTGGGTTTGTGTTTGTTTTAAATGCAGGAATAACAAACTTTGTTAATAACCAAAATAATAGCAACAAAAAAAGTATAGTCAGAATAAGCTTAATTAGAAATCTTCTAATTGGAAAACCACGACGTTCATATTCTTCTGTATACATTTTCGAACTCCCTTCTTTAACGTTTGGTGTTTATACTAGCATTCAAGTCCTTATTTGTCAAGGTTTTTATGAAGTTCTACAATGGTCATTCCAGTATTAAAATTATCAATTTTATAGCTTTCAACCAACTTACTTTTCTTTAGTGTTTCTTGAGTAGTTTTCCTTATTATTCCACTACCTATCCCATGAATTATAACTACTCTTAAATTTTTTATTTTATAATTATCTGCTAAAAATTCATTTATTAGTATTCGTGCATAATCTCTATCAATTCCATGTAAATCAAGAGTTGGCAAATTATCATATAATGTCATCATAATCAAACACTTCTCTTAATTCCGGGATAGAATATCTAGATCCTATTCTTGTTACTGATATCGCTCCTGTTACTGATGCTAAGTGAATGGCATCTTTTAATTCATAGCCATTACTTATGAAATATGTAAAAGCCCCATGGAAAATATCTCCTGCACCTGTTGAATCAAGAGATGTTACTTTAATGCTAGGGATAATTTGCATTTTACCTTCTATTTCTGTGAAACTACCAGCGGCTTCTAATGTAATTATTATATTTGTTTGATAATAATTTTTTAATTCTGTATATGCTTTAATTAACGTATTTATATCTTTAACATCAATTTTTTCTTTAGAAAACTCTTCGGCAAAATCTTTAGAACACACTACATAACTAACCATTTTACCAATTGATAATCTATCTTCATCATATCTACCCGCATCTAGAATACTGATAGCATTGGGATTGTTTTTTAATACTTCGATTGCTGTTTCTGGGTGTTCCCCATCTACTAATATTACATCAGCTCTTACATCTACTGGCTTTGATAGTTTTCTAATTGGAGGTTTTTTGGAAGTTATTATTGTTCTTGAACCATTACTCATATTTGCAATAATATAACTACTAGAGGTCATATGATTTTCTTTCTTTTCTAAATATGTAATATCAGCACCGATGTTTTTAAAATCTTCTATAACTTTATCACCATAATAATCATCACCAACTATTGAAACAATAGTAGTATCCATTCCCCATTTAGCTAGTAAATAAGCACCATTTGAGGCAGGCCCTCCACCACATTCAATATGTTTATTTATACGATATTTAGAATTTTCTGTTGGATACAAATCCATAGGTAGTGTTGTATCATAAGTTGAGTGTCCTACACAGACTACTTTCATAGCTTCACCTTCTCATATAAATTATACCAAAAAAGATTACCATTATTATTGATAATCTTTTTGATAATTGTAAATTTACAGGTATATTAGTCAAATAAATGATGTTGCATACCTTCAGGGTTATCTAAATACATTTTATATAATTTATATATTTCAGTTTCTTTAAAAGAAATTTCAGCAAATTCATTATTCAAATCTAATATTTGACCATTGCGATAGCTTATTAATATTGGCGAATGAGTGGCAATGATAAATTGACTACCATTTTGGACTAATTCATCTATTAGGCAAAGTAATGATAATTGTCTTTGAGGTGATAAAGCAGCTTCTGGTTCATCTAAAATATATAGACCATGATCAGTAAATTTATTTTGAACTAACTGGATAAATGACTCTCCGTGTGAACATTCATGTAAGTTTCCTCCATATACTTTATATAAGTTATGAAAATTATCTTCTTCGACTAGTCTTTGAACTTCAGAAGAGAAGTTGTAAAAACTCTCGGCTCTGAGAAAAAATTTTGTTTTAGCTTTATTATATGTATATATGTGAAGATAGTCTGACAAGTTTGATGTAGTATTTTTAGTTTGATATTGAAAGTTTTGTGTGCCACCTTCGGCAGGAAGCCCAAGAGCTACGGCGATGGCTTCAATAAATGTTGATTTACCAACTCCATTTTCTCCAACAAAGAAAGTAACTGGAGCTTGAAAATTTAATTCCTTAAAATTTTTTACTAGTTCTATATTAAAGGGATATTTATTATTGTCCTCTATTCTATCTTTATCAAGTGTAATTTTTTTGATGATTAAATCATTATTAATACTCATATATTATCACCTTAAACTAATACTATTTTTTTAGTACATAGACAAGCCATTTATTTTTTTCATCGCCACCTTCTTTATGAAAGTGTTCAATCTTGTATTTTGTATGACTGATTATTTCGTCTAATTCTTCTTTGGTATAGTAATTGTAATAGCGATCTATTCCCATATGATACTCTCCTGGAAAATCGACCCATTCACTATCAACTGTGCGTGTTTCTCTATTTATTGCATTAAATATTAATATACCATTATCTTCTAGGGCATCATAGATTTTTCCTAATACCTTAATAGCGTCTTCTCTTGTAAAATGAACAAATACTCGCCAGCATAATACCCCAAAATATTTCTTTTTAAATTCATCTTCTAAGACATTAAACTTTATAGGATTTAATCCTTGTTCTTTTAAGGCTTCAAGAAATGCTTCTGCAACATCGCTTGCAGTTATGTTATAGCCTAATTCTTTAAGGTGTTTTGCATTTACTCCATCGGCTGAACCTATCTCAATAATATCTGATCCGACTGGTAGGCTTTTAAAACTTTCTTCGATGAATTGCCAGAGATTTTCTTGCTTTTTTCTTGCTTTTTCTATATCAAGTCTATCGTGTTCAATAGAATTAGCTAAATAAATACTAGCTGTTTTATCATATGCCTCTAGTGTTTTTTTGTTTTCTACACTCATCTATTATCCTCTTTTCTTATTTATCATAATTTTTTAAAAAGCTTTCATATTCGCCATTTCTTTTTGTTCCAACTACACAATTTAAGTTAACATTATCTAGAGCTTTATAGATATTATAATCAACATTTGGATTGTTTTTTTTCATTTCTCTTATCAATTTTTTTACTTCTTTTCTTTTGCTTTTACTTTCATCATACTCTGCTTTTTCAGTAAAGCGACAGGCACAATTTAGGAAAGTTAGTTCATTTGATTTTGCCCAAGATATTATTGCTTCTTCATTTACCAAATATAATGGTCTTATTAGTTCTAGTCCTTCAAAGTTTTCACTATGAAGTTTAGGCATCATTGTTTTTATTTCGGCTCCATAAAACATGGATAGAAGAGTTGTTTCAATGACATCATTAAAATGATGACCAAGAGCTATTTTATTACAACCTAAATCCTGTGCTTTTTTATATAAACAACCTCTACGCATTCTAGCACATAAGTAGCAAGGACTTTTGTCAACTTCAGAAACAATTTCAAAAATATCACTTTCAAATATTTCTAAATCAATATTTAATAATTTAGCATTTGATATAATTAACTTTTTATTTTTATCATTATAGCCTGGGTTCATACAAACATAGTAAGCATCAAAATTAACTTTACCATGTCTTTTTATTTCTTGAATACATTTAGCAAGTAAAAATGAATCTTTTCCTCCTGAAATGCAAACCATAATTTTATCATTTTCTTTTATAAGCTCAAAATCAATTACTGCTTTTATAAATTTAGACCAAATATCTTTACGATATTTTTTTATAATGCTTCTTTCTATTTCTTGGTACTTTTCCATAGGCAACTCCTTAAACTCTTTTTAAATATACTCAAATATAAAAAGTTTGTCAAATAAAAAGGTATTATAACCTTACCTTCCTATCTATTTAAATTACTAATTCATTATTACACAAAAAATGTAGGCTGTGCTTTTTTACACTGTCTACATTTATTTTATCACTCTAAATTTTGTGCTTAATTTAATACATACCAATTATCACCTGATTCACCATTGGTAGGATATAGCGATGAATTGGTACTATATAAATAGCCATAACTAGTATCACCTTTAGCATATCTGATGTTTGATACTTGATATATATCGCAAGTAATGTAGGCAACAAGAGTTATTCTACTTCCTGTTATGACACAGTAATATTGAGTAGATGTTGAAGGGTTTCCTGAGGTAAAGGCAGATCCTGTTTTTATTGAATTACTATTAGATGCAAATACATAAACATCATGATCAGGCAACTTATTAGAAATACTAGATTTCATTCCTTGCGTAAAGACTAATTGTTGACTTGTTATATCTGCTATTTCATTTAATTTAGCTTTCTCGTGATACCAGAAATATGAACCGGCAGCAATTCCACCGCTTGTAGCATTTGATTTAACAAGCGTTTCGTCAAAAACAATCTTCTTGTCAAATTTACCCCAAGTATAGACCCAGCCAGCATAAAGAGTTTTATTGTCATTAAAAGTTACAGTGTCGGTTGCTATGTATTGTGATATTCTTCTGCCTTCTCCATTGCCATTATTTAGGTAATGGGAGTACAAATTATTATCATTATAACCAAATGCATTATATATATCAGAATATGTGTCAGCATAATAATATAGTGGATCATCTTTATAACTAACTGAATTATTGTTTGCGGCTGTTTTATCTTCAAACCAACCAATAAACGTAGCATTAGCTTTAGTTGGTGTTGGCAATTCTCCGATAGCTTCACCATTTCGAACCATTTTACTAGCAGTATTAACTGTTCCACCATTAGCATTAAAGTTAACAACTAATATTTTATCGAGAGTTATATTAATAGTATGATTTTGTGATGGCATTATAACAGTATCTGACTCTTGATAATAATCATTTTTGGTGACTGAATATGTTACTGAATCAGTTTCCAAGACACTAACTGTTAAAGCCCCAGTACCGGAGTAATCATCTTCGCTTGTATGAATAGTAATACTAGAATCATTTGGGCTGGCATTAATCGTTAAATCATAATAATGAAGTAATGAGTACTGAAAGTCAGCTTTAATTCTTGTTGAATCATCAGAACCATTACAATTGTTTTTTACACGCACATGAACTGTTTTTGTTGAGTGTGGATCAATTGATGTTTCGTTAGGGATGACATCAATGAACTCAACATCAACTTTATCACTGGTATTACCAGAACCATCTAATATTGAGACAACACTTGTACTAGTAATATATGCTCTATGAGGTGTGGTATTTACAATATCAAGTTCATATGTTACATAACCATTGCAAGTAGTGGCCATTACTGTAGCGTTTAGCTCATGATCTAGAAAGGCATAATTAACGTTTGATGCACTACTTGAGTCACTAATTCTTGCATTTGTAATATATACATAATCAAAGATATGTGATTGATAAGTCGCAATACCTTCGGCTCTTAGAGATGATGTTGGAGTTGAAAAAGCTAATCCTGTGAATATAAATAACAATAACCAAAAAGCAACAACTAGTTTTGGTAAACGTTTTTCTGCTTTACTTTTATGTACTTTATCTTTTGCAACATTATCAAAATATGCATTAGCACTATCGGTACTTATTTTAAGCTTTTTCTTAGCAACTTTCTTTGTATCAGTTTTTTTCTTTTTAGTCTTACTCTTTTCCATCTCTAATCACCTTCTTTCATTTATAATTTGCCTACTAAAAAACCATTATGGGGTATCCATAATGTTTATTTAGTTTTTTTATTATCATTTGAACTTACTGATAATATATATTTATATATAAAATTATCTTTTATAATAATAAATTCACTTTTATTATTTTTCCTCGTCTCTTTAAAGAGAATTGGATTTCCAATATTATCATGAATATCTTTTAATTCACTAAATGATTCAACATCAATAATTTCATATTCTTTTTCATCAATATGATGATTAACATTTGCGATGATTAAATCATATTCTCGTAAAATCTTTTTTAATTTTTTCTTGTATTCGCCTACTTTACTATAATTATTAAGGCCTAGGGTCTTTATTACTTCGAACATAGCAAACAGTGATACAAGCATTGAAACAATTGCAATTACAAAGTATTTAATATTTCTTAAGAATAGATTTTTATTTTCTTTTATGATGTTATATGAACTTGCTGGAGTATCAGTAATTTGAACATCTATTGTTTGCTCTGTAAGGGGAATTACTAATTCTGGAGCATCGGAAATATTTATTTCCTTATTCCCTTCTTTTGCTTTAGCATTTACATGTAAAACAACAGATACATCACTTACAGAATTTAAATCAAATGATGTTTTAAAAGACGCAATTAATGAATTGTAATCATTATAGTTAATTTTTAAGTTTTCATTAATTAAAATATTATTCTTATTTTTTTCTTCTACATTTTTTTCTTCTACTAAGACATCTTTTTTCTGATATAATACAGAAGTTTTAGTTACATCCCCATATACCTTAGTAGTTGCATCTATATAGTATGTATAATCATAGTCTAAATTTTTTGATGCTTCTATTTTATAACTGATATCTGTATCAATATAATCAATTAATGATGCAATATATTTCATATTTTTATCTAAGATATTATTTTCATAATATGAATTTTCTTTTAGATGAACTTTATAATCTATCTTAGAAGAAGAATTAACACTTACACCAGTTTCATCTTTTAAAATACCCATAACGAGAAATTTACTAGACAAAAACAAACCTAAAACAAGTATTAATAACCAAATAATTATCTTTTTTGGTTTTATAACCTTTTTTGTTTTATCGCTTGTCACATTGTCACCTCATTTCTATCTATAGTTATTTAATAGTACGGTAGGATATCCAATATATTTCATTTTATATTTTACTACGCCAACCACTTGATCAGATAATACTAACAATTGATCTGAACTATCATTATTATCACCTTTAGTCTCATATAAAGTATTCTTTCCAGAATTTATTACTTTTATGATTCTATGGCAAATAATAACATTTTCTTTTTTATACGCTATAACATCTCCTTCTTTAAAATGCGAAGGATCACGATTAGCTGTCTTATCAACAATTACTACATCACCAACATTAATATTTGGTCTCATGGAACCAGTCGCAATTACAAGGGCTTGATATCTAAAGAAACCACTAATAAAATAAACTATTATCAAACACATCAAAATAATATTAATTCTAAAGAGATTTAATAGTTTTTTCTTTTCAATAACCACTATCTTTTTAGGACTTATTTTATCTATCTTGCGATATATCCATAAGAAAATAAATATTGGTATTGTAATTCTTAGCACGGAATCAATATAATTACCAAACTTTGGAAAGATTGGCAAGATATATAATGGTAATTCCATAAAGAAGCGGAATATAATTCCTGACTTATATCCTACTTTTATTGATAAGTATGTTACTAATATATTTGTTGCCACTGAAGGCAATATAAATAGACCTAGTTGTTCTATTAGACTCATTGTTTCATACGCTGAAGATGAAACAATCCCACTAATAATAATTGTATTGTTTATAAGGGTAAATGCAATAAACGATAACATTATTAGTGTTTTATAGTTCTTTGCTCGTGTATTTATTACATATCTTAAAACTTCACACGCTATAATATTTATTATAACTGGGAAAGTATTCAGAAATATTGTTTTTATTTCTGTATTGTAGACATTTTTTGTAAAACCAATGAAATATCCTATAATATAGATTACTAAGTAATAAAATATTAAATAGGCCGCGATCGAAAGGATTACATCCTTTTCGATTAGGCTTTTATTCTTTTCATATCCTAATTGCCATATTGCTACTGCTAATAGTAATATGGTTAGAAGGAATAAAGTATATCCATTTAATATTTTAAAAAAGATATTTACTATTGATAATATTATAATTAAACTTAACATTCCTATTACAAGAAAATCATTCTTTTTCATTGTAATTTATCCTTTTTTATTTTTTTATTATTAAGCTGCTGCTTGATCATATTGGAATGAAGTTGTGCTTAGAGTAATTGCAACATCACCGCTGATTTCTGCAGCATCACCAGCAGCATAAGTTAATACCATTGTAACAGGTTTTTCAGCTTTTGAAGCAAGTGGTAGTGTAAGTCCAGTTGTACCTGATGTAACAGCAGTACCATCATATGTGAATGATACTGATAATTTGTCACATAATGCAGTTGCTTCTGCTTGCGTAGCAGAACTTCCTGTTGCAGGTGCACAAGAAAGACTTCCTAAAGTAACACCAGCTAATGTAGCATTGATATCACCATCATTTCTAACCTTCCATGTATAAGTAATTGTGTCACCTGGTGCTTTTACAGTCCCCATAAATCCTGAGATTGATTGATCCCCTGATTGAATGGCAAGCGTTTTGTCAGCTACAGATGCATATCCTGTTGCAGTTCCACTATCAAGACTAATCCATTTAATTTTCCATGCTGATGCAGCTGTTGCTGTACCTTCTACTGTTAATGTAGATGTAAATCCAGCGTAGGCAATACTTAAGCCTACTACTGAGAATAACAATGCAGCGATTGCTATTATTTTAAACCCTCTATCTTTTTCCATATTTTTTCCTCCTATTTTCTATATAGATTTATTTGTAGTTGTATTCTACATTTACCCTACACTGAAATTATATAATATGTTTACTCTTAAGACAATATTTTTTTTAACATTGTCAATATCTTTACATATTAAAAAAAGATTAATTATTTAATCTTTTAGTTTACTGAACTATATGCTATTGTTATATCTCCAAAAGCCACATCGAATGGCCCATCGGCTGTGTCTCCATTAGGAAGATATTCTATTGTTACAATAATTTCTTCTGAATTACCTGCCGCTACTGAATGATTTGCTATAGAAGCAACAGATTCAGTATATAATGTTCCTCCTATTGTTACTGTAACTCTAATATCATCACATGCTGCCTGTACTAAGCTGTTTGTCGCTGCGTTTGGCCCACTTGTTTCTTTTGGAGTACATACACGTGGTTCATTTTTTCCTGAAACATTGGCAAAAGCAATTGATTTTAGATATGCTACATATTGGCCACTGTTTTTAGTATAAAATTTATAAGTTGCTTTTTGATTTAAAGCAGTGAAATCAACGTGAAGATTTTTTATTAATAAATTATTGCTATCTGTATCAATTGTAGCATTAGTTGCTGTTGCTCCTTCACCAGTTACAGTTGGTACTACAGGATCTGATGATACAGAATCACTAGTTGTTGAAAATTCAACATTAAAATCATTGGTTGGATTAACTTCAGCACTTGATCTAATGGTTAGTGTTCTTTCAAAGGCAGCAAAACCAATTGATAGTCCTAAAACAGCTACAAATAAGGATAATAAACTTATTATTTTTGTTTGTCTTTCTTTTTTCATTTCTACATCTCCAATTCTTATACTTTAAAATAAGTATATCATAATTTTAAGCATTAAAATACTATATTTATAACAAATTAATTATTTTACACATCTTGTAATTATTACTTTATATGATTATTATTTTTAGTATCTATTTTGCCCTTGAATACGATATGTTTATCATATAAGTATTCTAATACAAAATTACATAACATATTAATACCAGTAACTAAATATTCGTTCCAATGAAGATGTTTTACTAAGTAGTCGCCAGTAATTGTTGATGTAGGAGTAAATATTAAATAGAAAGCTGCTACTTTTAACATTGCTATTGGTACATTGGCTGTTGATTTAAAAGTAAATTCGCGATTTAAGGTAAAATTCCAGATAACACTAGCGATTAAAGCAATTAAATAGCAAGCCCAATATCCCATATTTGTAAATTCGTTTAATACTGTAAATAATCCAATTTCAATAATACCTGCTGATATGGAAAATATAGTAAATTTAATTTTTCTTATTAATTCTTTTTTATTTTTCATTTTAACACCTCTAGTATTTTAGGTAATTATAACATTAAAAAACTAGATAAATCTAGTTTTTATTATTAAAGTAATTCTTTTATCTTTTCTTCCATGTCTTCAGGTTTAAATGTTGGGGAATATCTTCCAACTACATTACCTTCTCTATCAACTAAAAACTTTGTGAAATTCCATTTAATATCTTTCTTTTCTTTATAAGTCTTACTGATTTTTTCTACAGCTTTCATGGCCATTTTGTTTTTAACACCGTCTATTTCATCATTTGCAATAGCATTTTTTAAGAAAGTATATAGTGATATTTCATTTTCACCATTAACATCTACTTTAGCGAATTGATCAAACGAAGTATTATATTTTAGTGTGCAAAATTCATGTATTTCATCATCTGTACCTGGTGCTTGATTTCCAAATTGATTGCATGGAAAATCTAGTATTTCTAGTCCTTTATCATGGTATTCTTTGTATAGTTTTTCTAAACCCTCGTATTGTGGTGTAAAACCACATCCTGTTGCGGTATTTACTATTATTAATACTTTTCCTTTATAGTCTTCTAAGGAAACTAATTCATCTTTTCTATTTTTTACTTTATTATCATATATTGACATTATCTCACCTTCCTATGTTTATTTTAACATATTAATAATTTGTATACAATCTTTTTTATCCTAAGGCAACATCTAAAATCATCATTATAATAAAACCAATAGCAAAACCAATTGTACCAAGATTGGAATGTTTTCCTACTTGGGACTCTGGTATTAACTCTTCTACTACTACATAGATCATAGCACCAGCTGCAAAGGATAATAGATATGGTAATATCGGTACTACAAGGGATGTTAACAATATTGTTAATGCCCCACCAAGTGGTTCAACTATTCCTGATAGTGTTCCATAAAGGAAGGCTTTTCCTTTAGAGTTCCCCTCTTCTTTTAGAGGCATTGATATAATTGCACCTTCTGGAAAATTTTGAATAGCAATACCAATGGATAAAGCTATTGCTCCGGCTATTGTAATAGAACTATTACCAGAGATTGCTCCAGCTAATGCAACTCCTACAGCCATCCCTTCAGGAATATTGTGTAGCGTCACAGCTAAAACCATCATCATTGACTTGCCTAATTTTGATTTCATTCCTTCTGGTTCTTTGCTCTTTAAGTGCAAATGAGGAATAATATTATCAAGTATTAATAAAAAGATAATTCCTAAGATAAAACCTACTGTTGCTGGCAACCAAGCAATTATATTTTGTTCTTTGGCCATATCAATTGATGGTATTAATAGAGACCAAACTGATGCTGCAACCATTACACCGGCTGCAAAGCCTAATAGAACTTTTTCTAATTTATTATTAAGCTTATTCTTCATTAAGAAGACCATGGCTGAACCTAGAGTTGTTCCTAAGAATGGTATTAAAAGACCAATTAATATATTCATTCATCTTCCTCCTCTTTTTTTGGCTTTTTAAGTTCTCTTGCTGTTATATAGGCAGTTACGGGAATAACAATAATACAACCTATAGCACTAAACATTATTCTAATTATTTCAGCAACAAAAGTTTTTGCATTAATTACTTCTGAGAATGAATACCCTCCCCCATAAAACCATATTAATAAGGTCATGAAGTCTCCTAAGAAGGCAAACATCAAAGTATTTGTTGTTGTACATAAAATATCTTTACCTATATTCATACCTGATAGAAAGAGTTCTTTTTTATCTAGTTTTTTATTATTTTCATGTACTTCATAAAGAGCCGATGAGATAGCAATAGAGGCATCTACCGTTGCTCCAATTAGACTTATTAAAATCATAGCGATAGCGATATTGGTATAATCTATTTTAACATCATAAGAGAACATATTAATTTCTTCATATGATTCATAACCAAATCCTGCTATTCGCGAGGCATAAGTCATTAGAAAAATTGAAACAGCTAATATTATTAAAACAATTATTATTGATTTTAAGCTAGATTCTGTCTTAATATTTTTTTCATTTACATAATAGAGAATTATATAACTTATTATTAGACAACCAATTAAAGAACAAACTATTGGATTTAGACCAAAAGCTATAAAGTAAAAAATAATCATTAAAATTATAAAATTAAAAATTAATGATAAGAATAGTTTTAATCCTCTTTTTTTATCAATGTAAATCATTAATAAGAAAAGAATAATTATTAATATTATGTTCATTTTGCACCTCTTTTCATCAGTTTAATTGAAACAAAGGCTGAAAGAGGTATTGTCATGATAATACCAATGCTACCAACTAAAAATCTTGATAATTCTAGAGTTATATTAGTAGTTATATAATTAAACATTGAAAAACCATTACGGAGTGCTAAAACAAATATTGGAAGTTCAGCACAGAGATAAGTAAAGAATAAGACATTAGTCATTGTACTCATTATATCTTTACCTATTTCTTTAGCTGATTTATTTAAGCTTTTAATACTAATTCTTTTATTTTTTTCAATTAGTTCGGCTATTGATGAAGAGATAGTTATCGCAACATCCATAACAGCACCTACTGTTCCTATTAATAATTCAGGAATAATAATATCTTCAAGTGGTACTGTTAAGAAGGATATCTCATTAAAATTTATTCCTTTATAATTTGTTGTTTTAACGACTATTACTAATAATATCAACATCGTAATTGTTGATGTAATAACTGAGATAATAGCAGCAATTGTCTTTTTATTTATACCACTAGCTAGGAACAGCGAAGTAATTGAGAAGATAATCATTTCAATAATTGTTACTAATAATAAATTAACTCCTTTGAAATATAGAGATAATCCTAAGTAAAAGATAAGCATATTAAATATAAGACTTACTACTGATAACAATCCTTTGAAAGAGCCTACTAAATATATTAAATTTATAAATAGAAGAACCATTAGTACTAAATAAAAATCTCTTTTTAAATCTAGATCATTTCCATCTAATATTAATTTATCATTTACTCTGTATTTATCTGTTACAATTGATGAATAAGTCTCTTCATAAGTTATTTTCTTTTTTGTACCTTTATTTTTACCATTAGTGATAATTCCTGATATTTCTTTTGTATAGTACTTTTCTTTTATACCTAATGAATTTTCTGATATTTCTTCATTAGTAGTTTCAATATTTGTTATTTTCATAACTTGTTTTGAATAGAGAAAATCATCATTATAGACAAATACTAATATAATTATTGAAATAATCAGTAATATTATTGATATTATTTTTTTCATAAGCATCACACATATATTATAACATAATAAGCAGTCCTATGACTGCTTAAATGCTATTCATTACCCTTTAGGCTTGTTACCATGTCTATTTTCTTTACTTTTCTTGCTAAAAATCTTGAAACTAAATAGGAAACTATAAATGTACCTATTGCAGATATTATATAAGTTCTTATTGTTATGCTAGCACCAAAATCATAATGCTCTTCAATAGCTGTTTTAAATAACCAATCTGTTAAATAATATCCGGCTGGTAGTCCTACTATAATTGATGCTAAAGCTATCCAGTTGTTCTGTTTAGTAAAGATATTTTTTATTTGACTATCTTTAAAACCTAATACTTTTAGTGTTGCAAACTGATACTCTTTTTCAGTATATGAAAGTATTCCTAAATTATAAATAATTATTCCACCAAGAAGAATAGCTATACTTATAATTAATACTAGCATTGTCTTCATCATAGAAAGCATATTGTTCATACCTTCTTTTAGACTATTAATATCTTGGATTGTTTCAATGTTTTTTATTTCTTTTACTTCACTTAAGTCAATATTTGTATATAAAGCATCAGGTTGATATTTTATACCTAATGATTCTAAATAATTTTTAGTCATTGATAAATTTTGATTTTGAGGGTCTTTATTAAAACCAATGATTTTCGATGTATGATATGTATTATCACCATATATGTGCCATGTTATTTTATCACCTATTTTATAACCTTTAGTAGAAGCTAATTTATATGTAACATATATTCCATCGTCAGTTGGTTTTTCTTTTATTCTATTTTTATTATCAACAAATCTAACATAGTTTCCAGCATCTGTTACAAAGATGTTATTAGCTTCTCTTTTTCCCTTAGCATCTTTTATTTCAATACCTAAACTTTCTGAGGTTTTATTACCATACTTATCATATAATCTTTGCAATTCTTCTTGCGAGATATTTTCCATAATATTTAATTTATAATCAAAATTATACAAATCATTGAATTGTAGTTTTACGAAGAAATTCATAGAATCTAGCATTCCTAAGGCACAAACTATTAAAGCTGCACAACCTACCACTCCAGCAAAGCCCATAAATGTTCTTGTTTTATTTCTTAATATATCACGAATATTCCAAATAGTTTCAAAGCTTAAGTTTTTAAAAGCTTTATGTTTAGTTATAGTTAATACTTTTCCTTTAACATTAGGCGTTTTAGTTCTTAATGTTTCAGCTGGATTCTCTTTTAAAATACTTCTTCCTGTTAAATAAGTTATTAGTGATACTAAACCAATTACAGCAAGAGAGACAAGATAGCTTGATTGATTCATTACTGGCTGACCATTTGGCACTTCGAAAAAGGCCATTTCAAGATTAATAAAGATTGTTCCAATTAGGAAATATCCAAGAATTAAACCAAAGATTGCAGCAAAGACACTTACCCAAAATCCATAGCCAATATAGTGAAGTAAAATTTTATTATTACTAAAACCTAAAGCTTTTAGAGTTCCTATTTGGGTTCTTTGTTTTTTTATAACTCTAGTCATGGTCGTAATGCTTGCTAAAAGAGCAATAAATAAAAATATTCCTGAAAAGACACCAACATATGTTTTTCCTTCATCTATTTCACCTTGATATGTGATATATGACGCTGTATCCTCGACATTAATTATTGCTTTAGCATTTTCAATATTATCTTCAATATTGTCTTTTACATTATCTCTTTTTTTCTTATCTTTAACATCGACCATTATGCTTGAAAATGGTATAAATTCTTTATAGTTAAAGTTAGGCATTAACATATTAAATGCTTTTTCATCACTGATATTTGCTTCTTTCATAACTAATGATTTAATATAGTCTTCAGTAATTTCATTAGTACTCATATAAGCAAAACCAAATTCTTTTCGTTCGGGATATAACTCTGATTCATCTCTTGTATCATATAAATGATCAGGTACATTAATTAGACCTAGTACTTTTTCTTTAAGATTCATATCTTCATACTTAACAAGAATAATATCTCCTACTTTAATATTATTTTCGTCAGCATAAAATTTATCAAGCCAAACACCACTTTTGTTAGGATCAAAATCAATACCATCAAATACATAGAATTTTGATATATTATTTGATTCAATAAAGTTTAATAGTAGCGTTCTTTCGTTATCTGTTGTAGCAGTTACAGATAGTTTTAATTCGGCATCAACTACATTGTCCATCTTTTTTATGTTTTCTAAATCATCATGATTTAAATATCCCAGAACATTTAAATCGAATAAATTATTTTCAGTATAAAACTTATCAGCTGTTTTAGTCATACCATCCATATATGCCTTTATACCTGAATATGCCATTATACCAATCATAATCATTAAAAATATTGTTATAAACTGGGAGAGATTATTACGAATATCTCTAAACATTTTCCTCTTTAACATATTACCATTTAACCTCAGTAATGTTTTTTGGATGTTTATTTAATTCATTAGACTCAACTTTACCATTTTTAATACGAATAACTCTATCGGCTATATCAGCTATTAAAGAATTATGAGTAACTATGATAACTGTTGTGTCTTCATCTTTTTGTTTATGTAAAAGTTTTAATATTTCTACTCCTGTTTTAGAATCAAGGGCACCAGTTGGTTCATCGCATAATAAAACTTTAGGGTTTTTCATTATAGCTCTAGCAATTGATACTCGCTGTTGTTCTCCACCTGATAGCTCTCCTGGAAATTTATCAGCATGTTTTAAAAGCCCAACACTTTTTAATACTTCATGGGCATCTTTAGTAGTATTAGTTACATCTTTAATTAAATTAACATTTTCAATAGTAGTTAGTGTTGGCATAATATTATAAAACTGAAATATAAATCCAACATCATTTGCCCTATATCTTGTTAATTCTTTATCATTAAATTTTGCGATATCATCTTCTCCAACTATTATTGATCCTGAAGTTGGAGTATCCATACCACCTAACAGATTAAGTAATGTTGATTTACCAGCACCAGACGGTCCAAGTATTACAACAAATTCTCCTCTTCCAATATTTAGGTATATTCCATCTAAAGCATTAAATTTTTGTTCTCCAACGATATATGTCTTTTTTACATTTTTAAATTCAATAAAATTATTCATTATTTTTCCTCTTTCTAATATGAAATGTATTTCATATTAATTATATTCTTCATATCATTTATAGTCAATATAAATATGAATATTTGTTCATATATTTTATGTTCTTTTATATTGTTTTATTGAATTTTCTAGAGTATTATATTTTATATGTGAGGTGACTTTTATGATCGATAGTATTAGAGAACCTAAGCAACAAAGAGCCATTGAAAAAAAAGAAAGAATTATTAAAGCTGGTTTTGATCTTATCTGTAAAAATGGCTATTATAATACTAATACTGCTGAAATTGCTAAAGAAGCCGGTGTTTCGATTGGAATTATATATCAATATTTTAAAGATAAATACGATATTCTTATTGAAGGATTAGAAAAGTATGGAGATAATATATTCTTTCCAATGATTGCTAATAAAGAGGCAAAATTTAAAAGAACTGAATTTGGTACATTTTTAAGAGATATGATTAATTACTATATAAAGAATCATAAAATATCTAATATTGCTCATGAAGAAATAATGTCTATGGTTCACTCTGATAAATTAGTTGCTGAATACTATTATAAAAGAGAACTTGCAATGACTAATTCTATTAAAGATTTACTTATTGATAATGGATTTAATAATGATTATTTATTTGAAAGAGTTCATATAATGGTTGGATTAATTGATAATTTGTGTCATGAAGTTACATATCATAAGCATAATAATATGAATTATGATGCTATGATTGATATAGTAATTACTAATATAATTGATTTATTTAAAGATAATTAAAAACATGAATTAAATGATTCATGTTTTATTATTTTCTAACTTTTATGATATCATCACTTTCTAGTTCACCTATTAATAGTGATGAGTTTGGATTATGATTTTTATAGTTTTCTAGCACTTGTTTTTCATTGTAATTGGCATAGCAATACTTACAAAAATGTTTGCAAGAATTATAGACACCAATGTCTGCCATTTCAATGCATTGGCAAGGAACATTTTTGCGAGCTTTCCATTTCTTATAGATTTTTCCGGTAAGTTTAAAAGCTAATTCTTTTGACATGCATTCATCTTTTATAAAACCATATTCTTCTAAATTTCTTTCTTCAGCACAAGTATGAACTACTATGTTATGTTCTTTTGCAATACGTGAAAATGACTCACCTATTCTTTTATAATCATCTTCGCTAAAGTCACGATATTTTAATACTTTATAGTTGTTTCTAACATTTTTATAGTCATCAATAAAAGAAATTAGTATTTTTGAAATATAACCATCCAACAAGCTACATACTCTGTTAAAAGCTTTTATATGATAATCAACTGTATATTTATCATTTAAAAATATAGGATCATATCTTATGACAATATTTTCTTTACCAATAGTTTTTGAAAGTTTTTTTATTCCTTCAACGATTTCTTTTTTATCTGGAAGATTTGGTTCAATATCTTTTTTATAAGGTGTTAGAGTTATGTGAAAATATACTTTTTGCTTGATACTAGATATTTTATCAATAATTGGAAGAGGATTCTTAGTACAGAAAAATAGCAAGTCTACATCTTCTAGCATAATTCTACTAACCATCTTTTTATTAAATGGATTTCTAACATCAATAAATCCAGCATTTAGACGATTAATTAACCATTCAGAATAGAAAGCTACTATATCTGTTCTTCCACTTATATTTAAAATCATAGTATCAAATCCTTCATAGGTATTATAACACTTTTATTTTCTATCTTCTACCTCCTGAACCTCCTCCCATCATTTGAGTTGTTAGTTCATCTATTTCAGTACCATTTACTATAACTTCTCCACCATTTAATTCTCCTTCACCATCATAATCAAATGGAGATTGAGCTGTTATATTAATTGTTCCACCATTAATATAAAGGTTGCCATTAGAGTCAATTGCATCGGTATCTCCTTGACCCATATCAATTGTTATATCTCCACCATTTATTTCTATGGTTGTAGTATATTTATTAGATTTATTTCCAGCATTCATTCCATCATCCGTAGCATTTAAATTAAGAGTTCCAGCATTAATTTGAATATATGTTGCTTCTAGTCCTTCTCTTGATGTTGTTGTGATACTTCCACCATCAACTTGAATAATTGTTGTTGCATGAATTGCATCATCGGCTGCTGTAATCTCTAAATCTCCGCCAGATATATAAATATATCCTACTGATGAATCATCACTATATTCAGCATGTAAGCCATCTTTTTCAGAATTAATTGTAATATTCCCATCTGCAATAGCAATGGAGTATTTGCTTCAAGAGCATCTTCACTACAAGTTATATTTATAGTAGAACCAGTAATTTTTAAATCATCTTTACTAGTTATACCATTAGCAGTTGAGGTAATATTAATAGTACCTGTCCCATTAATTACTATATCATCTTTAGAAAATATTACTGCATCAGTATTAGTAGTAGAATCACTAGTAAATGTATTTGTTACTTTAAGATTATTTGTATTAGTTACTGTTACAAATACTTTATCAGTATTTTTTACGTAGATACATGGAGTATTATCATTAGAAATATCTAAATCACTTAAAACTAAATTTACTTTTTCTTCATCTGCTACATCAACTATTATTGTTGTATTTTTGGAAGTACCAGATATAACATAAGTACCTTCTTTTGATATCGTTATATCTTCTCCGTCCATTACGGTATACTTTGTTGCACTACTAGTATCTACTTCTTGTTCTAGATCTCTTTTTGTAAATATATCACTTGAGTTTAAGAGACCTGTACTTGCTGTTGAAGTACTAGTAGAATTAGTACTTTTATTTTTTGTAAAGACACATCCTGTTAGAGTAAATATCAATGTTAATATAAATATTCCAATTATTATTTTTCTTTTCATTATTTCATTCCTTCTTTCTTCTATTTAATCTTATTATATTAATCTTGAAATAATCTTGAAAAATAAAAAAACAAGTTAATTTTTTTAACTTGTTTTAATAGTAGGTTTATATTGGAAGTTTAACAGTAAATATAGTATAACCATCTTTATAGTCAACTACTATTGTACCGTTATTCTTTAATACTGTAGATTTCGCAATTGAAAGACCTAAGCCATATCTTTTTTCATTTCTATTTCTTGATTTATCTATTCGATAAAATCTATCAAATATTTTATCTCTTTCAGATAGAGGTATTTCAATTCCTTTATTTTTTACATTTAATTCTATATGATCTTTTGTTTTATTAAACTCTATTATCACCTTCTTTTTTTCTTCAGTATGTTTAATTGCATTATCTAGTAAAGTAGATAAAATGTGAGTTATATCATCTCTATTAAAGGTTGTGGTAATGATATCTTTTTGAATTTTTGTATCAATTTTTACTTTATGTTCATAAGCCATGCTTTCAAATGATGAGGCAATTAATTCAATATGATCAGAAATATTAAACTTTTCAGGTTGACGTAATTTATCAATATTTTCTATTTTAGTAAGTAGTAATAATTCACTAATTAATTTACCCATATTATCAGTTTCATTTTGAATATAAGATAACCATTTGTTTTTACCAATTTTGCCTTCTAAGACATCGGCATTTGCTTGAATAACTGCTAAGGGTGTTTTTAATTCATGAGATGCATCAGATATGAAATCTGTTTGTTTTTGGAATGTATCTTCAACGGGTTTTACTATTATACTAGCAATCCTTTTAGATAAGAAATATATTAATACTATTCCTAGTACTGTTAATACTAGTGATATTGTTATTGTTAGTTCTATTTTTTTAATTTCACTAGTACTTTCAATTAATAATATTTCTATATCTTTATTACCCATTTCATGAATTCTTTTTTTATAAATATAATTTCCAATAATTCCACTTTCAGATTTTTTATCTGCTACTTTTAGAGCATATTTTTCAATATCATTAGTTGTATTAGAACTAGAGCTTATTACTGCATCAGCTTTAACAAATACTGAATAGATACCATCTACTTCTGAAAAATCATAATTAAAGTCTTTATTATTATCTGGAACTTTAGGAATACCAAAGAATTTATCAACGAACATAGTATTTGATTTAATCGTATTATTATAATAAGAGAGAGTTGAGAAAGAAACGATAAATAGAAGTGGTATTGTTATAGCAAATAATACGATTAGAGTTATTTTAGTTCTTAGTTTTTTAATCATCTTTTTCCTCCAATTTGTAGCCTATTCCTCGTACTGTTGATATTTTAACTTTTGATCCTAAAAGCTTAATTTTTTTTCTTAAGAATGATATATATACTTCAACATTATTATATTCTGCTTCACTATCATATCCCCAAATCTTATCTGTTAAGATTTCTTTTTCAATTATTTGTTCTTTATTAATAAGTAATATTTCAATTAGATTTAATTCTTTACCATTAATCGAAACTTCTTTATCATGACATTTTAGTTTTCCGGTTGTTATATCAAGTATTAAGTCACCATATGTTAACTGATTAGTATCTTCAAGATTAGCGCTTCTTTTTAGAATTATCTTAACTCTAGCTAGTAATTCTTTCATATGAAATGGTTTGGTAATATAGTCATCTGCGCCATTTTCTAGACCATTTAATTTATCATCTAGTTCAGATTTAGCTGTTAAGATAATTACTGGTGCTTTTACTTTTTCTTCTTTTAATGTTTTTAAGACTTCAAAACCATTCTTTTTAGGTAGCATAATATCTAGTAATATTAAATCATATAAATTAGTTAATGCTTCATCTTCACCCATAATACCATTAGTTGTTATTGTTACATCTAGATGTTCTTTTTCTAGGCTTTCACGAATAGCATCAGCTAAGCTATATTCATCTTCAATAATTAATACTTTCATAAGTCACCTTCTTTTTCACTTATATTATACCATAGTTTTAAAATCATTTTATAAATCTAATTAATATGTCTTTTTTTATTCTTCTTACTAATTAATCATATATCATCTCCTTTGATTATGTTAATTATTTTGTAAACCTTTCTTGTTTACGTTTTAATTGTAGCAAGCAAATCTTGAAATAATCTTGAAAATTTTTAAGAATTAAAAAAAAGATTTAGTTTTTCTAAATCTTTATTGTTTTATGATAATATCTGTACCATTTGATAATACGGATACAGCACCATTTTTAGTCATATAATACTTAATATTATAATTATTTAGTACACTTAATGATTCTTCTTCACATCCTTCTGTATTTGAACAAGTCATTACAGCATATTTTGCTTTTACTACATCAAGCAAGTCATCTAATCTTTTTAGGTAATTTCCGTGATAGGGAATTTTTATAAAATCATAAGTATCTTGGTTAGTACTAAGATAATCTTTTATTCTGGCGTTTTCTGCGTCTCCCGTAAATAAGAATTTGTTATTACCATTAGTTATCTCAACAATTAGAGATGAATTATTACTTGCATTTTTTTCATATGTTGTCTCTGGTCCATTTACATTTATTACTAAGTCAGACAAAGTTATTTCATAATCACCGGATACTGTTGTTGGAGTGATATTTTTATTAGAAAGTGCCTCTAAATAAGCTGTATAGTATTCACTTTCTTTAGGTGAATTACTTTGTAATACTTCTCCTATTTCAATATTGTTTATTACTGCTGAGGCACTACCAACATGGTCTTTATCAAAATGGGTTATTATTAAATATTCTAGTCTTTCAATATTATTATTTTTTAAGTATTTAATAATATCATCACTTAATGATTCTTCTCCAGTATCTATTAACATATACTTATCATTTTTTGATATTAGTATTGCATCAGCTTTACCAGCATTGAAGAAATATACTTTAAAAATATAATCACTACTAATTTCACTAGTATTTTTATTTTTATAAGCTAGAAATAGAAACACTACCATTACTAATACAACTATTATAATTATTACACTTTCTTTTTTTAACATATTATCTCATCCTATAACCTTGGTTTCCTCTTGGGCCAGGATTGGCTCCTCTAGCACTGGGATCTTCACCATTAGCTGGTTGTTCTCCTCCCATGTTTCCTCCTGGTCCACCCATCATTTGATTGGTAATTTGATCAGTTTCTGTACCATTAACAATTATTGTACCACCTGTCTTTTTAGCAGTTCCGTCATAATCGAATGGAGACTGTCCAGTTATATTAATTGTTCCGCCTGTGATATATAAATCGCCATTAGAATCAATTCCGTCAGTATCTCCTTGACCCATTTTAATAGTTATATCTCCACCATTTATTTCAACCTTTACGGAATAGGCATCTGACTTATTAGCAGCATTTATTCCATCATCTGAAGCACTTACATTAATTGTTCCATCATTTATTTTTACATAAGTTGCTTCTAGTCCTTCACTAGCAGTAATATTTAAGGTACCATTATTTACTTCAAGCAGACCATTAGCATGAATACCATCATCTTTACTAGTTATTGTAATATTACCATTATTAATAGTTATATTGCCATCAGAGTGAATTGCATCATCTGCTGTATCTATATTAAACTCCCCACCATCTATTGTTATGGATGTGGTTGCCTTTATTCCTTTGGCTGAATCATTTTCGGTATTACCTGTTGTTTTAATTGTAAATGTTCCACCAGTTATATTGATAGTACCTTTTTCAGTGTCTTCATCATTAGTTGACTTAATAGCATCGGCTCCACTTGTTATAGTAAACTCTCCACCAGTTATTTCTACACTATCTTTTCCTCTTATACCGTCATCTGTAGCATTCACTTCATAAGTACCTGATTTAATTACTAAAGTATCTTTTGAGACAATACCATCATAATTAGAAGTAATAGTTACTTTTCCATCTCCAGAAAAAGTTAAATCGGCTTTAGAATAAATTGCTCCATCAAGATCTTCTGTTGTAGTTGATGTAATTGTTGAATCACCCTTTAAGATGATATTTACATCTTTTGCTTCTTCTATATTAATAGCTGGCCCATTATCACAACTTAGTTTAGCATTTTCTAAGACTAATTCAACACTATCAGTAGTGTTTACTGTTACACAGCTATCTTCCCCAGTAATGTCATAAGTTCCACCTTTTGTTATAGTAGCAGCTGATGATGTTTTAGAATTCTTACTAGATGAGCTAGTATTAGAACTATGATTGTTAAGAGCTAGAGCAAAGCATGTTCCAACTGCTAGAACTAGAATTATTCCTATTACATAAACTATTAATTTCTTTTTATCGATTGTTTTCTTTGTTTCTTGCAAAAATATCAACACTCCTTTCTTTTGGGCCTAATGAATAAAGACCAATATTTTTATTATTTATAAATACCAATGCATATTTATCATTATTATTAATTTGTTCTACTTTTTTGATTAGATACTCATCTCTTTTTTCCATACCAAATATTGATATATGATTTTTTCTTTTATTATTTCCAAGAGATTCTTTAAATAATTCAAAGCTATAAGTTTTTGAATCTAGTCTTTTAAATCTACCTTGGGATTTTATTACTCTTTGAGGAGAAGATGGGTCATTATCAAATATTTCAATCATTACATCTTTCATATTATCATTAGAATAATTTATATTTAATATTGGATATTTAGTTAATACTAGAGAATAAATTCGATATTCTTTTGCAGTATATAACATTATTTTTAATGCACTTGAATCTTCTAATTTATCATCTGTTATATTTGAGTTTATGGCAATATGAACTTTTTTATTAGTTAGATATTTAATTGAAGGATTATACTTTTTACTAGAATCTACTATTGAATAATAAATAATACTATTTTCATTATCAATTAGTAGATTATAGTCATTAAATTCTAAATTTTCAAAACTTATACTAGTATTTATATTTCTAGTATTAATTATTGAATTCCATTTATCTTCAGTTATTACTAATTTGTTATATTTTGTATTAGATTTAAGTAATAGGATAGTTCCTGTAGATAATAATGTTAATACTAGTATAATTATAAGTAGCTTTTTTCTAGTCATATTATACTATATCGTCAGCATCATATTCGATAATAGAATATTTACTTACCTTTTTATTATTAGATAGTTCTTCTTTTAATCCTTCTATATCTTTACTAGTAAATTCAATAGCATAGTCATAACCTTTATTAGTATAGTTTCTTGATTTAAATTTACTATTTATTTTCTTCTTTTTAAATGATTCTTTTAAGTCATTTTCAATATCAGTATCACTATGTAGTATTAAGACAAAGGGATTTCTTCCAAAATTAATATGGTCTAATACTACAAGTACAATTGTTACTAATATCGAAGTTAAGACTCCTACTTCAAATAATTGACAACCACATATTATACCAACATAAACACTCCAAAGCAGATATAACATATCAACTGGATCTTTAACTGCTGTTCTAAAACGAATAATTGCTAGTGCTCCAATTGTACCTAGTGTAATTATTATATTAGACTGCAAACACAATATTATCGTTGATATAAAGAATGGTAATATGGCAATTGTAATATTAAAAGATTTGTTATAGAAAGATCTGTGAGAGACAAATCTATAAACTAAAAATTCATAAACTGCTAAGAATAATACCATTACTAATACAGATATTATTGTTAGTGTTGTTATACTCTCATTAGAGTACATATTAAATATATTTTCAAATAATTCTATCATTTTTATTCTCCTATCTCATATATGAATCTATTATCTTTCTTCCATAATAGTATTTAGAAAAAGATGTTTGTTTAAACCCATAGCTTTCTACTATTTTTCTGATATATGATGGTAATATTTCATCAAATTTTACTTCTAAGATGTTTATTCCACTAGGATTTATATAATACCTAGTATAATCTCCATCTAGAAAATGATCTAAGTCATATGATGCTGATATCTTCATATCAAATGTTATTCTTACATTAGTTATTTCTTCAACATAAGCTATACGTTCATAATCGATTATTACTTTTGGTCTATAATCATATAATAGCATATCTCTGGCTAATTCTTTAATTAAATCTTTCTTAGTATCATATAAAATATCAGTAATACTACCTGATACTATTGAATTGTATTCAGCTAATGTAAGACGACAACTTTTCTTATGACATCTACTACTCAGTTTTTCTTTTCTTTCGAGGACAATGTAATCTAAATCCTCATCATAATATCTAATTCGCCACTTAAATCTTTTAGATAATCCAGAATTTGTTGTATATAAGGATGTATCTTTATAATCATCAAAATATAGTGAGTGAATTACATATCGCCCTTTTTCAGGGGTATGAGGGTCCAATTCAAGAACTTCAGAAATCCTAGATTTTAATAATGACAATTCTCCATTAGTTAAACTGTATTTCCATTCATTACGATATTTTTTAATGTTTTCACCCACTTTCAAATTTATATCTTATTAATTATATTATAACATGTATTTTTTTTGTTTCTATAAAATTCCTCCTTTTCTTTACAACTTAATTCTAATAAATGAATCTTGAAATAAGCTTGAAAATGTTTATAAATAAAAAGTAGGATTTTTCCTACTTAGCATATACATTTATTTTTAGTAAATTTTTTTGTTTAAATCTAGTCCATTTAACTGTAATTTGATAATAATTTGACTTATATCATTGTCAGATATGCCAAAGTTTTTTAAATCTTTTCTTTTTAGTTGCCATAAGTCTCTTATCTTAATTATATTATTATTTTTTAAATTATTTTTGATAGTAGTATTTAAATCTAAAAATTTTAGATCTTCATCTAATATAGTGTTTGTTTTCATTTTATCAATTCTTCTACTTTTCTTATTATATATTTCTTTGTTTCTTCAAAACTCATGTTAAGAGATACTGACAATTCTGTATAGAGATAATCTTCTGCTTTAGCAAAAAATATTTTATCTTTATCACTTATTCTTTTATTATTTTTTGTTCTTGTATCATTTCTGATATAAGATGTTTTAATTATCTTAATTAAGTCTTCTATAGTACCATTATATAGTAATTCTTTATAAGTCTTTTCAATATATTTATCATCAATATTTTTTAATGGCTCTATTTCTGGTATTTTTTGAATTAAGTTTTCTGCTTCTTCTCTACTCATCACATCTCTTATGAATCCCATTTTATTATCTACTGGTATTTCAATAACTAAAGATTTATCATTTACAGGTATTAGAACATAATAATCTTTATCAAACTTCTTTTTAACTTCTTTAACTTGGCAAACATCTTTTCTATATACTAAATAATCATTTTCTTTATACATGTGACCTCCTAATATAAAAATACGTAAGTCCTTAAACAATTGGACTTACGCATTTGAGCTACACATTGAATAACTTGACTTAATACTTTTCTTGATGTCTGTATTATATCATATTTTTGTTTAGTTTGTAAGTTAAAAATTTGTTGTTTTTTATAATTTTATGTTATGTTTTCTCATATACATTTCAGGTTTTCCCATATTAAGTTCTTTGGAAACTTTAATGTTTAAATTATCAATAAATTGTTGTATTTCATTCTTTATCTCATCAACATCTACATCAGCATCAGTACAATATTCAACTTCTAGAAATATTCCTAAATCCTTTACATTTTCTAGAGCAATTTCATATTTTTCAGTTCTATATATTTCTTTATTATTGTCAATTTCAATAAATTTTTTTAATCCTAATTTAGTAAATATCTCTCTTACCATTTCAATAGATTCAACTTTTGTTTCATATTCATTTGAATATAGCCATTTACCATTTTTAAAGACATCATCTTTATAAGTTATTGAGCACTCATCATTTTTCTTGCGAAGTCTAAGGCAGTGTGATAGTTGATTGTTTTTGTCTGGTTTTAAAGTGTTTCTTTTCGGATCATAATAGTATTCATCTAATGTGTGTTTCAAACCAATATATTCATATTTTTTTAAAGCTTTTTTTATACTATCAATATCATCATATACTTCAACTAATATTTCAATTTCTTTCATAGATATCCTACTTTCTTAATATTTTTGCCAAACTTTCTTTATCATCCCATGTAATTCCCATTGACATCCACCATAGTGTTTGTCTGTTTTTTAAAACTTCTAAGGCTGCGTCACGACCAAATAAATGTCCCATAACGTTTATAGATTCTTCTAATGTATCATATAATAATGGTACTTTTATATTCTTTTTATACCATGTTAAATCACAATTCCTAGCACTTTTAATACTTTTTTCACGAGCACTACGCCATTGTTCAAAATTTAGACTTTTTATATCGTCTGGTATATATTTATACCACATGCTGTTTAATTCATCATTAAAGGTCTCATCCCATCCTAATGTTACAAATACCCCGTCATCAGATAACATATTGTAAACACTTTCTAATTCTAATCTACATCTTTCACTGTCAGAAATTTTACTTGGGAAGCCAAATGAACTAATTACAAATGAAGATTTACTATCGGTAGGAAGTACAAAATCTTGAATTTTAGAATGAACTAATTCAATATTTTTTACATAATATTTTTGGCGGTTTATAGTTCTTTGAAAATAATCTAGCATTTGTTGACTATAGTCAACCGCATATAAAACACCATCATAATTCACATTATTTAATAAAAATTTAGATGCTCTTCCAGTACCTGTAGCTAAATCGACTGGATTTATTATTCTTAATTTATTGGCAAGAACTCTACTAAATATTAAATTAAAACAAATATTTTTGGGATCTTCGGCTTCAGAAAACAAATTGTATATTGATGCATCTGCATACCACTTATCTGAATCATCGCCAATTAAACCATTTTCATTAACCATATACTTTCGTATATAATTTCGATATTCTGCAAAATATTTGCTTTGAATTTTATAAATTGTTTTTGTTAAGGCAGAAATAACATTTGGGTTAGTTTCTTCTTGTAATAATGATTCTAATTCTGATATATCTATATTTTCCCCTATTTCACCTAATCCAGTTATGGCCATTCTTTTTATCAATGAATCATCTGAATATAAATATTTCTTAAAACATTTTAGGTATAGCGGTTTTGGATCATCAATCATCGCTTGTAAAATATAATATTTTGTTTCATAACTATCGGTAGTTTCAAGTAATTGCAGTGATTTTTGTAACATATCTTCGTCATATAATCGTAGTCTTCCTAATAGCCAAATAATATTTATTAGTTCCTTTTCGTTTGTAGATTTATTAAATTTACTTTTTAAATAGGGATATATTATTTCTTTTATTTCTTTATTATTTGCATGAAGGAGTATGTTTATTATGTTTTTCTTATTTGTTAAATCATTTAATGATTCTTCTAAACTATAGGTTCCACTATTCTTTAAACTCCTCTTTAGATTGTTAATAGCGTTTTTTCCTGTTAGCTTTTCTAATGAAAAAGCGGCTTTCCACCAGGCTTCAGGATTCCTACCATTGTTTATTACTTCATACAAAAATTCAATAACTTGTTCATTTTTATATGGGCATTCTCCTAATGCCCAGCAAAAACCAATAGAATCATATAAATATGCCCTTTGATTAGCTTTTATCTGTGAAAAATATTCAATTATTAGGTTATAATCAAAATGTTGTAAAATACTTCCAATATTCCAATCACAATGTTCATTAATCTGATTGTGTAAAATAATATTAAATAAATTACCTATATTAAATTGTTCATCACTTTGTAAAACTGTTGCTATTTCTTGCAAGTCCAATTCATCGATTTTAGTTTTTGATAATAAAGAATATTTTTCCTTCTTTATTTCACCACATATTTTTAAGACTTCTTTTTTTTCCATTCAAACCCTCCAAATATATTTGACTACTGAAAGCATCCATGCTTCTCACCTAATATTTTATCTTTTTTTTATTTAAAAGCAATATTATTTTTATAATTTTTTCTTCTGTACTATTTATTATCAAATCTATCTTGTAATTAAATATAGTAAAAAAGAATACTAATTGCATTCTTTTTCCTAAATTGAATTTTCAACCGCACCACTAGGTGCAGTTGAAATTACAATAAAGAATAAAAAACTAGCAATACTAGTTATTTTATTTTTTTGTTTTAAAACCCTTTAATTTTTGAGATATCTTACTTGATAATATTATCTCTTTAGTAGCACAATGTTTATCTACTAACCATAAAATAATACTTTCTTTATATTTTGGAATACTATAATAGCCTAACGGAAACATATGCGATAAAATCATATTCTCTTCCTTTTTATTTAATCCAAAATCACGCATTGCATTATTTCTAGAAAAGCGCGGATGTTTTACTCCATGTAAGCGGTGATAAGCCTCTTTTTCATGCCAATCATATAAAAAATAGTCATGGAGTAAGGCACCTTTGATTAACGATTCCATTTCAACATTAAGATTTAACTTTTTTACAAACGAATAGCAGGCTTTTGCTACATTTATAGAATGATCATATACTGAATAATTTCCATGTTGTATATATTTTTTTTCACGTTTAAACATATCACTATTAATTATTTCATCATAAATTTTTACTTCTTCCATGTTCACTCCTGTATGTTTCTTAGTTATCTTTTTCGATCATCATTAAGTCTTTCACTTATTCGCAATATTTTTTTATTAGATTCTTCTCTGGCTTTAGAAATTTTTCTTTGGTATTTCTTTTCTAGTTTTTCAATTTTTGCTTCACTAGACTTCATTATTTTTCTCTGCTTATTAATTTTTTCTAATGCTTTTTTTGTTTTTTTGCCTAATGCTAAGCCAATATGTTTAAAAGTTGGAAATGCTAATAAAAGTCTTTTTACTAAAAAACCACTACTAGCAATTTTAGCCATTACTTTTTTTGACATTTCTTCTGTATTATCTTTTTCCAATAATTTGTTATCTTTTCTAATTATTGATAATACATTTAGTGAAACAATATTATCTATTATGAATATTGGTAATATTATTACTAATATAATAACTAGAGTTTTACTATTGATTGTTTGATATAATTTAAGAAAAAACGGGTTTAAATAGTTAATTATTAATACTCCACAAATACCAAATGGAATCATTGTATTAAGACTTACTCTTCCATTTATATTAAATTTATTTGTACTATAGTCCCACCATCTAGCTCTAAATATTTTTTCAAGTATGTAACTTGTTAAATACTCTAAAGTTCCACAAATAATCATACTTAATGCAAATAGTGGAAATGGGTCGCCTTGATACTTCTGTAACAATAATGTTATAAGTAAGGCACCAAAACCATATATTGGTAACCAGGGTCCAATTAAAAATCCCCTATTAATAAGTCGCTTAAATTCGATGTATTTTAATACTACTTCAATTATCCATCCTAATATTGCATATGACATGAATAGTAATATATATGTCTGTATGTTGTATGTCATAAAATCATTCCTTTAATTAAGTTTCTATATTATATATGTATGTTACTAAGTAATTATATAATAATAACATTTTTTGTACAAGATAAAAAGTACATATGCTTAACCATATATAAAATAAATTATTATATTAATGTCCTATTTATATTCTATTATATCATTGATTTCTTTTCTTCTTTCATGTAAAGGGTTGATTGGACAATCTTCGGCTCTATATCCAATTGGTAGTAAGCACACTGGAATTAAATTATTTGATATTTCAAATTCTTCTCTTAAGACATTCTCATCAAACAATTCTATCCAAATATTATCTATTCCAACATTAGTTGCTTCTAACATCATGTGGGTTGCAACGATAGATGCATCCATTTCATATGTTGAATAATCTTCTTTCGTATATGCTTTTTCTTTATCACCACAGACTAATAATACTGTTGGTGCTCCATAACGGCATCTTGTTGCTTTATCAAGTTTCATTAGTCCTTCATCACTTTGAATTACGTATATTTTAAATGGTTGAATATTTTTTGCTGTCGGAGCAATTCTTCCTGCTTCTAATATTTTATTTAATTTTTCTTCTTCAATTTTTTTAGCACTAAATTTTCTTGTAGCAGATCGCTTCCTTATTACATTTTCAAATTCCATATTATTTCTCCTCCCATTCTGTTAGCTTTTCAACACGCATTTTTAATTTATATTTATTTCTTAAGTCTGCTATTTCTTGCATCATTTCTGATTTATGATGAAGATCTAGAGCTTCTTGATTCTTCCATTTATCTATTAGCATTACTGTTTCAAAATCATCCATTGGAAAGAAATATTCATATCTTTCATTTCCTTCTTCAGATCGTACTTGATCAACTATTCCTTTTTCTGTCATCTCTTCAGCAAAACGTCTGGCATTACCATTTTCACCAGTATAATATATATTAACTATCAAACTCATTTTATAAATTTCCTCCTAATTCATATGCTTCAGCAATATATTTACTTGTTTTAGTCATTTCTGGTGTACCACAACCATAGCCTAGAATCATCCCCATATCTGTAAAATTACAGTATTTTACTAAAGTTTTATAATGAGTCTCTAAGGCATCAAATGTCCAATCATCATTATTCCAAGCTACTGCTAGTAAAACTGATTTTAGTTTTTTACTATGCAAACTAGAATTATAAGAGCAGAATCTATCAATAACTTTTTTTAGTTGTGAAGTAAATCCATAGTAGTAAAGTGGTGTTGCAAAGACAATCGCATCACTTGATAAAATTTCTCTTTTTATTAATTCATTATCATCTTTCATGATGCATGGTCCTTCATAACCGCATGCAACGCAACCACCACAAGAATTAATATTCATTTTAGCAACTTCAATCTTTTTTACTTCGTGGCCTGAAGCTATCGCTCCTTTAGAAAAACTCTCTACTAGCAAATTGGTAGACCCGTTTACATTAGGACTTCCTTGTAAAATAACAATTTCCAATATTATCACTTCCAATTATATAATAACATAAAAAAACTAGATTACTCTAGTTCTTTATTTATAATATTTATTTTATCTCTTTCTTTTTGAGTATTTGTATAGCTACTATTACAATTATTATGATGTAGGCTAAGTATCCTAATGTTGCGGGGATAAATTTAGACAATGATGGATTACTGATAAATTTATTTGATAGATTTTCTATCCAATAATTAGATATATGAACATTTAATTTTGAGTCTACAATTCTTAGTACCGATGTTATAATTGTAGGTACAAATAAGCAAGAAAGTATCGCTGTACTATTTTTTTCTAATAAGAAAGACATTGTTGAGTAGAAAACTACAAATGCACCTATTTTAATAATTGAATTAATAATTATTAATAACATACTACTCTCATAACCTATTCCATTTTTCAAATATGAAATAAACATAACTAATGCTAAAGATAGAATTATTATAAATGTTCCAAGTGCTGATATTACGTATTTTGATAGTAATAGTTCATTTTTTGTATAGCCTCTAGCAATAATATTTTTAGTAGTTCCATCATTAAAATCATTACAAGAGAATAAAGCTATAAAAATAATACAGAGTAAATCTAAGCCACCACTTATTATTCCAATAGCTTGAGGCATTGCTTTTAGGCTGGATGGCATTGAAATTAAATCAAAGGCATTAAATAATATCTGTAAGGTAACTGATATTCCTAAACAAATATAAAATAATTTATTATGAAACATATTTGTAATTTGCATTTTTAATAAATTTTTCATCTTACCTATCTATCCTTTTCATAAAATATTCTTCTAAGCTATCAGAATTTGAATACAGTGCTTCGACAGATATACCATTTATTACTAAGCTTTTATTTATTGAAGCAGCATCTTCTACATGGTGATATATTTCTAAACCATCTTGAGTTATTTTTAGATTTTCTTCTTTTATAGTTTCTAATAGTACTTTTTTGGCCTGCTCTTTTTTATTACATTCAATGATAAGTTTAGTTTTGCATCTTTCTTTTAGGTCTTTAGCACTTATTTCTTCTACTAATACACCATTATTAATAATACCGTATTTTGTTGCTATTTTAGATAATTCATCTAATAAGTGCGAAGATATTAAGAAAGTAATCTTTTTTTCTTTATTCAGTTTTACAATTATATCTCTTATTTCTCTAATTCCTTCTGGGTCTAATCCATTTATAGGTTCATCTAATATTAGTATTTCTGGATCATTTAGTAATGCAATAGCAATTCCTAAGCGTTGTTTCATTCCTAGCGAAAAGTCTTTAGCTTTTCTATCACCAGTATCACTTAAACCAACAAGTTTTAATATTTCATTAATTTTTGTTTCATCAGAACCATATAAAATAGAAAATCTTTTTAAATTTTCATAAGCTGATACATTTTTGTAGAGACCTGGTGCTTCTACTAATGAGCCAACTTTTAATCCTACATCAGTTATTTTTTTATTATCAAAAAAACTAACACTCCCACTATCCATGGGTGTAAGAGATAATACAGTACGCATTAATGTTGTTTTACCAGCACCATTTTTGCCAATAAAGCCATAAATGTCTCCTTTATTTATAGTCATACTTATATTATTCAATACAGTCTTATTGCCATATTTTTTTATAATATTTTCTGTTTTTAGAACTACATCCATTTAAAAAACTCCAATTATTATACTTCATCATCTTTCTCATCTTCGATTTCTTCTTGCTCAAAATTTAAATCTATATTAATATTATTATTTTTTTTATCTTCTTTGTCAAGCCTTTTTAGTATTTTATCTAATTTATGTGTTGCATAGAAAGAGCCTCCAAATATAACTCCTTCAATTAAGTATATATTTAGATATTGAGGGTGCAGTATTATTCCTAAAATACAAAATAGAGTCATACCTCCAAAAATAAATCGAATTGCTAAAAGTACCGGCGAGATATTCATTTCGGGAAGTTTAGTTGGAGCCTCGGTTTTAGTTCTTTCATAGTATTCATTTATATCCTCTATATATTTAGGTTGCCAATTAAATTCTTTAATTTTTAGTATATAATCTTTTTCGACTATCAAGTTATTTTCTCCTATTGTATAGCAGTTATAAGACGATTTTATTGGTTCTTCGTCAGGATTTTTTTTGACATTAAACTTCATATATGTTATTTCTTTTCCTCTATAGTTTTCAGTTTCTTTACTTACAAGTTTTACTCGATAACCCTTTGATGGTTTTATTAGCATATAGAGAAAGAATATGCCAAAGGCAAAAAAGATTATTGCGAATAATATTAAAACAGCTCCACCTTCCAAAAATTCCAAAAATGATCCTTCATAATTAAATGCACTGACAAACACACCAATTGAAAATGCTAGAAATATTGTTATTATAATAATTCCTGGTAGCATTGATTGCCTATCTTTTTTCTTTACATATACTTTCATATTTTTACCTCTCAATTATACTAGTTACATTATACATAATAATGGGGCAAATTCATATATAAAATTAAATTTTACCAAGAAAAAAGCTCTGATTGAGCTTTTATCTATTAATTAATTTTTTTCTAGCAATGAATGTTCCAAAAAAGCCTAATATGCTTGAAATTAACATAAATAAGTAAGACATAATACCATCGCCAGTTTTTGGATTATCAACTTCTAAAGCAGAATACTGTTTTGCAATAGTGAATGTTGTTGTGGCTGTTTTATTGTCATTAAATAGCACTTTTAATGTATGATCACCTTCAGATAGTGTGTCAAGATAGTTCTTTTTCAAGGTAATAATTGTACTACCTTTTTCTGCTGTATAGTCTTCTGGAGCTACTTCTTTGTCATCTACAAACACTTTACCACCATTTTCAAATAAACTATATTCAGCATTAATTCTAAATCTTGCTTCTTGATTATTATTAATAACGTACTTTTGATCAGCGCCTTCTATTACTTTATACTCTTCGCTACTCTCAGATTTTTTAGCAATTGTAAATGTTGTTTCTGTTTCTTTGTCATTAACAAATTCAAACTTTAGTGTGTGTTCTCCAATAGATAATGTATCTAAATAATTTTTTGGTAAAATTAAGCTTGTATTATTTGTCTCATATTCATAATTTTCCCAATCAAATTCAACACCATCTATATAAATAATGTGTCCATCAAATGCTTTTTGATTAGCATCAACACTAAATTTTAATTCTGTACTCTCACCAATAGTATAAACTTGACCTGCTCCTTCAGTAACCAAATAAGAATAATCATCATTTTCTAATAATAGTATTGGCTTACCTACTATTAGTAACTCTCCTGGATTATCTTGTTGCGTTAGAATATAGTCTACAGAGCTTGTTGATAAGCTACCTACAAAGTCGCCATTTTCGTCAAATAAGAAATCAAATCCTTCTTTGGCTTTTAGTGTAATTTGATATTCATAATAAAGATCTTTTTCAAATACATTTGAATCAATCATATTCCCATAATACATACCATCTTCTGACCCCCACCAACTACATCCTATTATTGAGTAATTAGCATCATTTGGAACTTTAACATCTTCAATATTTTCTCCTACTGTTTCCCCGATAACAGGTTTCTTTAATCCGGTAATTGATATATTATCGATTGTTTCCTCTGCATAAACATTTGTAACACTAAATAAGATTAATGTAACAACAAAGATTGCTAAAAATTTCCATTTTTTTAAAAGCTTTTCCATTTTTTCCTCCTATAGCTATAGTATATCATTTCTTTTTATATTTACAATGATTATTTTCTAATACTTTTTTAATTTGTTTTATATGTATTGCATAAACACCGTTAACTTTTATTATTTATCAATAACTATTAAAACTATTAATAGATTTTATTCATTAAATTTATTTAAATTTTAATTCTTTCATTTTTTATTATAAATCAACTGTCTGCTACATTCTTTGATCATCAGCCATTTGCCAAGGTCTAAACTTTTTTCCTTCAGTATGCCCACTTAAATTAAATTCTAAAAAGCCTTCACTTTTTAAATAGTATTCATTTTTTTCTAAAGGTTTTAATACATTTTTAATTATATCTAACCAGATAAAATCTGGGATAGGTTCATACTTTTTAGGTATTTTATCATCAAGAATATCTTCTTTGATATCGCATTTTAAGAGAAAATCAACTCTTTCTTCGCGACTTTTTTGATAGTCTTCATCATCAATAACAAATGTATTATATGCTTTAAAATTATCGATATTATCTTTTCTGATATCAGTCCAAGGAATGGAATATCTTTCATGACAACTAATACCTTTTAATACCTCTCTGCCATCAAAACCTTTTCCTACAGCGTCGATATATATTGCCCTACCTAATGAGATCCCAACACTTATTCCGGCATATCGTTCATATCTATTAGATGGTGTATTTTCTAAATGAAACAATATAAGTACTCCATTTTTATTATCTTTTTTTATCATTTTTAAGGCTTCTAATCTATCTTGATTAGTATTTTTAATTATTATAGATTTCATACATGGTTCAGTTATGGGATTTCCATTTCTTATATTGTCTAGTCCATTAAGTTTATCCTTATTCTTTTCAAAATCATTTTCATCTAATATGACTACTAAATCATCTACTGGACTTAATCCTGGGAAGAACCTCATTATATTTACCATATCTTTTGCTCTATGGTACTTTAAAATATATGGAATATCATTCTTATTTTTAATACTATACATATTACCACCTAACTAAATTATAACAAATAAGACTAGATTTCTCTAGTCTCATAATGGATAATATGTCATAATCATTAATTGAGCTCTGTAATTATATAATCATAATCGATTAAATTAAATTCTTTTTTACAATAAGGGCATTCTTTTATGTTTTCTGCATCAAAACTACTTCCACATGAATTACAAGTTATTTTCTCTATACTAAATGCTGAATCATTTTGTATTCTAGTGTCTTTACATACTGTTACATTATAGGGATGCTTTTTTTGATAAATATGATTATTTTCATATATTGTGTCTAACATATATACAACCAAGTTCAAAGAAAGAATATTATCTTTTATATTATAGCTATTTAATTTTATGCCACCTAAATAATCAACATTTATAATACTTTTAAAATTTCTATTTGATCCAGTATAATATGATAATTTAGTGCAATCACTGTTATAAACAATTCCTTTAATGTACGATATTATTAATCCTTCAAAGCTTTCATATATGTAATTTGAATCATATTTTCTTAACAATTTCTTTATTTTATTCTTGGATAGTAAGACATTCACTGGGACACTATACTTTGTACCAATTATTAATCGCATAAAGAAAATTAATAATATTCCTAATGACAACAGTATATACATAAAAGGTATTCCTAAAACTCCACCAAGCATGCTATATACTAATAGTTTAGTAATTGAATATTTTTTTTCTAAAAATATAAACCAAGATAATATTACGCCAAGTATATAACTAATTGCAATAAATGTCTTTTTTGATGGCAAAACAGGGCTATAATCAAAAATTGTATAATATGTTTTAACTATAGGATATATTTCATCAAATCTAAATTTAGTATTACAATATTGACATCCTATATCCAAATCTTTAATTTTATTAACTGCTCCACAATTAGGACAACAATAAGTATCATTTAAAATATGATCTTTATTTTTAACATCGATTATATTAGCATATAAAATACTCCTAGTTTTAAATTCTTTTATCTTTTTTTCTGCTTTATAGTAAGAAATCTTTTTTGTGCAATTTTTAAAACATAAATTGTTTTTGTAATTATCATTAGTATTATTAAATCTATCATATAATTTGTCATTATCAGTAGTAATATATTCATATTTTACATTTAATCCAAAATATTTTAATCTTGTCTGCTCAAGTAATAGATTTTTTTTAATTCTTTTACTTGTTTTTCTAACACTTGTATTTGGATAATCTGATAAAGATGAGGCAAATTTTGCAAATGTTTCATTACTGGTATTTAACCATTTATTTTTATTATCATTAGTATACTTTTTTCTTTTTTCATTTAATAATTTTTTCTCCTTGTTTGTCATATTCATATTATCATCACCTATTTTATACAATTTTATACATATATAATATCATAAATATTAAATAAAATTGAACAATATTTATTTGTCATATGAAACAATTATATTTTTTATCATCTCGGCAGTATCTTCTACTCCAAGTTTATCGACATTAATAGCTAAATCATAAAAAGTAAATAAGGGGGTATATAAAAATATTCCTATATATTAATTTTGCGATTATTTTGATAATGGTCTTATAATGCAGTCATCATAAGTGCAGGCCATTTCATAATTATCATATTTTAAAATTTCTGAATCTCCGTCTTTTTCAATTTTTAATGCATATTTCTTCCAATCAGCTATTGATACCAATTTTTCTTCTATTGCTTTCTTTATAGGGACATTTTCTGCATCTATATTTCTAAAATTTGTTTCATTCAAATTGAACTTTTCAACATATATTCTATGACCATCTAATTCACCAACATATTCTCTAGGTTGGCTTTTATCTATTGTCACTACTAAAAAATGGCTAACACCATTATCATTATATTGACTAGAAAATAACCAGTTAATAATATGAGGAGTTAAGAAAAATAAAACTATTCCTACAATTAATACAATTCCAATTATGATTATAATACATTTCTTTTTCATAGATTCTCTCTTTCTTATATTATTATAACATAGAAAAAACTAGATTTCTCTAGTTCTTTTTTTATGATTATTTATCTTTTTTTCTTATTTTCTTTAGATATTATTTAGATAATTGTTTGCATTTATCATTTAGAACAGTGGCTAATTTTTCTATTTGTTCCAAATAATGTTTTCTTTCAATATAAGCTTTTTTTCGATTTTTATCTTTGTTAATTGAATCTGGATCAAATCTATCTATAAATTCTACTCCCATTAATGAGTAGTCTAAAAGTACATCTCTCATACATGAAAACGTATGGCCACTATGTCCTTGATTACTAACTGTTCTTGCAACTTCTTCCCAAGATTTAGTAGTAGCATATACTTCCATAACCTCTGCTGCATCAATAAAGTGATATAATGCCCCAATAATACATGATTTGTCTTCATCTAAGTAATCTTTTAGTTCATCAGTTATTTTAACTCCAATTCTAGGAACTTTTGGATTATAAATCAGCTCACGAATATTATTTTTCCAAACATCAGATCTAAATGGAAAACAATATTTGGTAAAACTATTTAACCAGTTAATAAACTCTTCTGCCTCTGGTTCATATATTTTTCCATCTCTTGTTAAATACCATTGATGAGAAACAACTACTTTTTCAAGTATAGTTTTTATATCTTCACTAGTATATTTTTTCTCCATATTATCACCTCTAATTGTTTGTTTATTATAAGATGATATCTTATTAAAGTCAATATAAAGGATCATAGAAGATAATAATATTTTTAAATATATATATACCAAATAGTCATAATTGCAAAATCTGCAAACATATGAACAATCCAAGAATTATAAATATTACTATTTTTTTCATCAATATAGTTAAATATACATCCGCCAATTGCTAAACCAATAATTGATAGTATAGTTAATGTTGGTGGAAATGCCTCACCAATCATAGCAATATGATACAGGGAAAATGCTAATGAACTAAATATGTAAGCAATAATTTTTTTTGAATATTTTAATAGTTTTACAAAAGATATTAATCTAAATAAGAATTCTTCTAAAAATGAATTTATAAAAGAGATATACAAAGCAACAAATATAAAACTGTTACTTGTTACATGTTGATCACTTTCAAGAGATTCTATTAGTTTAGAATAATCAAATATATTCTTTGTAATTAAGAAGGCGGCTATTATCCCTCCATATATGATAATGCCTAGTAATAATAACCTTTTAATATTACCTTTATCCAATTTAAAATTATCAAATACACTTCCATTTAGTTTTTTTATAATTAAAAATGGTATTATAAAGAATAAAAAAATCTTTATTGTAGATTTTAAAAAATAAACCGGTTCAATAAATACTTCAATTATTGCCATTATAACGCAACATGCAATAACCATTAAAATTAAATATAGACTTTTCATCTTATTACTCATTTTATTTCACCATTGTAATTATACCATACATTTTTAATATCTAATTATATTTTAAAATAACTATTTTGAAAATAAAAAACTAGAAACTCTAGTCTTTTATTTGCTTATCTGACAAGCTGTATTTGATTGTAGCCTGTAATACTGTCAACTTCGTCAGTTAGTTTTTTGACTAAGATGACACATATTCATTTTTTTCATTATATCAATATATAGCTTAATAATAGCAATTAACGTATATAATTAACAAAATCATCAATTCCATCAAATTTATTTCTTAAACTTTGTAAATACATACCAAATTTTGTATGTAGCTTATCTGTTTTATTGTATGATGGACATGTTGCCACTTTTTTTATATATATGCCTTGTCTTTCATATTTTTTATACGATGATTGAGTAATATCGAACGCTTCATACTCATTAAATGAATAAAACATATAATCAACAATTTTTTTTATATCAGGATTAATATAAATTGTTTGATTATTATCCTTCATTTGCTTATATTTCTTTAGTTGATCTAAAATATAAATAAAATACTTTTCACTTTCACCTTTAATTTTTGCAGGGACATATAAAGTTATAGTTCTATCTGCTCCAATAGTTGATTCTAAATGGGCATATATTTTTTTATTCATTGAGGGAATTGATGCTAAAAAATAAGCAAAATCGTCACTGTCATAATTCATATCAAAATGAAATGTAATATAACCATATTCTGCAATTCTATCTAAAATATTTGTATTTTCGGGATGTCCTTTGCAAGATGAATACGTAACTATGTTATTCAATATACAATATTTTATTAATTCTGTTAATGCAGGTGACCCTTCACCAAATACATATGCAAACTTTTCCGCTTCATCTATCGGTATTTTTCCTTTGTATGGTTTACCAAACTCATAGTTTTCAATTGTTTTATCATAATCCATAATATAACACCCTAATAATATTTTAACATAAAAAACTAGCTTTATCAGCTAATTTTTAATTACTTTTTTATTCTCCCTAGACTTAATTACAGCTTGTAATGCTGTGGATTTACTTGGTCGAAATGGCATATCTCCGCGGTGTTACGAGGTCATAACTCATAGTTTCCGTATCGTCTCGTGGGCGAATCGTAATACCGCCGTAAAGGTGCGTGGTCCTTTGTTTTATAACCGCCATCAAGTTACGTGGGTGATACTTTTAACTATATTTATCATCTCTACATATTTGTATTACGCTATCATCGTAATATCTTAATCTTGCGATTGTTTATATTCTAACTATAAAGAACACAAATCCAATTGCTCCAACAACCATAAATATGATTCCTACTAATGCAATTTTCTTTCTTCTATCTATTTCATTTTGTTCTTCTTTTGTAATATTCTTTATCGGATATTTTCTTCTATGTAATAGATAAAGAATAATTCCTTCCGAACTTTTACCACTTGTTGCAAGTAATCCCATTAATTTTGGATGTTTAATTCCTCTTGCCTTTGCATCTATAACAGTTATTTTATAAATTTGATATATTGTCGCAACTATTCCAATAAGATATATTGCTATAAATATTGCTAATAAAATATAATTCATAATTTCCTCCTATAATTTTTTAATGATTTGATAAAACAAATAAGAAAAACTAATAATAGAAATAGTAAATACTATTACTATAATTGAGATACTTTCATTTAAAGTTATTCCTACTATTATAAATAGAATAACAGTTAAAATATTTAATAAAATTGCATATAGTAATTTCTTATTACTTTTTACAACATCTGTGCTATCTTTTAAATATTCCAAAACTTTATTGTCATAACTTAGTAAGTCATCTAAAGAAATATTAAAGCATTTGCTTATTTTAACTAAAGCATCAATGTCAGGATAAAATTTTCCATTTTCCCAATTAGATATTGTTTGTCTAGTAACATCTAGTTTTTCTGCAAGTTGTTCTTGTGAAAGCTTTGCATTTTTTCTCATTTCAATTATTTTTTTACCTAAATCCATAATCTTTCTCCTTTCACAAAAAACTATACATTTTTTATTATTATTTTACTATCAAATATATTTTACATTTTAAAAATTATAGTAATTATATAAATATTATACCATACAAAAACGGATTCTCATCCGTTCTGTATATCTTAATCTTCCGTTCAAATTTATAAATTGTAATTTGTAATTAACTCTCTAAAATAGCTTTTATTAAAAAATATAATATTGATAATATTGTTATAATAGAAATGCTTCCTGCAATTATATAAAACCATTTTAAGTTTCTCTTTGCAGTACTAATATCTTTATATACTCCATCTATTTTTTCGTGGTCTATTTCTCTTTCTATTATCTCTGGCATTTTTGCTTCTTTTACCATTTCATCAATACTAACATCAAATAAATCTGATAATTCTATCAACTTATTCATTTCAGGAGTAGTTTCACCCAATTCCCATTTTGAAACAGTTTGTCTTGCAACATTAAGTTTGTCTGCTAATTCCTCTTGAGATAGTCCTGATGCCTTTCTTAATTTGATTAGTTTTTCATTAAATTTCATATTTTACAAATCTCCCTTCTTCTTCGATATTAAAAATATCTATTACCATTGTAGATTTTTTTCGCACTTAAATCTACCATTTAAAACTGGAAGTTTGACACTTAAACCTAACATTTTCAAAAAATATTATTTTATAATACTTTCAAATTACTATTTATCTGTCAGTTCAATTATACCACAAATTCAAGCAATTTTATCATTAACATAGAGTTAGGAATATTACTATTTTACGAACAAAAAAGACTATTTCTATTCTTTTATTTGTTTTAAATTTTTATTATTTTCATTTGTTACTACTTTTTTACCGGTCTTTTCTTCAATCTGTTCTCTTGTATTTTTAGCTATAGTACTTCCTTCTATTACTGATTCTCTTGCATTCTCCTTACTCTTTACATCACTTGATTTAGATATTTCAGTTGATGTTACCTCTGCTAACATATTTAATACGAGTTCCATATTAGTCATATTGTCTCTTAAGTTTTCTTTGGTTAACCCTTTGTATGATTTATATTCTTTTACTGAATAACCACTCCAAGTTTTCGTAAGAAGATTTGTTAAATCTGCAAATTCCTTACTACTTTCTATTCCATTACTCTTTAATTCATCGGTAAAATCTTTTCTAGCATCTATTGCCTTTAATCTTTGATTAATCCAGTTATCTGAGTATCCTTTTTTTCTATAGGCCTCTAGTGCTCTATTAATAGTAATCTCTGGATCATATTCTTCATCTATTCTTTCTTTTCCTAAACGAGCAAGCCATAACTTTATTGGTTCTGCTTTCTTACTTGGAATAGATTCTATTATACGAAACATTCCTTCTAGATCAACGACATCAGTTAATCTTTTTTTACCATCTTGAGCAATTAATTTCAACTGGTGACAATTTGTCACCGTTTCATTTCCTTCTTCTTTTAGCCTTTGTTTTAGCTTGTTCCAATATTTTCTACCATCACTACTTTCCGATAAAATACCAACAATATCAACAACACTAATATAATATTTTTCTTCATCAGGATTCCATACTGTTCTTACTTTTTTATTTTCAAATGTCTTATTTAAGATTTGTAATTTATTATTCATTTTCCCCCTCCTTTTTTACAATATCTAATTCATATCCTAAAGCAGATAATAATTTACAAAAATTACCAACTGACATAGAATGCATATTCTTTTCCATTCTAGCAATCGTAGACTGGGCAATTCCAATTCTATTTGCTAACTCTCTTTGACTTAAATTTGATTCATATCTAATCTTTAAATATTTACATATTAAATCAAATTCTTCATTATTAATTACTTCTTTATTGATATTTTTCATCATGTATCACCTCTAATTTAACAATAGCAAATATGCATCATGTTGTCAATAGAAAAAGACTAGATTTCTCTAGTCCTTTATTTGGTTACTTTGACCCCTTACTTTTAATTGCAGCCTGTGAATACTACTAACTGGAAGTCCTGAACCAGACGGATTTCCGTAGGATTATCTATGACTAAAATGACTAAATATGAATTTATATTTTAATTTAATTCTTCTAGCATCTTTTCTTTTAACTTATCTATATCAGTAAAAAACAAGTTAGTTCCTCTCTTCTTTAATCCCAACATGTTTTTAAACATACTTTTAATTTCATTTTGTAAATCTGTTGGTACTTTTAATGGAACACCATCTACTGTATGCACATGGTCAATATATTTTTCTAATGTTGGAAATGCATTTTGTAATAATATTGCTGCATCTTCATCTGCAATTTTTCTTATTATTATTGTATTACAAAATCCATATTTTTCTTTTTTTTTATCAATTACTTTTTGATACTTATCAATTTTAGAACTTATAGGTATAAACCATAAAATATCTTTATCCTTTATTGTAAAATATGTTGGTCTCTTTTTACCTTTTTCATGATTTTGCATTAATTTTTCGTCATTAACAACATCAAAATATTCATCTTTAATATGATATAAATAACCAGTTTTAATTTCCATGAATATCATCTCCATCATCAATATATCATAATATAAAAGAAAACTCCATCTTTGCGATGAAGTTTCTTACATTTTCAACCAGGATCATTTATTAGTCGCACCACCTGGAAGCGAAAAACATTGTCGCCTGGAATCATTTATTATTCGCACCATCCAGAAGCGAAAAACATTTTCACACTTTTCAGTGCAATATAAATATACTATATTTTTGCAAAAATGTCAATTAGTATACATTATTAGTATATGCATTAATCAATATCATTCATACTCTTATTTAATATTTTATTTAAAGCTTTTAACTCATCTAATTCTTTGTATAAAAATGCATAAGAAGAACCAAACAAACTATTATATATATTATTCATGTCCTCAATCATAGAATCAATGAACTTTTCAATATCATAAAGTATTATTTTTCCTTTGTAATATTTAATATTTGTATTAAACGTATATCTTTTATCTAAATGTGCCAAATTTTTTCTTCTAAAATTTCTTAAAAATTCTTTTAATCCTTTTATACTTTTTAAATCTTTATCTATTTGATCAAAGCAGTCTTTTATTTCCTTAGGATTCAAATATCTTCTTATTTTCTTATTAGAATCAATATGTTTAATATAATAATATTTTTTCTCGGTGAAATATGTTTTATTCCTATTATATATTTCTATTATGTCAGATATACATATATTTTTATCGTCTTTATCTTTATCGTAAACAGTTTTATATAAACCTAAAATTACTTTTTCTTCCATTGCTTTTATCATTATCGAAAACATATATGGAAAATTATTTACTATTATTTCACTATTTTCCTTTGATAATAACTCTTTGTATAATTGATATGTTCTTTTTATACTATATAGTTCTCCAATAATAATTTCTAATTCCTTCTTTAAATGATATTTCGACGAATATTTTTTTTGGTTGTTCATTAAAATCATCTCATTTCTTCTGTTAATTTCATAATAAAATTATAACATTTTAAATCTAATTCTTTAAATTATTTAAGTTCCATAATAAAATAGTCTTTTTGTGTTTTACCTTTTATCTCTAATATAATTGGTTCATCTAAGAAGTTTAATTTCCATTCAAACCAATTTTTGTGTACTATTATCTTTTCTACCACCTCTTCGATAAGTTTTTCATCTATTCCGTTATAATTAATATCTAATAATTTCTGAACACTTTTTCTGGCATTTTCTCTTCTTTTTTGAATTGGTTCTAATCGCTCAAGCTTCTTTTCATATTCTTCAATATCCATTTTGTATCTTTCAATTCTTTCTTCCATTAACTTTTGTTGTCTTTCAAAAGATTCTAAATCTACAACCTCTTCTAAATACATATCAAGTAATCTATCTATCTTTATATTCTCATCATCTACTAATGAATTTAGCCTTTTAATTTCTTTTTTAATATTTTTTTCTTCATGCTCATCTATTTTAGAACCTTCTAATAATATTTTAGTAAGCTCTTCTCTATTATTTTTATCTTGAGTTAGGCCTTTAAATATGAATTCTGCCATATCTATTAATTTCCATTCCTGAACATCACTAATATCACAAGATACATAATCATTACTATATGATTTATTTTTAGGATGAGTTTTTCTATTGTAACAAGTATAGCAATAAGTAGTACTATTTATATTTTTATGGTAGACTCTTCTATTAAATGTTGAACCACACTCACATACTAATTTTTTACTCCATATATTTTTAGGGGATCCTTGCGCTTGTCTCCATCCAAGTTTTACTGGCTTTGAATGATAATCTAAAATCTTTTGAGCTCTCTCAAAGTCTTCTTTCGATATTATAGGTTCATGACTACCTTCTACGACAACTTTTTCTACTTGACCAGAATTCTTAACTCTTTTTTGTTCAAGATAATCAGGTACATATTGCTTTCTATAAACTATAGTTCCACAATAGAATGGATTTCTTAATACTCTAGTTAAGTATGAAGCACTCCATCTACTTCCACCAGTAGAAGTTTTATATCCTCTTTTTTCTAATTCATGAGCAATTGTAGTAGTCCCTTTACCATTTATATATTCTCTAAAAATATATCTAACTATTTCTGCTTGCTCTTCATCAATAATCATCTTATTTTTATCTACTTTATAATATCCAAGGATATTTCCAGTTCCATAGAATACTCCATTCTCAAATGATATTTGCATTCCTGCCTTAACTCTTTGAGAAGTCTTTTTACTTTCATTTTGAGCTAACGTAGCCATTAAAGATAGTTTTAATTCCCCATCATCATCTTTAAATGTCCATATATTATCTTCTGTAAAATATACTTCGACTCCAATCTTTTTCAAATTTCTTGTTTCTTGAAGTGTATCTACTGTATTTCTAGCAAACCTAGATACCTCACGAGTTATTATTAGATCAAATTTGCCTCTTCTTGCATCTTCCATCATTCTCATAAAACTTTTTCTCTTTTTAGTAGAAGTTCCAGTTATTCCTTCATCTATATATTTATCAACTAATATCCAATCAGGATGTCTTTGAAGCAGTTCTTCATAATACTGAATCTGATTCTCTAAAGCGGATAATTGAGCTTCATGTTCTGTTGAAACTCTAGCATATATAGCAACCTTTCTTTTCATTTTCATCACCTCTACTAATACTTATCATTTTTCCTTGAAAAATTTAAATGTACGATTTAGTAAAATTAATGTGCAAATTTTTTAACGTAAAAAGAAGTATTTCTACTTCTTTTCTTCATCGTATTTCCACAAATATCCTCCAGCTTGATTTCTTTCACCTCTACAGACATTAGAAATTTTTGAAATCCCAGTTTTCCTCATTGCTTCTGAAACACTTTTGTATTTTGTAATTAGTTTTCCATCTAAAGAATACTGTAATACTGTTTTAGATTGTGAAGCTGCTTGTTTCATTTTTCCACATTTAGGACATCCTCTATTTAATAATGTCCTATTACTTATCTTAGCTGGCCATTCATGACTACATACATGACATTTCCAAAAAGCAGTTTCATTTGAACTCTTTGTTATATCATCCGGCTTTATTTTATTTTTTTCATAATCCCAATCACTTAGCAATTCAGGATACGAACTTTCTAAATCATTATAACCTTTTAAAACTCTATGCCCAGAGCAAAATGGACAACCATATTCATTTCTTACTTTATCATTAATTTTCATGTCGTATTCTCCGTTACATGTTGGACAATACCACAATGCTGGAAAATTACAGCCTTTACTTAATTTTCTAGGATTAAGTGTATTATTTTTTGACCATAAAGGTATTAGTTCGGGATTTGTGCTAAACAAATCGTTATAGCCTGTTTTTACTTTTCTTCCATAACAATATGGACATCTTGGTCGTAATTTAAAATCTTTTGCTAACATAGACCATTCATTTTTACATTTAGGGCACTTAAGAAAAATAGTTTTTTCGCTAGAATGAGATATTTGTTCTGGAATAATTATGCCATTTTTTTCTTTATCCCAATATTTTTTTATTTCAGGGCAATAGTTAGCTAATGAATTTTCTTTTTCGTATAAATCCATTATTTCGAGTATTTTTATTCTATCTTTTTCAACATCTATATCAATATCTTTATGAATATTATAGTGTTCACCTAAATAATTGAATATTTCTACTATTGCATTATTTAATTCTGACATTTTATATGGTTCAACAAATATTTTAATAGAATCACTTTCATATTTATTGCAACCATTTTCTCTTACTCTAATTAGTTTAATTCCATTTTTAGAACAAACATTGTCTTTCTTTAAGTCCCTCTTATAATTCTTATGCCATGCGACTCCATCATATTCTATCCCAACTCTAAGCTTTGGTATAAATATATCTATTTCTTGTCTTCCTAGGAAGGAATTATGGTAATTTTCCTCAACATCTGCTAAGTATTTTTTTAAATAATAATAAATTGATTTTTCTGGAAAAGATGTATGTTTCTCTTTTGCACATTGAGGACAACCATTACCTTTTTTTCTGTCTAAAGGAGTTGAATCATAACTATGACCTTTTGGACAAATAAACCAATATTTTTCTTTATTACTTCCTGCCATCACTTCATCTGGCTTTATTTTATTTTTTGTGTAATCCCATTCTTTTGCAATTTCAGGATTAGTTGTTTGTAAATCATTAACTCCTTTTTTTAAGATTATATGCTTACATACTCCACAGCCTGAATTTCTACTAATTCTTCTTGCAGGTGATGCTTTCCAACTATGATTACATTTTTTACATTTCCACCATATATCTGATTTGCATCCTACTGATATTTCTTTCATTGAACATTCATTTTTTTCATCGTCAAATTCATCAATTAAATCTTGTCTATTATTATTTAAACAATAGGTGTACAAATCATTTTTTCCATAAATAACTATTCTATTGGAACAAAGTGGACAACTTTTTTTATTGCTTTTACTTTTTACAATCGATTGCCATTCATATCTGCATTTTGGACATTTCCACCATATTTTAGTGTTTGAGCCAAGAGTAATAGTTTCTAGATCAATGTTTTTGTTTTTCTCATAGTTATATTTTTTCATTAACTCTTTATTGTCTTTTAGTAAATTACTCATATCGCTCACTTCCTTATACTCTATTTTAGTATTTCTTTAATAATTGTTTCACCATGTGTTTTTATTTTAATTGGAGTCAATATATTAGATTTTTCTAATTCTTCTATTGTTTTTGGCCTTAGTTCAACTAGTTTATCTAATTCATCATTAGTAAATACATAATATGCAGGTATATTCATTTCATTAGATCTAGTTTTTCTAAGTTCTATTAATCTTTCTCTTAAATCATCATTTATAGAAGTATTTATATTGTTACAATACTTTTCTTTATAGTATTCATAATAATTAATCTCGTCTTTAGAAGACAAGTTAATATATGATTGAGCCATTTCTTCCATACCTTTTTTGGATTCAAGATATTCATCATTACCTCTATGATTTAAATCATATTCTATTTGTCTAACTAAAGCATCTGCTCTAAGTATTTTATATTTCATCTCTTTTGGAGCTCTATTAGTATTTAATATTGTATCTTGATTAGCAGCTACTACTAAAACTCTTCTATAATAGTCAAAGTTTTTTGAAGCGAAGAACTTCTTTATTACTGAAGAATTACTCTCCCATATCTTTCTTATTACTTCTCTTTGAGCCTCAACTTGTCTTAAAGGAGAATACATTCCTTTTTTTATGTTTTTACCATTAATAGTAAATTCTCTAATAAAATCTCCTTTATCTGTAACCGTTATATTTCCAACTAGATTTTTGCATTCAACATAATAAGTATATACAGGAGTAATAATAACATAGTCAATTTGTGCAGTTAAATCTTCGTGTTTTACTTTAATATCTCTTAATACATACATACCAATATGTGCTTTTTTTAATTGATATGCTATCTCATTTTCACCATCTAATCCTTTTTTTACAATATATAACTCGCTTTGAAGTTCTTCATTATTTGGATATTCTTCATTCAATTTCTTTAAAGCATCATATTTATTTTGTAAATCACTATTTTCTTTATAAAAAACTGTATCTTTAAATCTAAATGCATCAATTGCACTATCTATTAATCCCACATATATCACCCAAGTATTATTATAGCATAAATTAGGCTTACACTTTATACTTAATGAGTGTTTTATAGTACTAAATTAAGTTTCAATTCTATATATTCTTCATCTGTTATTTCTCCATTTATTCTCTTTTCTCTCAATTTTTCCCATTCATCTAATCCTTTTACAACTAATTGATTACTTGTAGTCTTTTTATACGAATCAATATCAACGTCAAACTTACTATATGGAAATTGTTCTTCTTCCCACATATGATAATAAATTTGTTCCATCGGATCTTTAAACTTATATGGCTTTAATGCATTAATATTTACACCAAATAATTTTGCCATTTCTGCTAGTCTTTCTTTTCCTGGAACTCTATTGTTGTTTTTGTATTTACGCATTGTTTCAACGGGATCATCACCTCCCCATCCGAAGTATTCTGCCATGTTCTCATCAGAATATCCTCTCAATTTCATTAAATAAGTAATTCTAGCTCCTAATGAAGGATTTGCTAAAACCGGTTTAAAAAAATATCTTTCCATAAATAAAACCTCCAATCATATTTCTTTAAACTTGCTAGTCACTAGCCAACCCCTTTTTATTCTTTTTTAAG
>CAZVUP010000009.1:0-50776 GCA_964630365.1 uncultured Muribaculaceae bacterium
GATCATGACTAGGTACAGCCATAACAGCACCAGTACCATAATCACCTAATACAAAGTCTCCTAAAAATACTGGAACTTTCTTACCATTAACAGGATTAATAGCTTCAATCCCTTCAATTTTAACACCAGTTTTCCCTTTGTTTAACTCAGTACGATCCATATTAGATTTCTTAGCAGTTTCAGCTATATAAGCCTCTACTTCTTTTTTATTTTTAACTCTTGGCATTAATTCTTTAATTAATTTCCCATCTGGAGCAATAACAAAGAAAGTAATACCATATACAGTTTCTGGACATGTAGTAAATACACTAAATTTACCCCCATCAACTATATCAACATCAAGTTCAACTCCAGTGGACTTTCCTATCCAATTAATTTGTCCAAGTTTAACTCTTTCAGCAAAATTAGTATCATCTAGTCCTTTCAACAAATCTTCAGAATAGTCACTCATTCTAAGCATCCATTGACTCTTTTCTTTTTGCACAACTTGTGAACCGCATCTTTCACAAACCCCACCAGCAGCATCCTCATTTGACAAAACACTCTTACACTTAGGACACCAGTTTACTGGTATAGTATCCTTATAAGCCATATCATGCTTATAAAACTGTAAAAATTGCCATTGAGTCCACTTATAATATTCAGGATCTGTAGTTGAAAACTCACGAGACCAATCAAATGAGAAACCTAAAGATTTCATTTGCCCCTTAAAAGTTTTAATATTTTCTTTAACAGCATCTTTTGGATGAATATGATTTTGAATAGCATATTGTTCAGCAGGAGCCCCAAATGCATCAAAACCCATCGGATATAAAACATTATATCCTTGCATACGCATCATTCTCGCAATAGCATCCTGAGCAGTATAACTCCTAACATGACCAACATGTAAACCAGAACCACTCGGATATGGAAATTCAACTAATATATAATAATGTTTACTCCCATTACCATTCTTAACTTCAAATGTTTTATTTTTATCCCAATAATTTTGCCATTTCTTTTCTACTTCTATAAAATTATCCATTATTAATCATTCCCTTCTTCTTATAAAATAAAAATACTATATGATAACTAACTAATATTGTTAGCATCGTAAAAATAAATCCTCCAATAATTTCCAGCACAAAATTCTTGAGCAGGACAATAACTGTAACAATCAGAGCTATATCAAATGAAGAAACAGTTGATATAACTAGTAACAATCTATTATAATTAACTTTTTCTATATTTAATTTATACTTAGTCACTAAATAAGTTACCTCAAATGGATCTTTATACTTTTTCTTTTTCTTCTTTTTTTGTTTTATTGGAAAAACAATAAATAATCTATAACCCAAAAAAGCTAACAGAAAAGTTAATACGAATAAAATAATTTCTTCCATAAAAATCCTTTCCCCAACAAAAAAAGTCCTAAATAAGGACGAATTTTCGCGGTACCACCTTAATTTATAAGATAACTTATACACTCAAGATTGATAACGGAATCACCCTTTTGCTCCTAAGACAAGTTCATAAAACTATACTACCTATTCCCACCAACATAGGCTCTCTAAAAGTAATCGATTTACTACTACTTCTTACTCGTCACAAAACACAATAATATTATAACATAAAAGTAAAAAATGCCAAGAAAAAATGCAAATAAATTGCATTATAATCAGAATTAACTTATTAAATTTACTTTTTGATTGCTAAAAACTATTTCATATAGCTTCTCACTATACTCCATAAAAAGGTAACTAACAACTTTCAGAAAATAGTTCTCATCCATTTCATCAAGATCAAGTTCTTTCATTGTATTTGTAATTAAAATCTGAATATCTGAAAACTTATACAAAACAGGTTTCTCATTTTCATCAAATATATATAATACTCCTTCAGGAGATGAACACAAAATACTCATATGTTCATCAGAAAATCGAGAATATTCACCATCTTTAACAGCCAATCTAGCAAGTACTTGATCTAAAGCCTCATCACTATAAAAAACGCCTCTTATTCTCTCAATAGTAGAACTCTCATCACCATAACCATATTTTGAAAAATTCATCAATCTATCTAAAGCATATTCTCGCTTACTTTTTATTTGATTTAAAATAAAATTATAGTTATCAAGTATCTTCATACAAATAAGCTCATAATCTCCCAATGAAACCCCTTCAGTAGATTCAATCCACCGACTTATATCACCACGTGAAAAACACAATGGCAAATATTTTCTCGCTTTAGCTAGTAATTGTTTTGACTCTTCTTGAGATAAATCAGAACATGCCGGACAATCTAATACACTATCTAAATTACCATTAACTAATTCTGAAATTAATTTATCATATAAATCAATTTCATTATCTAAATCAATTTCTGCTAAATTATCAACAATAACTTTCTGTTTCAACTTCTCCATAGCAGGAGAACACCATGAATAATCATTCTGTTTTTTCATACAAACCTCCTAGAACTCACCAATATAATCAAGTAACTTTAAGAATAGTCCAAGGTATTCTTTTGATAAATTTTTACTTTTCAATTTTCTAAGCTCAATTCGCTTTTTAGCTATAGGCAAATCTCCAAATATTATACCACCTATTTCCTCTTTTAAATAGGTATCAATTTTTAAGTCCATTAAAATACTATCAATATCATCATTTATTAATCTAACAGCATCTATTTCAATATCTTTACCCTTACAATTTATAGTTAACTGACCAATTGTAGGAACATTCTTTATTTCAACAATAAAATCATTCCCATCGATATAGTTTTCACATTCAAGTTTATCAGCATTAAAATAAACTGTAACATCTTCTGCTTTTTTAGTATTTCTAAATACCATTTTATAATTTCTCCTATCAGGAGCAATACCACTTTTTCCATCAATAGATCTAATTATAACAGTATAATTATTACGCAAATAGTTATAATCGATTGATGTTTTTAAATAATAACCTTCACGATACAATGAAGTAACTCCATCATCTTCATACAATGTATATGTATTACTTGCCCCAGGAAATATTTGAATTTCCAAATCTGTAGGTAATCCAATATTATTATAATCACTTCTATTTGAAAAAGGAATTATAGAACCAGAATGTGCAAAGACCGGATAATCAGACTCTTTAAAGAATGATACATATTTTTTATTACCGGGAAATTTCTTACCAGTAACAAAATCATACCATGTTCCATCAGGAACAAAAAATCTATGAATTGTACGATTCATTGTTACATCCTTTGGTTCCAAAATTGGGCACACTAATAATTGTGAACCTAAATAATACTGATTTTTGTATAAATCATCATCATAAACCCACATATAATTATAATAAAATGGCTGAATAAGTGGTGTCCCAGATTTTGTATAATTATAAGCTTCAGTATAAAGATATGGAATAAGACGATGCCTAAGCCTCAAATAATCAGTTGCAATACTCTCTGTTTTAGGATCCCATAACCATGGTTCCTTTTTATAATATTTTCCTCTAGCACCATGAAAACGTAATATTGGACCAAATGTACTAAGTTGAATATATCTTAAAAACAACTCGCCATCTTCAATACCACCATGATTTCCACCTACGTCATGACTCCACCAACTTACACCTATATTAGCAGCATTTAAATATTGGAATGGTAAATTTTTCAAAGCCTTCCAACTAATTTCGCTAGAACCACCATACAAAATAGGATATCTATGTGGAGCAAAAATACTACCACGAGCTAAAATTAAGGCCCTTTTAGTATTATTTCTTCCTGAGTCTAAATACATGTAATGATTAAGTGCCCATAATTTATTAACATCCATATTTCCATTTGAGTCATTCCAAAAAAAATCAACTCCCAAAGATTCTAATGGATGTAAAAACATTTTAAATAAAACATCAACTACTTTTGGATTAAATGGATCAAAGGCAATAACTGTTGGGGCTTCAACCTTCAAATATTCAATAGCCTGTGGATAATATTGTTCATAAGGATAAATACCATTAGTAGGATTAACACATAAACCAACTCTAATTCCTCTTTTATGAAATTCTTCTATTAAACCTTTAGGATTACTAAATAATTCCGGATTAAAAGTAAAACCTGTTTTTACATTTTTATTATCGCCTAAAGTACGAATATGCCAATCATGATCGTATAACATAACTGATAATGGTATTTTCTTTCTTTCAAACTGTCTAATCAACTGCAAACTACTTTGCTCATCATAAACAATATTTCTACTCCACCAGTTTCCCAAAGCATAACGTGGTATAAGAGGTGGGGCACCAGTCATTTTAAAATAATCAAATAATACTTGTTTAAAATCTCTATCATACATAAATACATAAATATCTAAATGATTATCAATAGGATTAGATAAAGTACCATCAGGCATAATTATTTTACCATAACTATCATCTAAAGAAGAAAAGCCATCTAAAGAGTATAATCCTTTTTGAAAGTTTTTTGGAACATCAACATCTACAGCTACCATATTTCCAAGCATATTTCTTGATTCCGGATGACCAACATACCAATCTTTATTTCTATCACGATCTTTTGATAATAATGTTATTTTCAAATTTTTCAAAGGATCAACTTTAGTTCCAACAAAAGGTTGTTCTTTAATATAATTAAGAGCAAAATATTTTGTAGTAACTTCAAGTATATTAGCATCTTGTCTAACAGCAAAATCTGGTATACCAATATTTCTCTTTTTTATCAATTGCGTTGGTTTATCTAAAAACTGTCCGGATTCTGAATATTCAAGTCGCAAAACCCTTTCGCTTATAACACTAATACGATATTTGCTTCCTTGAATGACAGTTCTTTGGTCACTTTTAGCTTTTGCATAATCTACTTCAAATTGTTTTCCAAGTGGATACATACCAAACACCTTCTTTTTATCCTAATAACATAATAACACAAAGTAAACAAATATCCAAGAAAATAAACTCTCAATTACAACAAAAAGAAATACTATTTATCTAAAAAGATTGCATAGTATTCTTCAAATGACATATCATGATCATATATATATTTTGCTATTTCTTTTCCAACATAGCGATAATGCCAAGGCTCATTTCTAAAACCTGTTATTACTTCATACTTCTTTGGAAATCTTAAAATAAATCCATACTTATAGGAATTTTCAAGCATCCAAGTATACTCCTTAGACTTAGCAAATACATTTACATTTTTACTTCCTATATCGAAAGCAAGACCTGTTTGATGCTCCGAATGACCAGGTTTTGCTACATATTTATCAACATAATTTTGACCATACTGTCTAAGATAATAATCACTAAGTTCAACTTGATCTTGATAACTTCGATAAGCCGAATTAATAATTATTTCATAACCTTCATCACTAGCAGCCTTACTCATTTCTTGAAAAGCATTTAAAGCAATATGACTACATTGTAAATCATCTTCTGAGGCATATTCACTTCCAATGTTAACTAAATCATCTGGAATGAAATCTTCACCAACCGCGTAATGTTTATTTACTAGCATATCAGTAGAAAACTTAGAAACAACATTTGGATCTTCATAATCATTCTTATCCATATCCAAATTAACATAAAGGACTGTAACAGCCTCATCTTCACCAGTATCATCTTCATATTTAACATAACGATCATAATTATCTAACTTAGCATAATCTACTGTATAAAACTCTTCTAAATATTTAATTTTATCACGTTTAGCAAATCTTCTAACTTCTGCATCATCACCATGTTTTAAAATAATATTAATATCATTATTGCTATAACCCTTCTTAATTAATTTATTAATATTATCAATTAAGTTCTCATGATTAACATAAGTAATCTTAGTATAATTATCTAAATACTCTTCTTTGTAATATGGACTTTCAAAAGCTTTATTTAAAGTTTTATTTTCACCAACAGTTAAAACATAATCTTTTTTAAATGAAAACAAAATTTTTTTACTCGCTTCTCTACTATAACCAATTTTATTTAAATCATGAATTTGCTTATTATAAAAAAGAAAAATACCCAAACATATACATAATACTATTCCTAAAAACTTACATATACCATAATATTTAGATTTTAGTTTGATTTTTTTTACTTTTTTCAAGTCTACCACCTTATCATAATAATACCATAAATGTTTGCAAAAGACTATATATTATGCTACAATGAAGACGATTTTTTACGTACTACAGGAGGAAAAATGATAAACAATTTCAAATACACAAACTCAAATAAACGCTATCATACTCTCGACTATTATTATAAAAAGAAATATGGCTGCAAAATAGCAAAAGTAAGTCTAAATGCTGGTTTTACATGCCCAAATTTGGACGGAAAAGTCGGTTTTGGTGGTTGTATATATTGTTCTAAAAGTGGTAGTGGTGAATATGCAGGAAAGAAAACTGACAGCATTGAAAAACAATTTTCGGAAATTAGTAACATTATGAAAAAAAAATGGCCAACAGCAAAATTTATAGCTTATTTTCAGGCTAGAACTAATACTTATGCTCCTGTTGAACAATTAAAAGAAATATACGAAAAAGCTTTAACCCTTGATAATGTAGTTGGACTATCTATCGCTACAAGACCAGATTCAATTGAGCCAGACTGTCTAAATTATTTAGAAGATTTAAATAAAAGGACCAATTTAACTATTGAATTAGGGCTTCAAACAATAAAAGAAGAAACAGCAAAACTTATCAATCGTTGCCACTCATTAAAATGTTTTGAAGATATGGTCAAAGAACTTCGAAAAAGAAATATAGATGTAGTAGTACATATTATAAATGGACTACCCTACGAAGCAAAAGAAGATATGCTAAATACTATTAAATACTTGAACAATTTAGACATTCAAGGGATAAAAATTCACATGCTAAGTATTATAAAAGATACCCCATTAGAAAAATTATATAAAATGAAAAAGTTCAAAATTCTCTCAAAAGAAGAATATATAGATATCGTCGTAAATCAGTTGGAATTATTAAGACCAGAAATAGTAATTCACAGGCTTACAGGGGATCCAAAAATTGAAGATCTTATCGCGCCTACTTGGCTAATAAAAAAAGTAAGTATACTCAATGATATAGATAAACAAATGGTACAAAGAGATACATACCAAGGAGCAAAACTATGATTTTCAAAATTATGTATATAATTGGAATAAATATTCTAACATTCATTTTAATGGGCTGGGATAAATATTGTGCCCAGAAAAATCATTGGCGAATAAGTGAAAGCAATTTACTAGGATTAGCAATTCTTGGCGGTGGAATTGGAGAATTAATTGGAATGTTTTTATTTAGACATAAAACAAAGAAAAACCTATTTCGAATAGGTCTTCCAATCACAATTTTACTAAATGTTATTTTATTTATTTATATTCTAAATTAAAAACTTCCCCATGGGAAGTTTTATTATGCTCTTTTACTTGGATCGTCTGTTTTATCTGGAGCCTTAAACTTTGGTGGTTCAACAACTTGATTATCAATAGTCATTGATTCTTTAATTGCTGCACCAATAGAAGCAAAGTTTTGAAGTTCACTTGGAATAATAAGCTTAGTAGCATTTCCTTTAGCAACATTAACCATAGCTTCATAACTCTTATATCTTAAAACAGCTTCATCCATTCCAGCAGATTTTAATAAACGTAATCCTTGTGCTGTTGCCTCTTGAATCTTAACAATAGCTTCTGCCTCACCTTCAGCAGCTCTAATTTTAGCTTCTCTTTCTGCATCAGCTCTAAGAATTGTACTTTCTTTTTGACCTTCAGCAATTAAAATAGCAGCTTTCTTTTCACCTTCAGCTTTAAGAATCGCTTCACGTCTTTCACGTTCTGCACGCATTTGTTTTTCCATAGATTCTTGAATATCTCTTGGTGGTAAAATATTTTTAACTTCAACTCTGTTTACTTTTACTCCCCAAGGATCTGTAGCCTCATCAAGAATTGAACGCATTTTAGTATTAATAACGTCACGTGAAGTTAATGTTTCATCAAGTTCAAGTTCACCAATAATATTACGTAAAGTTGTTGCTGTTAAATTTTCAATAGCATTTACTGGATTTTCAATTCCATAAGTATATAACTTAGGATCAGTTATTTGAAAATAAACAACGGTATCAATTTGCATTGTAACATTATCTTTTGTAATAACAGGTTGTGGTGCAAAATCCTTAACAATTTCTTTTAAACTAACATTATTCGCAACACGTTCAAATATAGGCACTACATAATTTAAACCAGTTTGTAATGTTCTATGATATGCACCTAATCTTTCAATAACATAAGTTTTTGACTGTGGAACTATTTTAATTCCAGAAACTAAAACAACTAGTAAAATAATCAATAATATAAATCCAAATCCCATTTTTAATCCTCCTCTTTTTCAACAATGAGTTTAACTCCATCAATAGCTTTTACTTTAACATGGTCCCCAACATTAAGTGCTTGATTGCTAGTAGCAGTCCAACGATTGCCAAACACCTTAACTTCACCATACTTATTTTTTTCAATCTTAACAGTTACTTCTCCTACTTTTCCAATAACCCTATCCGAATTAGTTGGTACCCTATCAAAGCCCTTAAACTTTTTCATCAAAGGTCGAGTAAGTAAAAGGACAACCACGCTAGTAACTAAAAATACAGTCACCTGAATAGCAATAGAATCTGTTATCAAAGAACAAAGCATCGCCACAATAGATCCTACCGCAAACCAAATTGTAACCAAACTAACAGTTACTAACTCGATTACTAAAAAAACAACAAAAGCAATAAACCAATAAATCGACATAAACTCACCTTCAACTTAATTATATGTTAAAATTTACTAATTAACAATACCTATACTAAAAATAAATTAATATCTTGTTTTAAGAAAAATAATGTATTATAATTAAAACAAGATAGGAGTACGGGGTATGAGACTAAATAGCAAAGAAATGCGAGTACTTTCAATAATGATTGCTAGTTGGGGAATAGTTTTTGCTAGTAGTGGATTTGTTATGCAATCACATGATAAACCAATCGTAAAAACAAAATATAGTCTACAAGTAGAAACAAAAAAAATAGCTGAAGCCCAAGCTAAAAGCAATGAAATAAAATTAAAAGATATTGAAATTGAAATAAACAATCCAATTAGTGTTGATATAAAAGATTATTTAGAAAATATCGAAAATATAAGTGAAGAAACTCTAAGTATTCTAAAATTAGATACATCGTTAGTTAATATCAATGAAGCCGGTACATATCAATATACAATTACTTACAAAAAGAAAAAATATATTGGAAATGTAAAAGTAAAAGCAAAAGAATTGCCAAATGTAACATTTACATTAAAAAATCTTACTTTAACAATAGGCGATTCACTATCAACAAATCCAAAATCATATATAAATGAAGAAATATCAGATGAAGTACTAAATAATCTAATTTTGGACTTATCACAAGTAAATAACCAAATTCAAGGAAATTATAAATACTACATAACATATAAAATCACTAAATATGAGGGTGAAATATATATTAGAGATCCAGGTCCAATTATAATCACACCAAGTAATGATGATACAACAACTCCTGAACCAAGCACTGATGATAAACAAGAAAAAACTTCCAGCTAAGGAAGTTTTTTTTAACTTAAATTAATTATTTTTCCATCAACAACATCTATCAATTCGTAATTAGGTTTTCTTGATAATCCTGGCATCGTCATAATATCACCAAGTAAAACAGTAATAAAGCCAGCACCAGAATAAAGTCTAATATCTTTGACATTAACTTCAAAATTCTTTGGTGCACCTAATTTATCTTTATCATCAGAAAATGAATATTGTGTTTTAGCAACACAAATAGGAAGATTAGCTTTTTTATTTTTTTCTAAAATTTCTATTTTATTAAGCATTTCCTTACTGATATTAACTTTAGATGCTCCATATATTTCTTTACAAATCTTATTAATTTTATCAACAACACTATCATTAGTTTTATAAAGAAATTTAAATTTACCATCTGGTAATTCTAAAACTTTATGTGCTAAATCAAGAGCTCCTTTGCTTCCCAAAGAATAAGCCTCAGACATTGAGAATAAGTAACCATTATCTTCACAATGTTTTTTCACTACTGCAATCTCATCTTTTGTATCCGTATTATACTTATTCAAACACACGATAACATTTACTCCGTATTTCTTTAAATTATTATAATGCCTATCTAAATTAGCAAATCCAGCTTTCAAAGCCTCAACGTTTTCTTCAAAAATTTTATCTTTAGGAACACCACCATGATACTTTAATGCTTTTATAGTAGAAACTAATACAACAGTATTTGGTTTTAATTTACCAACACGACATTTAATATCAAAGAACTTTTCTGCACCAAGATCTGCTCCAAAGCCAGCCTCAGTAACAACATAATCAGCCAATGTCATAGCCGTTTTAGTCGCTACTATACTATTACACCCATGTGCAATATTAGCAAATGGTCCGCCATGAATAATTGTCGGTGTGTTTTCTAATGTCTGAACTAAATTTGGTAAAAATGCATCTTTAAGAAGTGCCACTAATGATCCCTCTATTTTCAAGTCTTTTACATACACTAATTCATCTTTACTATTAATTCCAATTACTATATTTCCTAATCTCTTGCGTAGATCATCTAAAGAAGTAGCTAAACAAAATAGTGCCATTATTTCACTAGCAGAACTAATTGAAAATGAATCTTCTCTATCAGTTAATTTGACCTTTCTTAAAGCCCTATCATTAACATCCAAACATCTATTAAATGTTACTTCTTTTATATCTAAACTATTACCAAAATATATATTATTATCAATAGCAGCACAAATCAAATTATTTGCTGATGTGATAGCATGAAAATCTCCAGTAAAATGTAAATTAATATCTTCCATTGGAACAACCTGACTATAACCTCCACCGGTTGCCCCACCTTTCATACCAAATACAGGTCCCATAGAAGGTTCACGAAGCGCAATAACTGTTTTCTTACCTAACTTTTTTAAAGCATCACCTAACCCAATACTAACTGTTGTTTTTCCTTCTCCAAATGGTGTTGGCGAAATAGCTGTAACTAATATTAACTTAGCATCAGCATTTTCATCAAAAGGTCTTTTAATTTTAGCTTTATAATCGCCATATAAAACCAATTCATCACTAGTTAAACCTAATTTTTTAGCCACCTTACTTATATGATTCTTTTTACTGTTTCTTGATATTTCTATATCTGTCATTTTACCACCTCAAAAATATTATAGCACATAGTAAAGAATTTTTTTCACAATAAATATTTTTCTAAATATACTAATTTCCTAAGACAATTTAATTTTTTAAAAGAAAATAATACTTAAATTTTTAAAAAGCTTGAATTGTCATAATATAAAACCCATGATATTATGAAACGCGTTAAGAAAAAGGAGGGATTTTATGAAGAAAAAAATTTTCTTAATATTATTTTTAAGTTTATTTATAGGATTTTACAAAACTATAAATACCAAAGCTGAAACTGCTAATTTTTATGAAGCAGAATATATTGATGGTATCTATATGAATAAATATCAATATTCAACAAAAACCATCTACTATCAAAAAGCCAGATTTTTCAGAAAAAGTGGAACAAACGAATATGCCTATTGCATAGAACCATTCAAATTTTTTAATTCTGAAGCCACATATGAATCAACATTAACACCTAATAATTTATCAGCTGAACAACTTGATAGAATAAAAAAAATAGCTCATTTTGGATATGGCTATGGAACACATAATGGAACAAAATGGTATGCCGTAGCCCAGATGATGATTTGGCAAACAGCAGATACAAATGGTGATTATTATTTCACAGATACATTAAATGGTAATAGAATTAATGCTTATCAAAAGGAAATAAGTGAAATAAACAACTTAATAGATAATTATTCAAAACTTCCAAGTTTTAATAATCAAACATATACAATTGTTGAAGGACAAGAATTAACTATTGTCGATGAAAATAATGTATTATCAAATTACCAAAATAATAACAATCTAATAATAAATAACAATAACATTATTATAAAAGATCTTTCAGAAGGAGAATATGAGTATACATTAACAAAACAAAACACAAATTATAATACACCAATTATTTTCTATCAAGCAAACAATAGTCAAGCACTGATTAAAACTGGTTATTTAGATTCATTATATGCATCATTTAAAGTAAAAGTTATTAATACTGATATAAATATTACCAAAATAGATAAAGATACCAAATCAATCTTACCAAGAGGCCAAGCATCACTCGATGGAGCAGAATATGAAATATATGATGAGAATATGAAAAAAATAGCTAATATCATAATTAAAGATAATATAGGTATAATCTCAAACCTAAATTTTGGAAAATACTATATTAAAGAACTAACACCTGGCGTTGGATATACAATTGATGATACTACATATGAAGTAAATATTACTCCAGACAATCCGCATATTGAGCTAATTCTAGAGAATAAGGTAATTGAAAAAGAAATACACATTCATAAAGATTATGGAGAAGATTCCAATTGGGAATCAGAACCAAATACTGAGTTTGAAGTATATAATAACAATAATGAACTAATTAATACATTAATAACAGATAATGCTGGAAATGCCAAAATACGATTACCATATGGAGAATATAAGATAATCCAAAAAAGTACCAAACCAGGATACTATAAAGCTGATTCTTTCACAATAAATATTAATAATCAAGAAACAGAAGAAATAAATTTAAAAGACTTAAGGATACCTGTTCCGAACACGCATACAGAAAGTATCATAATAAGAATAATAAAAATACTTATTAATGTGATAAAATGTTAAAAAAAATGCTTATAATTATTTTTATTATTAGTATAATAATACCAAATAAAAAAGCATCAATAACTAGCAATAAAAATATTAATATAAAAAATAGTGATATTATTGGTGAAATAATCATCCCCAAAATAAATATAGATAAACCACTATTCAGAGTTCAAAGTCCAGAAAACAACATTGAAAAAAACATAACCATCTTAAAAGAATCAATATTTCCAGATAAAGACAATAGTATAATGCTACTAGCCGCTCACTCAGGTACAGGAGAAATTGCATACTTCAATGAGTTAGATAAGCTAAATATAGAAGATGAAATCATTTTAATTATCAATAAAACAAAGTATATTTATAAAGTAAATAACATATGGGAAGAGAAAAAGAATGGTTATATAAATATTAATAAAAGCAATAATAAGAAATTAATTTTAACAACTTGTAGTCCTACAAATAATAATTATCAATTAATAATAGAATGTATAGAAAAAGATGTATCTACTTAAATACATCTTTTAGTTTGCAGATTTCATTTCATTAACAACTCTAATATTGCTTAAAGCTGTTTGTAATTGATTATCATTTTCAAAAGTTAAATCCAAATCATAATCTAATTTTACTTCGTAATCTGGTTTAATACCAACTTCATTAAGACTTTTTCCTTTAGAAGTAAGCCATTTATCTGTAGTATATTTGATACTAGTACCATTACTTAATCTTTCAGATTTTTGAATAGTTCCTTTACCATAAGATGTTTCACCAACAACAATAGCATTATTATAATTATCTTTAAAACATGCTGCTAAAACCTCAGCTGCTGATGCGCTTGCTGAATTAACTAATATAGCAACTGGATATTTTCTTGTCTCGTTTGTCATGGAATAAACTTTCTTTTTCTTACCTTTTGTCTCAATTTGATATAAAACTGTTTTTTTATCAAAAAAATTACTTAATATTTTTCTAGTTTGAGTTAAATGGCCACCCGGATTATCTCTAACATCTATAATTAAACCACCAATATTTTCTTTTTCCAAAGATTTCAAAGCCTCACTAAATTGTGAAGCAGTATTTGCAGCAAAGACATCTATTTTTATATATCCAATATTAATACCACCGGAATGATAAACATCACTTGAAATACTACTAACTGTTATATTTGCCCTCTTAACATTAAAATTTAAAGTATCATTATCTCTTTTAACAGTTATTTTAACTTTTGTACCAATCTTACCTTTTATTAAAGAAACCAACAATTCACTAGGAGCATCTAAAAGATCTGTATCGTCAACAGCAACAATAATATCTCCTTCTTTTAATCCAGCCTTTTCACTAGGACTATCTTTAATTACACTATTAATAACATTACCATCATCAGTATAACTAACAACTATTCCAATACCGACAAATTCTCCATCAATCATTTGATTAAAACTACTAGCCATATCAGCATCCATATAATTAGAATAAGGATCACCTAATGAGTCCACCATCCCTTTTATAGCTGCGTTTGATAGTTTTTCCTCATTAATATCTCCATAATAATTATCAACTATTTTATTATATGTAGTAACGATTTGATTAAGATTCTTATTTAATGATGCAGCTTTTGTATAATTTATTAAATAACCAATAATAACACCAAACAAAATAGCAATTAATGTAATTATAGAAACCTCAAAAACGGAAAAAGAAGACTTCAAAAAAACATCTTCACCAATATCAACATCACTAATTTCTTTTTTTATATTAAGAATATTTTTTTTAGTTTTTGAAATGCCTTTTTTCTTTTCTAACTTTCTTTTCTGCATTCAATCACCTCATATCATACAAAAACATCATACCATATAAAAATATCTCTAAACAATAATTTTATAAAGAAAAAAATGAGTATCCTCATTTTATCCCAAATAGTTTTCTATATCACTCTGCCCTTGAATATAATCAACAACTTCATGATTAGAAATTTTCATAAGCGTTGGCCCATTAATAACCATATCATTAACATTGCTAGGATTGGTATTAGCATTTTCACCTACATACTTTTTATTGAAAGAGCTACTCATATCAATACTATATATTTTCAAACCATCTTCCTTATTTCTGTAAGAACTAACTAAACTACCTAATGTATTATTAATCTCTTCATCACTATAATCATAGCATACTACTAAATACTCATCATCACTCATATCTAAACTTCTACCAAGAATAATATCATTATATGAAATACTAACTTCACTAGGAGTAGTACTTTTCTTAGTACTATCATCATCTGAATTCTTATTAGTAATATGAACAGCAAGTAAATAAAACATAAGTAAAAATAATAAAATACCAAACACTGCCCAAAGCTTCTTAGTAAGAGTTGTTACAAATTCCTCTTCTTGAACTTCTTCTACCTTTTTAATCTTCTTAGTCTTTTTCTTTGCCATAATACATCACCTATAGTGATTATAGCATCAATCATAATAAAAACCAAGTATTATCAATTATTTCAGTGAAGGAACTCCTCCAATAGATTGAGCAATTTCAATCATTTCTTCCCTACTCATAACATCACTCACAAGATAAAAATCAGTTTTACCACTAGTCCATGATAAAGAATTATCAGTAATAATTCCTAATGTATCCATTAACCTAAATGGTTCACCAGAACTTGGAATAATAGTAAATTCATTAAATACATCGGCTGTTTCTTCTACTAATAAGAAAGACTTTTCTCCATCATATGTCATTATTACTCTTTCTCCATTTGTTTTATTAACTTTCTCCTCATTAACTAGTTTAGTTCCACTAGGTAAAAATAATGGATAAATAACATCCTCTAAACTACTACTTTCCTCAGTCTCAACTTCAGTATCTTTATCAATAATACTATCTAAAGAAAAATTGTTCTTAGAGAATTTAGGGCTATATTTAATACTATCAAAAACCATTGTCATATTATCAATTCCTGATTTATCATAGACAACTACTTTTTCAAACTTTAAATTTTTATCCACTATTATTTTTTGTTTTAATAAATTCTTATTATTCGGATAACTAACTTTAGTATTAAATACATACTTATTATCAACAATTTTAAAATCTCGATTTTGATCTTCTTTTATATCTCGTAATAATGCATCTAACAAGTATATCTGAGAATTATTATAAGGCCATTCACTTTGAAATCTAAAGCTTTTATTCAAAGCAGGTGTTAAAACATATACTCCATCAGTATTTTTCAATATTACTTGTGTGTGATCATTAGCAGTATTAGTTAATTCTACTTTATATAGATTATCTTTCTTATAATCAACTTTAACATCATAATTATATATTTCGTCATTATTATTAACAGTTAAATTACCAATTACTTTATAACCACTACTTTTAACAAACTTTTTTTCCAATTCCTTAACTATAGATTTTTGATTATATTTAGCACAACCAGTCAAAGTTAAACAGCAAACAAACAAAAATAGTATAATTTTCTTCATAATAGACTCCTTTTCATACTAAAATATATGAAAAGAATAATTAAATAATACAAAAAATGAATCAAAAGATCCATTTTTTTATTTTTCAGATATTTTAACTTTTATCTTCTTAGTCTTTGAAGCATAAGATAATTTCAAATCAGTTCCTGTTACTTTAACTTCAACTTCATGTTCACCTACACCATAATCCTTCAAATCAATGAATGCTGTAATATCAGAAGCTTGAATTTTACTTATTGCATCTTCACTACCTTTAACAACAACAGTAACCTGACGATCTTCATCCGATAATGCCTGAACTTTCAAATTATTATCTAAGTTTTCAGACTGAACAGAAATATTTTCAAATTCTTTACTAGATGAATTATCAATAATTACTTTAATAGTCATTGTTTTAGAACTTAATTCCGTAATACCTTTAGGTTTCTTTAAAGTAACATTAAAGTCTTTATCTTTTTCTAGACCCTTAACATCAATTTCTACTTCTAACTGTTCAATAGCATCTATTGCAGATTGTTCACCATAAACTGTAATCTTAGATAAACTTGTTTCCATAGATTTAATAGATTTACCAAATGCTAAATTACCTACAGGAACAACTTTAACAGGTATTTCCTTACTTGGAGAAGTAATTGTAACCTTTGCAGTAACTGTCTTTGGTACAATTTCAACATCTACAATTTTTCCATCATTATCATAAGCAACTAGTGGTATATCTTTAACCTCAATTTCTCCTGCTTGAGGATTAGGAATATTCTTAACATCTAATAGTGCTTTTACAGTCGCAACTTTATCTAATTTATATTGAGCACCTTTTATAATAACATCACTACGATCAATTTCAACATTACTGATATATAATTTTGTATCTAAACTATCCTGATGCAATATATCATAAGTCAAATTCCTTGTATCACTAACTTTTTCATAAATAGTAATTGTAACCTGTGAAGGATCAAGTTTATAATCAAGCGATTTTAATCTTTGAGTATATTTCAATGTAACTTTATGATTTCCAGGTTTTAATCCTGTTAAATCGACAGATACACCTTTAGATGGTGATTGTTTAGCTAAGAAAATATGTCTTCTCTGCCCTATCAAAGTAATATCAACAGTACTTGGTAGACCTTCCACAACATATGATTCTTCATTATAAACAGCACTTACTGGCTGATTATATAGAATCTCAGCATATTGATCAATCATAACATTAGATCCTTGATCTACAATTACAAATACCAAAAATGCTAAAACTAAACTAAATATCAATAAACTAGATTTTTTATTAGAAATTCTATCAAAAGATTTAGCAAAACCTTTAAATAATTTCATAAATTTAAGAACAATTCTTGTTATTGGAGTTATTAACCACTTATCAAACATCAAACCAATACGGCGGAAAAAATTACTAAATAATTTACTTATCTTCTTCATATATCTCTTCCTCATTCAATTCTGCTTCATCATAATCAGCATCTTGCTTTGGTCTTAATTCATCAATTAACATCATTCTAACATCATCAAGAGTTAAATTATATAAAAGTTCTCCTTTTAATGCAATTGATACACGACCAGTTTCTTCAGAAACAACAATACAAATAGCATCTGTCTCTTCCGCCAAACCAAGAGCAGCTCTATGTCTTGTTCCTAATCTTCTATTTAATTTTGAACTATTACTAGTTGGGAATACAGCCCCAGCACAAGTAATTCTATCGCCTTGAATAATAACACCACCATCATGAAGTGGATTACCCTCATAGAAAATAGCAATTAATAAATCACTTGTTAAATCAGCATATAATTTCTTTGCTTTATCAATATAATTTCCTAAACTTATATCTCTCTCAATTACAATTAATGCCCCAATTCTCTCTTTTCTTAAATAATCAATAGCATTAATCATTTCATATACCATACGTTCTCTTTCATCAACCGTTAAAGCTTTATGCCGACCAAGCAATTGACTTCTTCCAAGCTGTTCAAGAATTGTCCTAATTTCAGGTTGGAAAATTATAATTAAAGCAACTGGTCCCCACTGAATTATATAGTCAAGTAAATAACCAACCGTAATAAAACCAAGCTTATCACTAATAACTTTCAAAATAACAACAAAAGCAACACCTTTAAATATCAATGATAACTTAACATTATTCTTAATATTTTTAAGTATTGTATAAAATATAAACCAAACTAAAGATATATCAACTATCTTTCTAATCACATTCATTAAATCTGATACGGTAACTACCATCACTTCATCTCCTTATCACACTAGTATATAAAAAATATCAAATTAAGTAAAGTAATCTTCAATTATTAAACCCCTCTACTATTTAATAATAACATTTTCTAATTAATATTTCAACCTAACATAACATATAAAAAGAAAAAGAATCAATCTTTTTCTAACTGGCATTTCTTTTTTCAAGAGCTCTTCTCTTTACATATTGATTTGATTTTTCGGATTTTTCAATATAATTTTCCTCTAGCTTACATAAAACTCCAAAATCAATTACTTTATCCTCTTTAGAAGCAGCTAATACTGTTAAATTAAGCCGATCACCAATATAGTAATTTTCTTGATCATCAAGGGAAACCAAAGAATACGTATCTGGATTATAAGTATAATCCCCTAACATATTATTAATTCTAACTCTTCCTTCTAAGTAGTCATCAAGCTGAATCAAAAGGCCCCGAGGACTTACACCAACAACTGTTCCAGAGTATTCATCACCAATATGATTTTGCATATATTCAGCACATTTCATAGACAAAACTTGTCTTTCTCCATCATCAGCCATTTTTTCTGTTTTTGAAGTTTGTGCACCTATAGATGGTAACTTTGTAGCCCAATACTTAATAACATCACGTTGTTTTTTATTAGAAGCAGCATCTTTTAAAATCCTATGAATTGTCAAATCAGAATATCTTCTAATTGGTGAAGTGAAATGACAATAATTAGACTTAAAAAGCCCACTATGCCCAATATTAACAGGACTATATCTTGCTCTAGAAAAACATTTAATAAGATTCGTAATTAACATTTCAGAAAGACGTCCAGCCTTTTGAACATGCTCCTGCAACTTTTGAAGAATCTTATTTGAAGCAACACATTCAGCTGCACTATATCGACCAAAAGGAAGATTTATTGCTGAAAGCATTTTCAAAAATTCATCTAATCGTTCTAAATTAGGATGATCATGGACCCTATGTAAACATGGATATCCCAAATCTACTAAGTGCTTATCAACAGTTTCATTAGCAAGTAACATGAATTCTTCTATTAAATTTTCTGCTACATCTTGCTCCCTTACAGAAATTCTGCTTACTCTACCATTTTCATCATATATTGGTTTTATTTCTGGACGATTAAATTCCAATGAACCAGCATTAATACGCTTATTACGAAGGACTAGTGCTAATTTACTTAATAAAAGAAGTGACTTTTCATGTGGACGATAATCATCATCAACCACTCCATTCTTTAATAACTTATTGACTTTAGAATAAGTCATTTTCTTTTGTGATTTAATAACTGTTGGAGAAATAGTATGATTGATAACTTCTCCTTCAGAATTAACCTCCATTAAACAAGACATAGCAAGTCTCTCAACTTCTGGATTTAATGAACAAATACCATTAGATAATTTTGCTGCTAGCATTGGAATAACTTTCCCACCAAAATAATAACTATTACCTCTTTTAAAGGCATCTCGATCCAAAGCTGACCCCTGTTTAACATAATGACTAACATCAGCTATATGAACTCCAACTAAATAATTGCCATTATCCAACTTTTTTATACTCAAAGCATCATCAATATCCTTAGTATCATCCCCATCAATAGTAAATACTTCCCAATTTGTTAAATCCATTCTACCAATCTTATCTACATCTCTAACATGATCAGGAATATACTCTAGTTCTTTTAAAGCTTCATCACTAAACTCTGGATCAATACCTAACTTATAGGCTTCCCACAATATATCATCATCTGGATCATTTTTATGACCAAAAACTTTAACAACATCACCGGTATAAAAATTATTACTATTACTTTTTTTCAAACGAACAAGTACTTTTTGTCCTTCAATTGCATCATGATCTAAAACGACTGTTAAACTTTGTTTTCTCTTATCAACTGCTTTAACATAACACTTAGAACCAATTTTAAAAACTTCTCCCGCTAAATAATCTAGATTTCTATCTAATACTTCACATATACGATGATGCTTACCATTACCTATACTTATTAAGACAGAATCTCCATCTATCGCACCATTACAATCATTTTTACTTACATCATATTTTTCTTCTTTAACAACAATTTGATTATTTTTATCAAAATAGGAAGTCACTACACTAACATAACCATCACCATTTTTAGTACCATTAAAAATGCCATGACGATAATTTGTCTTACTTAATAATATATAGTTATCATCATCTGTTTTAAAATATTCGTAATTTAAAGTTCCTTCAACAAGCAACTCCTCTATTTCTTTTTTTTCATACCACGACAAAGAATCAAAAGAAGAATCTTCCCCTCTTTTGATATCTTCAATTAACTTAACTATCTTTTCAAAATTTATTGGTCTCTTGGTTTTTTTTAAAACAAAATCAATATATTCTTTCAAACCTATCGCCCCCAATAATAACAATATCATAAAAAAAGACAAAAAAAAAGAGTTTTATGCTCTTTCAAATTCAATATGTCCTAATAATATACCAATATTTACTAGTCCACTTATTCCAACTAAAATATAAATCAGCTTAGATAAAAACGAACTTTCCCCAAAAATAAAAGCAACTAAATTAAAATCCATAATTCCTATTAAGCCCCAATTAATTGCTCCTATTATTGTGATAACTAGTAATATTTTTTGGACTGTTTCCATATTTATAACCTCCTAAATATAGAATATCCAAAATAAATATATTTATACAAAAAAAGTTACCTAAGTAACTTTATTGTATTCTTCTTACTGAGATAACTCTAGAACCAGATCCTCTTGTCCAAGCAGCAACATCACTAGCAATAACACCTTGACTAGGATTAGCAGCATGTACCATTTGACCATTTCCAACATATAAAGCTGAGTGTGTTGCAACACCATCGACATACCCCCAACTCAATATATCACCAGGTTGAGCTTCTTCGTAACTAACAGCATAACCATCATATAATTGCGTAGATGAACTTCTACTTACATTTATTCCAACTTGTGAATAAACATATTGTACAAAGCCACTACAATCAAATGCATATGGACCATTAGCCCCAGATGCATAAGGCATACCAACTAAAGAATAAGCAATTGATGATATATCACCACCAGCAGGATTAGCAGGCAAATTAGAATATACTCTCTGTTGAGGTTGAACTTGTGGTTTTTCTTTTACCACAAAATTATAAGTAGCTTCTGCCTCATTACCATATTTATCTTTAGCAGTAATTTTAATTTCATGTGTACCTACATCAAATACATTTTCTTCATAAGAAAGATTATAGTAGTTAACACTATCTTCTAAAACTTCTTCTAAGAATTCAATTGTTCCATCAACTTCATCAGTAACAGACTCAATATTATCTAAGAAATTATATTCTTCTCCCTCGGTTATTTCTATACTTTCTTCTTTTAAAGTAATAACTGGAGCCACAGTATCAACAACAGACACAACTATTGGTATCTCACGAACAATGTTTTCTTTCTTAACTTCAACAATTATTTCCTGTTCACCAACAACACTTGTATCAATATCTTTTTTTACTGAAACAATTTCTCCTTCTACTTCTTTTATTAAATTATTAATATCATAATTAGCACTTCCATATTCAACAGTAGCCGTTTTATTCACAACCACTTTAATACTTTGATAAGTACGATAATAATGATATCCATAACCTAGTAACATTATACCTAATGCTAGCATCATCAAAGATACAGTTCTAATTAAAACTATTTTCTTCGACGACGACCCATCACTTGTATTCATATATAATATCCTCCCGAATGAATAATATTGTATCACATATAAACATAAAAGTCAAAATCAACCTCTATATAGCACTAAAAGAAAACTCTTAAACACTTATAAATACAGTTTTTTGACAGTACTTTTATACAAAATTATTATGAAAAAAATATAATATTTTTATACAAGTTATCGCTTAGAAAGCTCAACAACCTTTCCCCATAATAATGGACCAACAATTCCATTTTCTTCAAAGCCATAATCTTTTTGCAACTTTTTAACTGACCTTTCAGTCAAATCATCAAATATTCCATTTACTCTAACTCCTGGAATAGACTTATCAAAACGACATATTGCTAATAAAAATCTCTGAAATCTTTTAACATCATCACCAGTAGAACCACGCGCCAAAAAATAATCAGGATATAATTCATCTATATAATCTTTATTTTGACCATTAAAAGTATCAAGTAATGAGTCATATACTTCTCTTAAAACATTCCAATCAGAATATGTAATAATACCAGTTAGTGGCAACCCATATTTTTCTTGAAAAGCCTTAACCATAGTAATAGAATTATTGTTATAAATTGAATTAGTCTGTAACCTAGGAATATCAGGATCTAAAAAAGCAATAGCATCCAAAAAATAATGAATATATTGAACTTCAATTCCCGTATCTCCATATTTCACTTCATCAGTATATAAAAAAGTTGCTTCACTTTGACTAACTCCTTCTGAATATAAATCAGATAATTTTTTCACACTAGTATAAATATATTTAATCTTATACCAAGTAGCTTTATCAACAATTCCTGTTACCGGTAAAGTAAATATTTCTTGAAATTTTTTAACAGCCAATTCGGTCTCTTCATTGTAAATTCCAAGATTAGTAGTGATATTAGGAATAGCTGGATAGTTTTGACGGATTCTCTTCAAATCACGCTGTATCGCAATAACGGGATTACCTGCATCACCAAAACCTATTTCATATCCAGGATACCCTCCTTTATTGTCACCAACTGGTGCATTATACTTAATAGAAATGTCATTTCCATAATAGTATTTTAAAATATCTAAAGCTGATTTACCTTGATTAGCAAGAGATACACTTCCCCACTGTGATAATCCATCACAAGTCGTTTTTCTACCATCACAATACCTAGTAAAATATGGTTGGATTTGATTACCTTTCACAACATAATTATTAAAAATAGATTCAACAATATTATTAATATTTTCATAAGTAGATCTATTTTCTACATATGCCTGGTCATAAATAGATGAAGAAGTAATATCAAAATTATAACCTTTACTACGATACCATTCATTATAAACTCTGTTCATTGCAAATGAAATAATAGCATAAATATTTGCTGTTAAAGCATTAACTGGCCATGTCGGATATAATTCACTAGAAGCAACATTAGAAATATATTCCGTAAATGGTACAGTAATATTTCTAGCAGAATCACCAGGAGCACCCAAGTGCACAGTTATTGTATTAGGAACAATAGGATATCTAACTGCCATAAACATCATCCCTTTTTGATGATGGAATTAATGTAATATTTTGAACAGCACAAATACCATCATACATATTAATATTAAATTTCCGAGTAATATTATCATCCAAATAACCAGCTTCTATTTCATAAGTTATAGTATTAGGTACAATAAGATTATCAGCATCAATCACTGGTGCTGGTAAAGAAAGATTAGTAATCATCCCAGAAGAATCAGTAACACCATCAAAAAAAATTATTTTATAATTATCAACAATAGTTGAAACAACTATTTTTAAATTACTAATTGGCAAAGCTTCACTAGCAGTTGTAGCTCTTATTTTTAAGTTACCTTTTCCAGAGTTAATATTCATAAAAGAGTTATAAATATCAATATACTGATTTTTTAAATCAGAAATACTAACAGTATTAATAAAAACACCTCCTATACCTTTAAAACCTGGCCTATAGCCAAAGTATTACTAACTAAATTATTATTTTTCTTAATAGTATCAACAGTTGTATTAAACATTCTAGCTATCGAATATAGACTATCTCCCTTTTTAACTGTATAAGTATTGTTTGTAGTACCAGGAATATTAAGAATTTGACCAATACTTAAATTATTGCTTTTTAGATTATTTAAATTAACAATTTCATTTACTGTAGTATTATATTGCCTAGCTATTGAATATAGACTATCTCCCCTCTTTACTGTATATTGCATTGTATTAACAGTACTAGGTGGAGTATAGTCTTCTCCAAAACACTCTAAAACCTCAGAGTCCTTAATTCTAATTTTTAAGTTCTGACCAATAGTAAGAGTACCACTGTATAAAGAATTATCTTTAATAATATCATCAACTAATAAATTATATGCTTTAGCTATTGAATAAAGAGTATCTCCTCTTTTTACAGTGTAATTAATATAATTAGGTTTATAAATTTCATCTTCAGGAGTATACATTTCTGGTATTCGAAGAACTTGACCAATACTTAAATTATTATTAACTAATTTATTTAAACTTTTAATCGAATCTACTGTTGTATTATATTTCTTTGCTATTGAATATAGGCTATCTCCCTTTTTTACAGTATACATAAACATATTATCTGGATTTGTGCCACTCTTAACTGGTATTTTTAATAATTGTCCTACCTTTAATGTTTCAGCAGTAACTCCATTTAAATTAGCAAGTTCTACAACAGACACACCATATTGGTTACTAATACCATAAAGAGTATCTCCCCTCTTAACAGTATATGTTTCATTCATATAATCACCTAATATAATTATATGATTTATAATTAAAAAGTTCACTTTTACAACAAACAAAAAAACTAACTAAAAGTTAGTGTCTTAATATTTTTATCTCCAGTGAGGATGTGTATATGCAACAGTTGGATCAAAATCAACATGGCCTGAACTCAAGCCTTCTCTAAAAACAGATTCCCTAAGATTGTTATACTTTGTAACCGCACGTTGATAAGCACTTTTCAATCGTTCGTATTCTTCTTTATTACCGCTTAATTCTGCCTTACGCATTTCTTCACATAATAAATCCTTATCTACTCTAGCATCATCAAGCTGTTCTGTTAAATAACTCATTATAATCACTCCTTGGCCCATTATTATATATCAGCAAAAAGAAAAAGACAAGTAGTATCCTACTTGCCTAAAATTACAGATTGAAACTCATGATTTTTCCAACCCAGGTTTTAGTATTATAGTCTAACTAGCTATATTAAACCATAATACCTAAGTTTTCCTTCTTAGTACAATATTGTAATCATAATAGTATTTAAATTTGCCAACAACACTAGTAATCATTAGAGTACTAGACCATCTATATTAATAGCAACTTTATATGCCTATGATCATTAAATAAACATATAAGATAAAGACCACTAATACAGAAAAATTAAATTTAAAATACTATTGTTGATTATTCTATTACTATAAATGTATTAAGTCAAGAAAAATAATAAATTTTTATCAAATTACTATATTATATCTAATTATATGTTATAATAAATATAATAGAAAGGTAGGAATAATATGAACGAAAATAATCAAACACCAATAGAAAATCAACAACCAGCACAAAATATGCAACAAACAAATAATACACCAACAGTAAATTCACAAGTACCAAATCAACCAAGCACTCCACAACCAGAAAAGAAAAATAATACAACCATATTAATTGTAATTATTGCAATTCTTGTATTAGCACTAATCGGTTTAGGAGCTAAAATGTTTCTAGGTAACGATAAAGCTGATAATGATAATGGTAACAAGGATACACCTTCAACACAAGAAGTTGACACTGGAAAAAGTGAAGAAACACCAGCTACACCAGCTACTCCACCAGCTAATGATCCTACATCTATATCACAAGCTGTTGTTAATGGTGTAACAATAAATTTCCCTTGTACTAAAGAAGCTTTCAATGGAACAGGTTGGAGTTGGGATGAAAAATATGCAAAAACTGATTTAGCAGCTAATTATACAACAAGTGGTGGAAGAATCGGACAATATCCAGGTGGAGTAGTTGTATCAGTAATAAATGATAGTACTGAAACAAAGCATATTGAAGATTGTACTATTGATGACGGTACATTCTATAATCCAGGAGATGGAAGTAAATCTATAATCTTTGTTGGTGGTATTGATTTTTCTTATAATATTGATAATGTAAAGGAAAAAATGACATCTTTAGGATATAAAAACGTAAAAGAATCAACTGTAGATAAAAGTGTAAATCTTAGCTATTTCTTAAATGATGATCAAAATAATTTCAAAGATCAAATTGTTTTCAATTTCTATGACAACGTATTAAAATCAGTAGAAATACGTACAGCTGGATAATAAAGGAGGTATTTAACATTATACTAATATTTATTCTATTAATTGGAATTTCAATTACAATGTTTTTTATAGCATATAAATATTTTACTAAAAAACAGAGATTATTAAAGCTCTGTACAGAAAGTGTTGAAGGAGAATTAAAAGGATTCCAATCTGATGTTAAATATACATCATATGGTTCTTCTGAAATAAGAATAAATTCTGAACCATCACCATTTGCTTATTATACTGTTAATGAAAAAACATATAAAACGCACTATACTGTGCAAATATTAAAAATTGGATTTAATAACAAAATATCAACAAAATATGATACTTCCTCTAAAAAAGTAACTGTAAAATATAATAAAGACAATCCTAAAATAGCTTACATTGAGGGTGACGATTTATCGAGTAATAAATTTTTTGGATATATCTACTCAATAGTAGGAATAGTATTTATGATAGTTGCACTAATCATATATTAAATATTTAAACAATAAAACCTCAGAACAATATCTTCTAAGGTTTTATTTTTTTATATTACCAACTAAAGACTGAATCAAAATATTCTTAAGTTCCATATACCCATCATCAATTGATAATTTATCTAAATCTATCTCTCTACCAACTAATAAATATATAACATCTACTATTGTTTGTTTAAAATTCTGAATAGTTGAAATATCACCAGTAAGTCTTATAACATCATCTAGCATATCATTAACAGATAAAAATTCATCTTTATAACTACTATACTCATCAATATGATAATGAAGAGCATCAACAGTAGTAGTTAATTTAATTTTACAATTATTATCATCAACAATAACAGTATTATCATCAGTATCATATAGATTAATATTTCCAGTTTCCAGATCAACTTTAATATTACCATGATCTATTGAATTTCTAACACTACTAAAAATCATTGTCTTTTGAAATTCTAAATATTTATCTATTTTTTGAAATAAATCAAGTAATGATTCTAATAATTTTTCACTAACTTTTCGCTGTACTTCCATACTATTAGCAGAAATTATATCGCTCTTTCGCATTAAATATAATTTATTAAAACAATTTATAGCATTTAATATCGAACTATTTTGATCAGAAAACTGTTGATTGTCAATTTTATCAATACTAAAACCACTTATATCAAAAGATCTAAATTTTGGATGTTTCTTATCATTATCAGCATATACATTAGTTGCATAATTATAAATAGCAGCTAAATAATAATTATTTTGATTAATTCCATTCTTATTAATATCCAATTTTTTTAATATAGATCTAAGTGTAGCTTCTTCATCAGAGAAAACTTTTCCAAATTTAAATACTGTTATTTTACCATTATTAACTTTTTGTTTTTTTATATAAGAACGTACTCCAACATATTCTTCTAACTTAAATTCACCATCTGCTAGTGTCGACACATCTATTACATCTAATCCTTTTTTTTCTGGCTTTTCCCCAGCCAAGATTCTTCCAGCATCTCTTTCAATCTTTTCAAAATTTAAATTTCCATTATGAAAACTCCTACTATCAACAATAATTACAAAACCAGTTTCTGGATTAATTATAAATCTATTAGAAGAACCATTAACTACAAATAATTTTGAAGGTTGTCTGCAAAGTCTTACACTACGAAGATTCATTAAATCTAGAGTAAACTCCGTATTTTTTTTATTACATAATTTTTCGATATCAGCAATATCTAGTTCTATTTTATAATCATGATCACCTTTATCAGATGCAAAAGGCATTATAAAAAGTTTATCACCAACTAATTCATAATCTTTATGAACTAACCAGTCTCTTAATCTATGAACATAATAAATTGCCTTTTTTAGCCCTTCCCTATCTGTCTTATATTCATAATCATTCAGCAATTCTACAGATACTGTCTGATCTAATGGCATTTTATCATTTACTAATATGTCTTTTATTTTATTACCAATTTCTAAAATAAGAGGAATAAATTCTTTATTTTTACAATCAAAGTATACTATCTTATTAGGTATATCTTTTTTTATAATCTGTTCCTTAACTAAAATAAATAGAGATATAGTTAGTAAATTTTTATCTTCATCAGTCAAAGAATAATCATCATCAAATAATTTATATATCAATTCTTCCACTTTTGTCATATCTTTTATCGCCCCACCAATTTGGAATTAAATCCTTAAGTAAAACCACTTTTCTTGTTTCATAATCAGTTAGTATTTCCATATTCCTATTCTCATAAGCTAATTGCATAAAAAATTCTCTACAAGCTCCACATGGCATACCACCATTATTTTTAGGAGCTTCTGCTCTAAAAGCAATCATTTTCTTAACAACAGTTGTACCTTCGTTAATATACATATTTAAAGCAGCGACACGCTCAGCACACAAATTAATTACTCCGCTAGCACCCTCAATACAAAAACTAGTATATATTTTACCACTTTCACTTAACACAGCTGCAACTACATGGTGAGCACTAATAAATGGTGACACCTCTTCTGGATGATATTCTTCCTTTGCTTTTAAATACATTTCCTCCCAAATATCCATATCATTCACCTTTCAAACATAATTATTAAAATTTATATTTTATATTTTCTTCGATCATACTCATCATGTGTCTCATTTACCCATAATTTCATTTTTTGTGTCATTACTTGTATTTCAACATTAATCAAGTTTGATGAAAAATAATATAAATTTGCTTTAAATCCACTAGTAGTTGGAATACTAAAATGATCAACTTTTCTAATTGGCTTTAGACATTCCTCTATTAAATTAGAAAGTTCAATAACATCTACTTCGCTAGCTACTGCCACTCTAAAACCAATAATATCGGGCAATTCATGCGGTTCAATAACACGACCTTCCATACGACGATATGCTAACTTTTTCATCATCTTATCTGCTGTTTTAACTCTAAAATCTAGTGAATAATCCTTCTTATAATATTTATTTAAAAAATCTTCCAATTCAATTTGAAAAAAACCCAATTGTTCTTCTGCATTAGCATACAAATTTTCGCACATTTCTTGCTCTAACGCGACATGTTCTTTTTGCATTTTTCCAACTCCATTATTATAAATAATTAACATTAAATTAAAATTTTAATAAAATGAATGCTTCATTTTTTTCTCTAATTGCTTTTTTCTTCTTTGAATATATCTTGGTTCTGTAGTCATAGGTACATCAAAATATCGATTTTCATATTTTCCTCTAACTCTTTCAACACAACCACATTCATGACAATATCTTTCCACAGCATTATTATAACGTCTAACACCCCAAAAAGTAGTCATATCTTCTTCAAAAGGCATCAAACACCATTCACTAAACGAACTATTATCATGAGAACAATTAGGATTTTCTCTATTATCATCTTTACTACTTCTTTCAACAACAGCATCAAAATCTAATTTGCATTGTTTAAGTTGCTCTTCTTCTATACTAGCATCAACATCCTTTTCCCATTCAGCTATACCAACATCTCTTGAATACAATATAGAATGATAATATCCCTCTGAAACAACATTTTTTAAAAACTCAATTAAATGACTCTTAATATCAGCATTAAGTTTATTTCGCTCATCAAGAGCCGAACTAAAATCATCATAAAGACAAGGAACTGTTGTTATAGTTTTACCAAAATTTATGAAATCATCTGCTTCTCCAGACTCATAGTACTTTTCTAAATCATATAAAAGTTCCGAATAAGCCTGATCTTCCTTTGAATACTTATACCTAGCTGTAGGAACAATTAAATATTTTTTCTCACCATTCTCTTCAAAACTATCTAATACATAACATCTTTCCACTATATAAACCGGATGATGAGGATAACAAAATTTTATATGACTACTACAGAAAGAATCAACAAATGTTCTAATATTAGGAACTCGATGAGCCTTAATAATTGCATACTTAACATCACAATCAAATTTTTTCAAACAAACCACCTCGAACTTTATTATATTATAACACAGAAATTACTAAGAACTAAATTGCCATAATATAAAAAAGAACTTTTATAAAAGTTCTTTTTAATTATCCTATGGTGCGAGTGTCGTAGATATCTACAACTTTTTCACAAGTAAGAATAATATAAATATCACTCACTAATAATAGTTTAACACAAAAAACATAAAATGTTTAAAAAATGCTCATTTTTTGACAAAATTATTCTTTTGTGATATAGTATTCAGCAATTTGAATGGGGAAAAATTCTTATGGAAGAAATAAAAAGAAAGGTTTATTTTGGTCAAGCACTTAATTGCGGAATAAATTATCAAGATTATATGATAAGAAATGAAGTTTCAGAAAGAGATATAATAATAGATGATCCTAAAGATGCAGACATTATTATTTTTTCTGGAACATGTGCTTGTACTGAGGAACATGTTTATAGTAGTATTATATACATGCATGATATTATTAGTCAATTAAACGATAGAAAAAAAGTTACAGTTTATTTAACTGGTTGTATGACACGACCATTTAGAATTAATAATGAATTTTTTAATAAAATTAAATGTTGGATTGATAAAAATATTGATATTGTAATACCACAAAACACACCATATAAATTACTATACTATTTATATCCAAATAAAGATTTTCAAGAACATATACATGATTTCGGTGGGATAATACTTTATGATAATGGTAGGGCTAATTTGTATATATCAAATGGTTGTAATAATAGGTGTTCATTTTGTAAAACAACTTATCAAAATTGGCCTTTAAAAAGTATGGACATTGAATCTGTAAAAGATGCTATAGATTATGCAAATGAATGTGGATTTCCAATTAAACATTTAGAGATAATTGGTGCAAATTTATCGCAATATGGGTATGATTTATATAAAGAATATAGACTTCCTGAAATAATTGAATATGTAGAAAATAAAGATAATATAGAAGCTATAGGTCTTGGTGGATTTAGTTTCTTTGATGCTGCAAAATATGGTTTTCATGAAGTACTAAGAGATAGTACTAAATTATTTTCATTAGGAGGATCATTGGAATCAGGAAGCAATCGCATTTTGAGGCTAATGGGAAAAAGTGTATCAATTGAGGAATATATTGAATTTGTTAAATGTATCAAAAGCAAAAAAGAAAAAGAATTATATTTATCTATAATTGCAGGATTCCCAACTGAAACTATTGAAGATGTTAAAATGACAATTGATGCATTAAAACAAATTAATCCATCGTGGGTAGATATTTGTAGATATACTGATTCAAGATATATTAAATCACATGAATTTGAACAATTATCACCAGAACAAATTCAGGAACACGCAAGAATATATAGTAAAGTTTTAACAAAAAGAAGAATAGACAGTGCAATACGAATGCCTAGATACATAAATAATAGTAAAATTAGATGATTACATTTAAATTTCGTAATCATCTTTTTCTTTATCTTTATCATTTTCTTTATTCCAAATATAATCATCTTTAATTAATTCAATAGTTTTATCACTAAATATATTATGAGTATATAAATCTTTTGAGATAAATTCTTGATATAAATCTCATTAGAATAATTAAAAGCAAGAAATGTTATACCTTTAATGATTATCTTATGAGGTTCTACATAAGAAAGATTAGTTTTGTCTACTTTATGAATAAAACCATTGATAAAAGTAGGAGTAGTATGTGAAAACTCACATATAAACTCTAATCTTTGTTTTAAAGATTCTTCAATTGTAATTTCTTGCTTAATAATATTTATCATAAGCACCATCCTTTCCTAGTAGGATGATTTTTCATATAACGAAAAAATCAACCCAAATTGAGTTGATATTTATATATAAAGTTCGAATAGTTCGAACAGATTCGTCACTGGTGGAGCTGAGGAGAATCGAACTCCTGTCCAAAAATAGAGCTACATAAACCTCTACAAGCTTAGTTAACTAATTATATTCATATAATAACCAAGTAGTTAACGACCAAGTTACTATACTAGTCTAAAAATTCTTTCTATTCCCTAGACAAAGAATAGCTATAACCTATAAAAATGAACCTCTAAATAAACTCTAGGTAAAGTCTAAAAAGAAGCGCAGACCTTATATTATTAGGCAAAAGCAACTGCTTGGCGTGCACCAAACAAATTAGCTACTGCAGATTTTAATTTTTTAGCATTTATTTTTTTGTGTCTCTAACGTGGACTCCCGACTTGCCATCTATGCTCTACTATTCCTGTCGAAACCAAATCAGCCCCGTGCCTAGATTATAACATAAAACTAAAAATAAATCTAGTATAAACGCATTAACTAACAAAAAATGTAATGTTAAGACTAAAAAAAATAGAAAATGCTAATAATTTTTTAAACTTTTAGCATTTTCTCTTTTTATATCTCTTTCTCTTATAGTTTCTCGTTTATCATAATTTTTCTTACCACGACAAACACCAAGTAATACTTTTAAATGATTATTTTTAAAATATAATTTCAATGGAATTAACGTAAGACCATTAACCTCAATTTCTTGTTTTATCTTTTTTATTTCTTTCTTATGAAGTAAAAGTTTCCTACTCCTAGTTTCATTATGATTAAATATGTTTCCTTCCTTATATTGACCTATAAACATATTTAAAAGGAAAACTTCATTATTCTTAATAATTCCATAACAGTCACGAATATTACAATGACCATTTCTAACTGATTTTATCTCCGTACCAGTTAAAACAATACCTGCTTCATATTCAGACTCAATAAAATAATCAAATTTTGCTCGTTTATTCAGAATTTCCATTTAAATCACTCCCCGTAACACCCCAAACAAGTTCTGGATATCTCTCACTTACAACAGCCTTATACTTTTCATATAAAGTATCCTTACTACCTAACAATTCATAAGTAAGTTGTGGATAAGGATAAACCTTAAAATTCCTTGGCCATCTATAAGATTTAGTATAAATAAGTTCTGCTCTAGGATCTTCAATAGTTACTGTAACATTATCATCAACATCTACAACTTTTTTGATATTTAAGGACATCATTAAACCTGTAAGCCTTTCATTACCTTCTTGATCAGAAATAAAATTTCCTAAAGAATAAATAACAAAAGTTCTGCCATCATTGATATATTGAACAGGTTCAACAACATGTGGATGTGCACCTATTATAATCTGAACTCCTAAACTTGACAAGTAATTAGCTATTTCTTCTTGATTGGGCGAAACACCAAGCGAGTATTCTATTCCCCAGTGCATTGCAACAATTATGACATCAGCTTTATCCTTTACTTTAGCAATATCAGCTGCCGCCTTTTCTGGTGAATAAACATTATTTAAATACTCTTTTCCAACAGGGGTTTCTAAACCATTAGTCCAAGTCGTATAAGATAAAAAGGCATATTTTATACCATTTTTTTCGTATACTTGAGCAGTTTCAGCCTCTCTTTCTTCAGCAGATATCCACTGACCAGAATAAACTACAGAATCTTTTTTACTTTTCCAATAATTTACAGAATTAGTAACACCTACTTCACCTTTATCCATTGTGTGATTAGTAGCTAAAGACACCATATTAAATCCAGCATCAATAAAAGCATCTCCTACTTCATAAGGGGAATTAAATCTTGGATAATTAGATAGACCTAACTCTGTACCGCCTAAAACAGTTTCTTGATTATAATACACTAAATCATAAGTAGATGAAATTGGTTTAATCACTTCTAACATTGGCTTAAAATCATATGAACCATCAGCTTGCTTAGCATCTTGATATATTGCACTGTGAATTAAAGCATCTCCAACCATAAACAGACTAGCATTATATTCTTTAGGCTCTTTTACAGGTTCTTTTTCAACCTTTTTCGCCTTATGCTCTTCTTTTTCATTTTTAGCCAATCCAGAATTTCTTCCTAAAATAACACCTATAACACCAACAGCTACAATTATCAAAAAGAATAGTATCTTTCCACCTTTTTTAATTTTTACTCTTCTTTTCGCCATTTTCTACCTTCTTTACTACTTCAAAATCAATTGTTTTATCTTCTTTAGATGCTCTAACAACTTTAACAACTACTCTTTCACCTATTCTATATATAATACCACTTTTCTCACCAGTGAGAGTCATTTTTTCTTCATCAAAATGGAAGAAATCATTCATATCTCTAATTGGTACTAATCCCTCTATTAAATTATCAAGTTCAACAAACATTCCAAAACTAGTAACTGAAGATATCATTCCTTCATACTGTTCGCCAATATGCTTTTCCATGTATTCTGCCATCTTCATATCATCTACTTCTCTCTCACAATCAACACTTGCTCTCTCTCGTTCTGAAGAATGTTCAGCAATATATACAAGTTTTTCTTCCCACTTTCTAATCGTCGCCATATCCATTTTACCATCAAACAAATATGTATGAAGAAGTCTATGAACCGTTGTATCAGGATATCGTCTAATAGGTGAAGTAAAATGCGTATAACACTTACTAGCTAGTCCATAATGACCTAAGTTTTCAGGTTTATAAACTGCCTTTTGCATACTTCTAAGTAATAGTGAAGATAATATCTTATATTCTGGTTTATCTTCAAGTTGCGCAAGTATCTTTTGCATTGTTGTCGGTTTAACATCATGAATATTACCATTAACTTGATATCCTAGTCCACTTACAAAACTTAAAAAGCTTCTAATTTTTTCTTCTTTTGGATATTCATGAACACGATAAATAAAAGGTAAATTCATAAAATAAATATGTGTTGCTACACACTCATTAGCAGCAATCATAAAGTCTTCTATTAATTTTTCACCTACTCCTCTATCACGTAAAACAACATCTGTTGGAACACCTTTATCATCTACCAATATTTTTGCTTCATCAACTCCAAAATCAATATAACCACGTTTTGTTTTTTCTTTTCTTAAAATTTTAGCAAGTTCTGCCATTAATCTTAAATCTTGCTCATAGGATTCATATCCTTCTGGAATAACATTTTTTTCTAATATACTATTAACATTTTTATAAGTCATTTGAATTCTTGATTTGATTACACTTGGAAAAATCTCATAATCTAATTGTTTACCATTAGCATCAAATTTCATAACACAAGAAACAGCAAGTCTGTCAACATTTGGATTTAAGGAACAAATACCATTAGATAATTCATGAGGAAGCATTGGAATAACACGATCAACTAAATAAACACTAGTTCCTCTCTCCATTGCCTCATTATCTAGCGGGCTGCCTTCTTTAACATAATAACTAACATCAGCTATGTGAACACCAAGTTCATATTCGCCATTAGGAAATTTTTTAATAGAAATGGCATCATCAATATCCTTTGTATCATCGCCATCTATTGTAAATATTACTTGATCTCTTAAATCCTTTCTACCACGTAAATCAGATTCTCTAACCTCCATTGGCATTTCAGAAACTTCATTTTTCACATCTTCTGGAAAATCAACATTAATATTATATTTATAAATAATAGATAAAATATCAACACCCGGATCATTAACATGGCCTATTATTTCAACAACTTCTCCTTCATACTTTGAATGATTATCTAATTTTTTACCAAGTTCTACTACTACTTTATGACCGTCAACTGCATTCAAAGTTTTATCTTTTGGAATTTCTATATCAAGTTTAATTTTATCGTCATCTAATGTAATATGGCCAATACCTTTGTCATCAATATTAATTAAACCAATATATCTTTTAACCTTTCTGTCAATAATCCTAAGAATTCTTCCTTCTAAACGATCAAGATACATTTTACTTGTTATTTCAACTAAAACAACATCATCATGAATGGCACCATTCATATTATCTTGAGAAACATAAACATCATCATCCATGTTTTCTATTTCAACAAAACCAAACCCTTTTTTATTAGCACGCATTACACCTTTTCGCAAGTGACTATTTTCTAACATCATATATTTATCTTTATTAGATCTATAGATTATCACTTCATCTTCTAATTTTCTAAGTTCTGTACTAAGCTCTTCAATCTCTTTAACATCTGTTATTCCTAATAAATCTTGTAATTCATAAATATCAACAGCTTTATCACAATTTTTTAAAACATTTATAATATTATCTCTCACTAATATCACCCTCTATCATAATTATACTTTATTTTGTGAGATATAACTAGTCTTTTCCAAAAGAAAAAGGACCAAAGGTCCTAAACAAACATTGATACTAAACAAATCACAAAGAATACTAACCCTAATAGCATAGTTATTCTAGTAATAACAAGCTCAGAACCACGTTCTTTTCTATTTGCAAATAATTCACTCTGACCACCAGAAATAATCTGTGGACCACCTTCTGCTTTACCACTCTGTAATAAAACCATTATTATAAGCAATATTGATATAATTAATAAGGCTGTTTCCATCTAATCCCTCCGTTAATAACAATAAGTATTTTACCATAAAAATTATTATATTGCAAATAATATCATTTAAAAAGAAGAACTATTTTGATAGCTCCTCTTCAATTCTTAATAATTGATTATATTTACAAATTCTATCAGTTCTAGAAGCAGAACCTGTTTTTATTTGTCCTAAGTTAAGACCTACTGCCAAATCAGCAATAGTTGTATCTTCGGTTTCACCAGAGCGATGAGAAATAATAGTCTTATAACCATTAGCACGAGCTAAATCAATAGTTTCTAAAGTTTCAGTAATTGTACCAATTTGATTAACTTTTAATAATATAGCATTACCTGCATGATTATCTATTCCCATCTGTAAACAAGACTTATTAGTAACGAACAAATCATCACCAACAAGTTGAATTCTATCACCTATTTTCTCAGTTATTTTTCTAAATCCATCCCAATCATTTTCATCAACTGGATCTTCAATAGAAATAATAGGATATTTATTAACTAATTCTTCATAAAAATCTATTAATTCATCTGTTGTTAAACTTCTGCCTTCACCTACAAGTTCATATTTACCATCTTTATAAAATTCTGATGCTGCAACATCTATCCCCAAACAAACATCCTTACCAGGTTCATATCCTGCTCTTTTGATAGCTTCCACAATCAATTCAAATCCCTCACTATTTGATTGTAAATCAGGAGCAAATCCACCTTCATCACCAACACCAGTAGCTAAGCCCTTTTCATTAAGCACTTTTTTTAAATTATGAAAAACTTCAGCTCCTACACGTAATCTTTCTTTAAAAGTATCACGTTGTGGAATTATCATAAATTCCTGAAAATCTAATTTATTATCAGCATGTGCTCCTCCATTAATTATATTCATCATAGGTACAGGTAAAACTGTTCCTTCTCCAACATATTTATATAATGGTACTCCTTTAGCTATTGCACTAGCTTTCATAGCAGCCATACTAATACCTAAAATAGCATTAGCTCCAAATTTTGATTTTGTAGGTGTTCCATCTAATTCTATCATTGCATAATCCAAAGCCTTTTGATCACTGGCATCCATTCCAATAACAAGATCTCTAAGTGGCCCATTAACATTTTGAACAGCTTTTAAAACACCTTTTCCCATATAACGATTTCCACCATCACGAAGTTCCAACGCTTCTCTTTCTCCTGTTGATGCCCCACTAGGTACAGCAGCTCTTCCAAGAACACCATTTTCTAAAACAACATCTACTTCTACTGTAGGATTTCCTCTTGAATCAAGTATTTCTCTACCAATAACATCAGTAATTTTCATTTAATTCCTCCTATCTATACAAATTCATTATATCATAACAAAATAAAAACAACACCAAATACCATAAAGTTTATTGTAAGAAATAAAATTCATATGTTATAATATATGATGATAGGAGGGAACAAATTTGAAAATTGTAAAGTTAAGCCCAAATCAATTTGATAGATTTGCATCTACGCATCGTTATAGAAATTACTACCAAAGTTCCATGTATGCTAATGTTATTTCCAAATTTGGCTATAGAACGCAACTCCTAGGAATAGTTAATGATGATAACAAACTAATAGGTGCATCGTTAATAATATTTAAAGATGTCTTTATGCATTACAAAATAGCTTATGCACCAAGAGGAATATTATTCAACTATGAAAATACTGAATTAGTAGTAGATGGGATGAAATGTTTAAAAAAATCATTAGCAAAAAAGAACTTCATGCTTCTACGAATAGATCCATACATTCCTCTTACTATCAGAACAAATGATGGAAATATTATTAATATAAATAATAAAGGAACTACAATTACAGACAATCTAAAAAAAGTAGGATTTGAATATAAAGGAAAAAATTTATTTTTTGAAAATGAAAAACCAAGGTGGGAAGCATTAGTCCTATTACAAAGAGATATTAGAGATATTTTTGCTAGACTAGATAAAAGAACAAGAACAAAAATACGTCGAGCTACAAATGGCGGCGTTGAAATATTTAAAGATGAAAATAAAGATGTTAAAAAATTATATGAACTAGCAAAAGCAAAAGATGTTTTACCACTTGCATTCTATAGAAAAATGTGTGAAGAATTTGCATCAGATATTGATATATACTATGCAAAAATAAATACTGAAACATTTTTAGTTAATAGTAGAAGAAGTTATGAAAAGGAAATAGAATTTAACAATATCCTAGCAGAAAACATCCAAAACATGGCATTAGATGATAAAGAAAGAGAAAATAGTCTTAACAAAAAAATGGAATCAGATAAACTAATTACATCATATAAAAATAGTCTTTTAGCATCAACAGAATTATTAAAAAGCAATCCTGATGGAATTATAATTGGTGCTGCCATGGTAATAAAATATGATAATGCTGCCTATGTATTTGCTGAAGGAATAAATGAAGAATATGGATATTTAAATGCCAATTATCTATTGAGATGGCAATTAATAAATGATTATAATTCACTAGGATTTAAATATGTAAATCTAAACGGAATTGTTGGCGAATTTGAAGAAAAAAATGAATTTAGTGGATTAAATGAGTCAAAATTAGGATTTAATACAACTGTAACAGAATATATTGGCGAGTTTGATATTATATTAAATAATTTTGCCTATAACTTATATAAAAAAATGAATAAAGAATAAATCTTTATTCATTTTTATTTTTATCATCATCTGGATAATCTATTTTAATAATTTCTGTAAAACTAGAACCACCAGGTCCATACATAGAGTCATCAACAACCTTACCGGTTTTAGTACTTATTTCCGTTAAAGCCATTCCACTACCACCAGGAGCTGACAGACTATCTCCAGTCGAGTGAGCAATAATAATATTATCACCATTAACAGCTACAACTAAACCGACATGTCCATTTTGATGTGCAACATCTCCAGGTTGTATACCACTTGATGTAATTGGAACAGTTGTACCAAATTTATAAAAGCTAGTATCAATTTCAGTACTATCAGGACCAGGTAATCCAGCTGTCCTAAGAGCCCAACTAGTAAATCCAGAACAATCTAAAGCATAGCTTCTGATATGTCCTGTAGATTTACTACCTCCGGCAGTAACCCGCCTAGGTTTACCCCAATCAGGATTAACACCTACAGTAGTATCTCCATGACCACCACCCCAGAAATAATCCATGTGTGGAAAAATAGTAGTTAAAAATATTCCTGCTGCCGCCGCTTTATCTCTCATAGATTTATTAGGATCATTCATTATGGCATCTAAAATATTGCTATAATAATTATAATCAAAATCCTCTGTAATTAATTCTTTATTTACTTTCTCAAACAAACTCTTAGAAAAATCATAAAAATCAGAAATCAAGTTTGACGCAAGGCTATCTTTGTTAGTTATATGTACACCTAACATTTCAAATATCTGACTATCTGTATAGTTGCTATAATTAACACACAAATCAGCAATAAAATTAAATTTACTTATTAAATCAGCAAAATTTTCTGATTCTGATTTAACTTCATCAGAAAGAGGCGAACTACTAACGCCAGAAAAACAATTATCATGTTTTTCACCACTTTTTACTAATTTATCAACAGTTTCTTTTAAATCATCAGAGATATTTTTATATATTTCTGTTTTAGCTTTTGTCAAATAATCTCTTCCAGCAAACAACAATCTAAAATCAACATGCAAATCTCCAGTTATTTCAGAATTCATAGAATCAACCCCTCTGCAGTTTTTTTCTTACTTTCATATTTTTCTATTTTACTACTAAGTTGTTTAGCTCTAGAGCACGCTTCTTGATATAAACTCATATAGTCAGTATCAGCTGCAACGTCTAATCCTTTATCTATTTTATTAGAATAATAATTTATATCATGATTTACACTCTTATATTCAGCCCTCAATTGAGCTAATCTTTCATCAATTTTTTCAATTAGCTTATTCAATTCTTTATTTTTTTGACTTTTATATGCCTCATTAACTGCTTCACTATAAGTATTAAATGCACTATCAAGCTTAACTTTATTTAAAAAATCATCTGCCGCTGTTGCAAGTATAGCCCCATCAGCAGCACTAACTCCAGATCCAGTAATACTTACACTGTTAGTTGATAAACCGCCATCACTTTTTTCTTCTTCTATAACTGTATTAATTGTTTTAATGTATTCATCTATACAATTTTTAACTTCGTTTAAATATGTATTTACTTCAGCTTTTTGAATTAAAGATTCGAATGAAGTATCACATGTTATACCATTAATCATATAATCACCTTACCTGAATTATAACATGGGCTAAAAAAAATGAAAATAAAAAAAATAACATACTAATATTAGTATGTTATTTATAATTATTCAACAATTTCAGTAACTGAACCAGCACCTACAGTTCTTCCACCTTCACGGATAGAGAATTGAGTACCTTGTTCAAGTGCGATTGAATGAATTAATTCAACGCTCATATCAACATTATCTCCAGGCATAACCATTTCAGTACCTTCTGGTAAAGTAATAACACCAGTTACATCAGTAGTTCTGAAATAGAATTGTGGACGATAGTTATTGAAGAATGGTGTATGACGTCCGCCTTCTTCTTTACTTAAGATATAAACTGTAGCTTTGAATTTATGATGTGGAGTAACACTTCCTGGTTTAGCAAGAACTTGTCCTCTTTCAACTTCTTCACGAGCAATACCACGAAGTAAAACTCCTGCATTGTCTCCAGCTTCAGCATAATCTAATTGTTTTCTAAACATTTCGATACCAGTAACAACTGTTTTCTTAGTTTCTTTGATACCAACTATTTCAACTTCATCGTTTAGTTTTAATGTACCACGTTCAACACGTCCAGTAACAACTGTACCACGACCTGTAATTGTGAATACATCTTCAATACTCATTAAGAATGGTTTATCATTATCTCTTTCTGGAGTTGGAATCCAAGTATCAACAGCATCCATTAATTCATCAATCTTTGGAGTCCATTCTGGATCACCTTCAAGAGCTTTTAAAGCAGAACCACGGATAATTGGAGTATTGTCTCCATCGAATCCGTATTCGTTTAATAAGTCACGAATTTCCATTTCAACTAAATCTAATAATTCTGGGTCATCAACCATATCACACTTGTTCATGAAAACAACCATTCTTGGAACTCCAACTTGACGAGCAAGTAAGATATGTTCACGAGTTTGTGCCATAGGTCCATCAGTAGCAGCAATAACTAAGATTGCTCCATCCATTTGAGCTGCTCCAGTAATCATGTTTTTAACATAATCAGCATGTCCTGGACAGTCTACGTGTGCATAGTGTCTTTTTTCAGTACTATACTCAACGTGTGCAGTATTAATAGTAATACCACGTTCTCTTTCTTCTGGTGCCTTATCAATATTTTCAAAAGCAACAGCTTCATTTCCGTTTTTACCAGCTAAACATTTAGTAATAGCAGCAGTTAATGTAGTTTTTCCATGATCTACGTGTCCAATTGTACCAACATTAACATGTGGTTTTGAACGATCGAATTTTTGTTTTGCCATAAATTTATTCCTCCTTTTTCATTTACAACATATATTTTATCTAATAATTGATTATTTTTCAACTATTTTGATACTAAATTAATTAATTTCCACTCTTTTTAATTATTTCTTCAGAAATGTTCTTTGGCACTTCTTCATAATGATCAAAGAACATTACGAATGTAGCTCTACCTTGTGTATTAGAACGAAGGTTAGTAGCATATCCAAACATTTCAGAAAGTGGAACCATAGCGCTTAGTTTTACTGCGTTACCCTGTGCTTCTTGTCCTAGTGGTTTACCACGACGAGCAGTTAAGTCTCCCATTACATTTCCAAAATATTCTTCTGGAGTTGTAACATCAACTTTCATAATTGGTTCTAGTAAAACTGGCTTACATTTATTCTTAGCTTCTTTTAATGCGAAACTAGCAGCAATTTTGAATGCCATTTCGTTAGAGTCTACATCATGGTAAGAACCATCAAATAATGTACACTTAACATCAATCATAGGATATCCTGCAAGAATACCTGTTTGTAATGCTTCTTGTAATCCTTTGTCAACAACTGGGATATATTCACGAGGAACAACACCACCAACAATTTGGTCAACGAATTCATATCCTTTATCAGGATTTGGTTCGAATTTAACCCATACATGTCCATATTGTCCACGACCACCAGATTGTTTAATATATTTACCTTCACAATCAGCAGCTTGCTTAATTGTTTCACGATAAGCAACTTGTGGAGCACCAACATTTGCTTCAACATTGAATTCTCTTTTCATACGATCAACTAATACGTCTAAGTGTAACTCACCCATACCAGCAATAACAGTTTGACCTGTTTCATGATCAGTATGAACTTTAAATGTTGGATCTTCTTCAGCAAGTTTTTGAAGAGCTAAAGCCATTTTATCTTGATCAGCTTTAGATTTTGGTTCAACAGCCAATTGAATAACTGGTTCTGGAACTACTAAGCTTTCCAAAATAATAGCTTTTTTCTCATCACATAAAGTATCTCCTGTTGTTGTATTTTTAAGTCCTACAGCTGCTGCTATATCTCCAGTATATACATCTGTAATTTCCTTACGATTATTAGCATGCATTTGTAGAATACGACCAATTCTTTCTTTAGAATCTTTAGTAGAGTTTAATACATAAGAACCACTTGATAAGTGTCCTGAATAAACTCTAAAGAATGTTAAACGTCCAACAAATGGATCAGTCATAACTTTAAATGCCAAAGCTGCAAATGGTTCATTATCACTAGGATGTCTCTCTGCTTCTTTTCCATCTAATGTAGTTCCTTTTATTGATTCAATATCAAGTGGACTTGGCAAATAATCAATTACTGCATCAAGTAAAAGTTTAATACCTTTATTACCTAAAGCAGTACCACACATAACTGGGAAAAATTCTGCAGCAAGACAACCATTACGAATAGCCTTCTTTATCATCTCAATAGTAACTTCTCCACCATCAAGATAAGTCATCATCATTTCATCATCAAATTCAGCAACAGCTTCAATCAATTCTGCTCTTTTCTCTTCAGCAACATCTTTTAAATCTGCTGGAATTTCAATTTCTTCAGCATTTTCTTCTTGCTTACCGTCATAATGATAAGCTTTCATAGTAACTAAATCTATTACACCATTAAAGTCTGCTTCAGAACCAATTGGCCATTCAATAGGTTTAGCATTTACTCCTAATCTGTCTTTAATAGTCTTTAAACTATATTCAAAATTAGCTCCCATCTTGTCCATTTTGTTTGCAAAAATAATTCTTGGAACTTTAAACTCAGAAGCTTGTCTCCATACTGTTTCAGTTTGAGGTTCTACACCAGCCTGTGCATCAATTAATGCTACAGCACCGTCTAATACACGAAGCGATCTAGAAACTTCAATTGTAAAATCTACGTGTCCTGGAGTATCAATAATATTAAGACGATGGTTTTTCCAATGAGCAGTTGTAGCAGCAGAAGTGATAGTTATACCACGTTCTTGTTCTTGTGCCATCCAGTCCATTTGAGACTCACCATCATGAGTTTCTCCAATTTTATGAGTAACCCCCGTATGGAATAAGATACGCTCAGTACAAGTTGTTTTACCTGCATCAATATGAGCCATTATTCCAATATTTCTAGTTTTCTCTAAAGATGTATCTCTTGCCATATTATTCTCTCCTTCCTACCATCTATAATGTGCAAATGCCTTGTTAGCCTCTGCCATTCTATGAGTATCTTCACGTTTTTTAACTGCTGCACCTGTACCATTAGCTGCATCAATTATTTCATTGGCCAAGTTTTCAGCCATTCCTTTTCCACCACGCTCACGAGAATATTTAGTTAACCATCTAAGAGCTAACGCTAATGCTCTAGCAGGTGTTACCTCAATTGGAACTTGATAGTTAGATCCACCAACACGGCGACTTTTAACTTCAAGTTGAGGTTTTATATTTTCTATTGCTTCATTAAAAGTTTCTAATGCATCTTTACCAGTCTTTGTCTTTACAATATCAAAAGCATCATAAACTATTGTTTGAGCTATTCCTTTTTTACCATCTAACATAATAGTATTTATAAGTTTAGCAACAACTTTTGATTTATATATTGGATCTGGTAAAATATCTCTTTTTACTGCACGTCTTTTACGCATCTTAAAATCCTCCCTTCAAAAATATTAATTCTATTCTTTTGGTTTTTTAGCACCATATTTACTACGACCTTGTTTACGATCTTTAACTCCAGCTGTATCAAGTGTTCCACGAATTATATGATAACGAACTCCGATTAAGTCTTTTACACGTCCACCACGAATTAGTACAACACTATGTTCTTGTAAATTGTGTCCGATTCCTGGAATATAAGTATCAACTTCTTTTCCATTTGATAAACGAACACGCGCATACTTACGTAAAGCTGAGTTTGGTTTTTTAGGTGTTTTAGTACCAACACGAGTACAAACTCCACGTTTTTGAGGAGAATTAGTATCAGTGTTTTTCTTTTTTATTGTATTTAATCCAACTCCAAGCACTGGTGCTTTACTCTTCTTAACTTTATCCTTACGATTTTTTCTAACTAATTGGTTAATAGTAGGCATTAAATCAATCTCCTTTCTCTACACATATCCAGGTGTGTCATTTTACCCTTTAAATAAATCTTTGCCCACAGCAAAGATATTTAATCAGCAGTAATAATATAACATTTACTAGTGCCAATGTCAATAATTATTTAAATAATTATATTAATTTTATTATAATCCTGCTCTGTAGGTTAAGAATGCAACAACTAATAAAAAGACTACAAAAGCTATCATAAAGCCTATCATTGTTGATAAACCCCAACCATTATGATTTAATTTTTTCATATGATCACCTAGTATACATAATACTAAATTTTTTCATAAAAGTAAAGACAAAAAAGACTTTTCACTGTTGTGAAAAGTCCTTTATTATTCCATAAACTGATCTTCTAACTGTTCTAATGGTTCTTCATCAATAAATTCTGATTTTAATTCATATTCTACATCACGATAATGCTTACTACCTGTTCCGGCTGGTATTAATTTACCAAGTAAAACATTTTCTTTTAATCCAGCAAGAGGATCAACTTTACCTCTAATTGCAGCATCTGTAAGAATTCTTGTAGTTTCCTGGAATGATGCAGCTGATAAGAATGAATCAGTTTCAAGTGCTGCTTTAGTAATACCAAGTAAAATTGGCTTTCCTAAAGCAGGAGTCTTACCATTAATAATTGCCTCTTTATTTCCATCAGTAAATTCACGGAAATTAACAAGTCCACCTGGTAAGAATCTAGTATCTCCACCATCAATAATTCTAATTTTACTAATCATTCTACGAGCAATTATTTCAATATGTTTATCAGAAATATCAACACCTTGTGAACGATAAGTATATTGAACTTCTTTCAAAATATACTCTTGTGTAGTAATTGGATCTGTAACTGCCAATAATTCTTTAGGGCTAATAGCACCTTCAGTTAGCTTATCACCACATTTTACTTCTGTTCCCTTTTCTACACATAATTTAGATCCATAGTTAGTAACATGTTCTTTAGTTTCAAGTTTATTAGTAATACTAATTTTATATTTACCATGATCTTCTTTAACCTTTGTAACAGTACCATCAATTTCAGCAATTGTTGCTTTTGCTTTTGGTGTTCTAGCTTCGAATAACTCTTGTACACGAGGAAGACCCTGAGTGATATCAGCATCACCACCATGGGCAACTCCTCCTGAGTGGAATGTACGCATTGTAAGCTGAGTACCAGGTTCACCAATTGATTGAGCAGCCATAACACCAACTGCTTCTCCTACTTCAACTAAATTACCTGTTGCCAAGTTACGACCATAACACTTTTGACATACACCATTTTGTGTACCACAAGTTAAAACAGTACGTATCTCAACTTCCGTTATACCAGCTTTAATTATTTTATCAGCAAGAGATTCTGTAATCATTTGAAGTTTATCAACAATTACCTCTTTTGTTTCAGGATGAACAACTTTCTTATTAGCAAAACGTCCAACTATACGATCACGTAAACTTTCAATAACACTTCCTGTTTTTTCATTAATAAAGTCTCTTACAACAACACCTTGATCAGTACCACAATCAGCCTCTCTAACAATCATATCTTGACTAACATCGACTAAACGACGAGTTAAATATCCAGAATCTGCTGTTTTTAAAGCTGTATCTGCAGAACCTTTACGAGCACCATGTGTTGATAAGAAGAATTCTGCAACACTTAGTCCTTCAATAAAGTTTGAAAGAATTGGAATTTCAACAGGTGTACCATCTGGTTTAGCCATAATACCACGCATACCAGCAACCTGAGTAAAGTTAGAAATATTACCACGAGCTTTAGAATTCATCATTATAAATATTGGATTATCAATATCTGTTTTAGAAATTCCTTCAAGCTCTTCTTTAACTTGATCAGTAGCATTATTCCAAGTTTCAATTACTTTATTAAATCTTTCTTCTTCTGTAATTAAACCTCTTTTATATTGTTTATTAATCTTATCTACTAATTTTTGTGCTTCTTCAACAACAGCATGTTTAGTTTTACTAGTTTCAACATCTGCCATACTAACAGTAATACCAGAAATTGTTGAATATTTAAATCCTAAGTCTTTTAAATTATCAAGCATTGTTGAAGTCTCAGTAGTCTTATATCTCTTAAATACTTGAGCAATTATTTTTTCTAATGTTCCTTTAGCAAAAGCATTAACAAGTGGCATTTCTTTAATTGCTTCTGGAATATTAGTTCCTCTATCTAAGAAATATTTATTTGGAGTAATATTAGAAATATTTTCATCAGTTGGTTCATTAATATAAGCAAATGTATCTGGTAATATTTCATTAAACTTAATTTTACCAACTGTAGTTACTAAATATTTTCCCTTTTGTTGTTCAGTAAATAATTTATATTTAAATGAATCAACTGGAATAGCAATTCTTGTATGAAGAGTTATCTCTCTTCTCTCATATGCCATTAATGCTTCATTAGAGTTTTTAAATACTCTACCTTCTCCATCTTCACCAGCTTTTTCCATAGTAATATAATAATTACCTAAAACCATATCTTGTGAAGGAGTAACAATAGGATCTCCACTCTTTGGATGTAGAATGTTGTTAGAACCTAACATTAACATTCTAGCTTCAGCTTGAGCTTCTTCAGAAAGTGGAACGTGTACTGCCATCTGGTCTCCATCAAAGTCAGCATTAAATGCTGGACAAACTAATGGATGAAGTCTAATAGCTTTACCGCCTACTAAAATTGGTTCAAATGCTTGAATTCCAAGTCTATGTAGTGTAGGTGCACGGTTAAGCATAACAGGATGTTCTTTAATAACTTCTTCTACAATATCCCAAACAACAGGATCTTGATTATCAATTAATCTCTTAGCAGCTTTGATATTATGAGCAATATCTTTACTTACTAATCCATGAATAACATGTGGTTTAAATAATTCTAGAGCCATTTCTTTAGGAATACCACATTGATACATCTTTAGAGATGGACCAACAACGATAACGCTACGTCCAGAATAGTCAACACGTTTTCCAAGTAAGTTCTGACGGAAACGACCTTGTTTTCCTTTTAACATAGAAGAAATTGATTTTAATGGTCTGTTTCCTGCCCCTGTAACACTTCTACCACGACGACCATTATCAAATAATGCATCTACAGCTTCTTGAAGCATACGTTTTTCATTTTGAATAATGATACCAGGAGCACCTAAATCGATAAGTTTTTTCAAACGATTATTACGATTAATAACACGTCTATATAAATCGTTTAAATCAGATGTCGCAAATCTACCACCATCTAATTGAATCATTGGACGTAATTCTGGAGGTATAACCGGAATACAATCCATAATCATCCATTCAGGCTTATTACCAGACTTATAGAATGCATCAAGTACATCAAGTCTCTTTAATAAACGAGTTCTCTTTTGACCTTGAGCATTTTCAAGTTCTTTTTCTATTTCCTTAATTTCTTTTTCTAAATCTACTTTCTTTAAAAGCTCTTTAATAGCTTCAGCACCCATTCCAACTTTGAAACCAGTACCATATTTTTCATAATATGCACGATATTCTTTTTCAGATAATGTTTGCTTATTTTCAAGTGGAGCATTACCTTTATCAATTACTACATAACTAACAAAGTATAATACTTCTTCCAAGTCTCTTGGACTCATATCAAGAACCAATCCCATACGAGATGGAACCCCTTTAAAAAACCAAATATGAGATACAGGAGTAGCAAGTTCAATATGTCCCATTCTTTCACGTCTTACTTTAGAACGAGTAACTTCTACACCACAACGATCACATATTATATTTTTATAACGTACTCTTTTATATTTACCACAAGCACATTCAAAATCTTTACTTGGCCCAAATATTTTTTCGCAGAATAAACCATCTCTTTCTGGTCTTAATGTACGATAATTGATTGTTTCTGGTTTTTTGACCTCACCATAAGACCATTCACGAATTTTTTCCGGAGAAGCTATACCAATTTTTAATGCTTCAAATTTATTAACATCTATCATTAAATATCAGCTCCTTCCTCATCATCAAAAACACTAAATTCTTGATCAAATTCCTCTTCTAAATCTTCCATATCATCATCAGCATAATCATCTTCCATATCATCATCTTCAATGATAGGTTTTTCTTCATTAACAATTTCATGAGCTGGACTTTCAACTTCTTCAATATTCATATTATTGTCTTCTTTATCTTCGGCAGCTTCAATTTCTTTTAATTGTAATGTCTTTCCTTCATCATTAATAATTGAAACATCCAATCCTAATGCTTGGAACTCTTTCATAAGTACTCTAAATGATTCTGGAACACCTGCTTGATTAATTTCTTGACCTTTAATAATAGATTCGTATACTTTTACACGACCTATAACATCATCAGATTTAACAGTTAAGATTTCTTGTAATGTATGTGAAGCACCATATGCATATAATGCCCAAACTTCCATTTCACCAAATCTTTGACCACCAAACTGAGCTTTTCCACCAAGTGGTTGTTGAGTAACTAATGAATATGGTCCTGTAGCACGCGCATGTAACTTATCATCAACCATATGATGAAGCTTAATCATATACATTACACCAACAGAGATTCTATGATCAAATGGTTCACCAGTACGTCCATCATAAAGTACAGTTTTACCATCCTCATCCATTCCAGCTTCCTTCATCATAGCTTGAATATCACTAATATGCGCACCATCAAATACTGGAGTTGCTATATGAACACCTAGCTTTTTACAAGCCATACCCATATGAATTTCAAGAATCTGTCCAAAGTTCATACGAGATGGAACACCTTGTGGATTAAGCATAATATCTACTGGAGTACCGTCTGGTAAATATGGCATATCTTCTTGTGGAAGAATAAGTGAAATAACACCTTTATTACCATGACGACCAGACATCTTATCTCCAACTTGAATTTTACGTTTTTGAATTATATAAACACGAATTACTTTACTAACACCAGCTGGTAATTCATCACTATCTTTTCTTGAATAAATTTTAATATCGTGAACAATACCATCACCACCATGTGGTACACGTAGTGATGTATCTCTAACTTCACGAGTCTTTTCTCCAAAAATAGCATGTAATAATTTTTCTTCTGAAGTAAGTTCAGCCATACCTTTTGGAGTAA
>CAZVUP010000010.1:0-43590 GCA_964630365.1 uncultured Muribaculaceae bacterium
AAACTGAAAATGTTGATAAACTATTTACTAAGTTCCAAAGACTTGAAGAAGATAGGAATACAACTATTGAAGGAACTGGTCTTGGTCTTGCGATAACTAAACAATTGGTTGAATTAATGGGTGGTAGAATAATAGTTCATACTGTCTATGGAGAAGGTTCTAAATTTACTATTGTTTTAAATCAAAAGATTACGGCTGCTGTTGTTAAGAAAGAAAGAGAAGTTAAAACCACTTTAGATTTACATGATGTAAAAATATTAATTGTTGATGATGTTGCTTTGAATTTAAAAGTAGCTAAGAAATTACTTGAAAGATATAATGCTAATTTAGTTGATATTTGTGATAGTGGATTTGAGTGTTTAGAAAAAATTAAAGCTGGGGAAAAATATAATGTTATTTTACTGGATGATATGATGCCTAAGATGAGTGGTGTTGATACTTTAAAGAAACTTAAAGAAATACCAGGATTTAGAACACCAGTTATTGCTTTAACGGCTAATGCTATTAGTGGTATGAAAGAAAAATATTTAGCTGATGGTTTTGATGATTATTTAGCTAAACCAATAGAAAAAGAGCAATTAATACAAGTTTTAAATGATATTTTAGGTAGAAGTTATACTGAAGAATTAGCAATTAAAGAAGCTGCTGAAAATGAATTAGAGGAGAAAAAAGAAGAGTTAGATAAAATAGTTCCTGTAGAAGATAATATTGAAGCTGTTCTTGGTGATCAGCTAGACAGAAACTATGTAGAACCTAAAGAAGAAATTGAAACTTTAGATATAGAGGAAGATGTTGTTTCTGAAACTTCTGAAAAACTTGGTAGAGAATACTTGGAAGCTAATGGAGTAGACGTTAATCATGGATTAGAACTGCTTGGTGATATGGATATGTATAATATGACTATTAATGACTTTATGGCTGAAGTAGAAGATAAATGGAATAGAATAGTTGAATATAAAAATAGTGGAGATATGGAAAACTATTCAATTGAAGTTCATTCTTTGAAGAGTGATTGCAAATACTTAGGATTTATGACTTTAGCAGATATAGCTTATCAACATGAATTGAAGAGTAAAGAAAATGATTCTAATTTTGTTAATGATAACTTTAAAGAGTTAGAAGATGAATATCATAAAGTATTAGAAGTTGCTTCTAAGTATGTTGAAAGTAATCCTGTTAGTGATGAGTAGTTTTTTGACAACACATTCATTTATATGTTAAAATGAATATAGTGAAGGGAACTTCATAAAATAAAAAAGGAACACTTAATTTTGCTTGTTGAGTGTTACCGATTTTTGGTAGAGCACCTAGCTAAGCATAGTTAGGTGCGTCTTTTATTTTAGAATTACAAAAAGTAATGCTATAAGTAAAAGAATGATAGTTAGTAAGAATGAGATTAGTATATCTTTCTTACTCATATGCATCACCTCCTATCATTATTGTAGAGGTAGCACCCAACTATTAAGTATTCCATATGTATTATTCACAGTTTTTATTATTTTTGACAATGCAATTATTTATATGTTAAAATGAATATAGTGAAGGATTCTATATATAATAAAGAGGAACACTTAATTTTGCATGTTGGGTGTTACCGAAATTTGGTTCACCTAACTAGTGCATAGTTAGGTGGTTTTCTTTTATATTAGAACTATAAATAGTAATAATATTAGAAGAAAGATAGTTATGAGTAAAGAAATGATTAAAAAATCTTTCTTAGTCATATTATCGCCTCCTTCCTTTAGAAGATAGGCAACACCCAACTATTAAGTATTCCATATATATAATACTCAAAAATTTTAAGTACGAGGTGATATTGTGTTTAATATTTTAATTGCTTCATTACCAGCTATATTTTTTATTATATTGTTTTATTTTTTAGATAAAGAATTTGTTAGAAAAAGTTGGTTTAAATTACTTATAGTTTTAATTATTGGAGCAGTAGGTTCTTATATTTGTTATAGATTTGAAATGCACTTTGGATCATATTTTAAGAAAGTTAAAGATTCTACTTATTTAGAAGTGTTGTTTTATGCAATATTTGGTGTTGCGATATTTGAAGAGGGTTATAAGTGGTTTGTAGCTGGTGTTTTTAATAAGACAGATAAAAATAAAAAAGCACTAGATATTTTAGAGTATTGTGTTTTTGCAAGTATTGGGTTTGCTTGGTTTGAAAATATTGTTTATTTTGCAATTCCTTATGGAGTAGGAGTTACTTTTCAAAGAATGTTTACAGCATTTCCAAGCCATATTTGTAATGCTATTTGGATGAGTTATTTTATGATACTTTGTTTTAAAAATAATAAGTTTAAAAGAATTGTTTTTGGTTTTCTTAGTTTAGTTATTCCGGTACTGGTACATGCTCTTTATAATAGTTTTTTATATGGTAATAGAATTGAACTGTTAAAATATAATCGAATATATCTTATTATTTTATGTTTATCTAGTATATATTTGATATTTATGGAGAAGAAAAAAAGCGATTGATGAAATCGCTTTTATATATTTAGTAAATAAATTGATAGGGAAAGAATTGTTGCGAATATTCCTAGTAGAATATAAGGTATTAAGTAATTTGCTTTTTTGTTTATAAGATTTTTTGTTTCTAAATAAAGAAATAGCGTTGATATTAGAGTTGCTAGACAAGAAATGAAGCCTAGAAAATTACTTTTTAGGCCAAAGAATACTAATGTAAAACTTTGATTAAATAAGTAATTTATAAGAAGTGTTATTTTATATGACTTTGGTATGTCTTTAAATTTATAATTTGTAACTACATTAAAAGTTGTTATCGTTATAAATATGTAAATAGTTGTCCATGCTATTCCATAAAATATTGGTGGTGGAGCAAAGAATGGTTTTATTATTTCCTTATAATAATCATAACCTACAGGGATTAAGTTATTTAAAAACCAAGGGGCTAAACATAAAATAAATAGAAAAATCTTTTTAAGCATTTTATCATCTCCTCTTTTATTATTTTATGTTTTATTGTATAATATTATTAGTTTTTTTGGAGGAATTTTATGGAAAGTGAATTAATGCTTGATAATAAGAATGTTATTACAATGAAGTTGTTGCATTATTTTATAACCGAAAAAAACTATAATCCAATCATTCTACAAGGGGTTGAAAACGAAATTTGGTTGGAAAACCTTGATGAAGATTGTAAAGTAGTCAGAATTGTTTCTGGGTATATACATAATGATGAACAATTTAATTTTGATGTTTTTAAAACTAAAAGAATTGTTAAAAAGATAAAGAAAAAGACATTCTCTTTAAGTATGAATGTTATGAGTATTTTCCTTGATATGGGAGAAAATGTTACTAAAGAAATTAATAGTGATCCTAAATTAATGTGTATTAATGTTAAGGATGAAGATGATATTTTAAAGAATGATTTAGTTAAGAAAGTATTTCCTGATTTAAATAGAAAAATGAAATATACTGAGAGTGGTGTTGAATTATTTGCTAAGATAACTAGTGATATTAATAAACATAATAGAGATGATGCATCTAAACTTGAAAAAGTATTTAAAAGTAAAGTTCCATATATTACATATTTTTTAATTGCTGTTAATGTTATATTTTATATTGTACCAATCTTATTTGGTGAATATGATAATATTATTAACTTATATTGTGTACATGGACCTAGTGTTAGAGCAGGACAGTATTATAGATTATTAACTGGTATATTTTTGCATGGTAGTATTCTTCATTTATTCTTTAACTGTTATTCTCTTAAGATTATTGGCTCTCAAATTGAAAGTTTTTTGGGAAAAGTTAAATATTTTGTTATTTATATTTTTTCTGGTTTAATGGGATCTTTATTCTCTATTACATTTAGTGGTAATGTTGGATCTATTGGTGCCAGTGGAGCAATCTTTGGTTTAATGGGTGCTCTTGTATATTTTGGATACTATTATAGAGTATATTTAGGTAATGTTGTTAAAACTCAGATAATACCATTAATAATCTTAAACTTATCATTAGGTTTTTTAATGAGTGGTGTTGATAATTTTGCACATATTGGTGGTTTAATTGGCGGAGCTTTGATAACTAGAGCTTTAGGAGTAAAAGATAAGACTAGTACTTTTGAAATGGTTAATGGATGGGTAATGGTTTTGATATTTTGTATTTTTGCCTATTACATTGCTTTTGTATATGGCTTTTAAAAAAAAGAATCTTAGGATTCTTTTTCTATTTAATAATTGTTGTAATTCGATTGTTAAGATGTTAAAATAGAGGTGTAATATAATGTTATAGAGGTGATAGTATGCCAAAAGAACAGACTAGTTTGTTTGATATTAAAGAAATTGATACAGAACATACTAGAGTAATATTGAAAGAGGTTTTTGAAGCTTTGGAAGAGAGAGGCTATAATCCTACTAATCAAATAGTTGGCTATTTAATTAGTGGTGATCCTGGTTATATTTCTAGTTATAAAGAGGCTAGAAGTAAAATTCAAGAGATTGATAGAGCTAAGATTGTAGAAATTCTTTTGACTGAGTTTCAAAATAATAATAAATGAGATATTTGGGACTTGATTTAGGAAGTCGAACTTTAGGTGTAGCTCTTAGTGATAAGACAGGATTAATTGCGAGTAATTATAAAACAATAAGACATAATGAAGAATATGATAAGCTTATTGATATTGTAAAAGATTTGGTTCTTGAATTAGAAGCAGATGCTATTGTTTTGGGATTTCCTAAAAATATGAATAATACTATTGGCCCTAAAGGAGAACTTAGTTTATCCTTTAAGAAAGAATTGGAAAAAGTTGTAGATGTTCCTGTTTATTTACAGGATGAGAGATTAAGTACGAAGAGTGCTACAGATATACTAATTGCATCAGATGTTTCAAGAAAAAACAGAAAAAAAGTTGTTGATAGTATGGCAGCAAGTATTATATTACAGACTTATTTAGATAGGAGAAATAACAAATGAAAAAAAATACATTCTCAATGATTGATGAAAATGGAAATGAAATAGTTTATGATGTTTTATTTACTTTTGAAAATGAAGAGACGAATAAAAATTATATAGTATATACAGATAATCATAAAGATGAGACTGGTAATATTGAAGTTTATGCTTCTATTTATGATCCTAATGATCCAAAGAGTAAATTGGAAGCAATAAAGACAGAAAAGGAATGGAAAGTAATAGAGACTATTCTTGATACTTTACAAGAAGAAGTTCGCAAAAAAGCAAATGAGAAAAATACTGAGCAATAGCTCTTTATTTTTTCTGGAGGTAGTATGAAAGTAAAAAGAAAAGCAAAACCATTATTATTGGTAATTATATTTTTAGTTATTGTTATTATGGTTGGGGTTGGAACTTGGAAGTTTTTAACAGGACCTGTTGATAAAAAAAATACAGAAGATATTGAGGTTGTTATTAAAAGTGGTACAAATACTAGCGGAATAGCAAAAATATTAAAAGATAATGGATTAATTCATAATGAAAAGTTTTTTAAATTATATGTTAAAATTCATAATGTTAAATCTTTAAAAGCAGCTACTTATAAATTAAATAAGGGAATGAGTTTAGCTGAAATAGTTGATGAATTGGAAAATGGTAGTAATTATAATCCAGATATGGTTAAATTAACTTTTAAGGAAGGGCTTAGAATAACAGATTATGCTAAAGTTATTGATACTAATACTAATAATAGTTATGATGATGTTTTAGCTATTGTTAATGATGAGACTTATATTAATGAATTAATTAATGAGTATTGGTTTTTAACTGATGCAGTATTAGATGAGAGAATTTATTATCCATTAGAGGGTTATTTAGCTCCTGACACTTATCATTTTGATAATCGTGATGTTGATGTTAAAACAATAATTGAGACTATGTTAGATGAGATGGATAAAAAACTTTCTAAATATAAGAGTGTTATTTCTAGTGATGTTCATTATTATTTGACAATGGCATCTATTGTTGAGTTAGAGGGTACGAATACAGAAAACAGAAAAATGATTGTTGGAATCTTTAAGAATAGGTTAGCATTAGGTATGAATTTAGGTAGTGATGTAACTACTTATTATGGGTTACAAAAACCTATGACTAGTGATTTAACTACAGAAGAGTTTGCTAGTATTAATGCTTATAATACTAGATCGACTACGATGATTGGTAAAATGCCAGTAGGTCCTATTTGTTCGGCTGGTGAATCAAGTATTGAAGCTAGTGCTAATCCAATAGATAATGATTATTTGTTCTTTGTAGCTGATAAGCATGGTAAAATATATTATACTAAGACAAATAAAGAACATGATCAAAAAGTAGCAGAAATTAAGAAAAATGGGGATTGGATATGGTAGGAAATACTTTGAATGACAATGTTATTAGATTAATAAAGAGTTATGCTGATGTAAATAATGTACCTATAATGACAGATAGTGGTATGAACTTTTTAATGAGATATATTCAAAATCATAATATTAAAAATATATTGGAAATTGGAACTGCTATTGGATATTCAGCTATTATGATGTGTAGTGTTAATCCTGATGTTGTAGTAACAACAATTGAGAGAGATGAAAAAAGATATTTGGAAGCAATTAAGAATATAAAAAAAGTTGGTTTGGAAAATAGAATAAATTTAATATATAATGATGCATTAGAAGTTAAATTAGATGATAAATATGATTTAATTTTTATTGATGCTGCTAAGGCTCAGAGTCAAAAGTTCTTTGAACGTTTTGAAAATAATCTTGTAAGTCATGGAACTATTATAACTGATAATATGAAGTTTCATGGTCTTGTTGATAAAAAGCCTGAAGAGATTGAAAGTAGAAACTTGCGTCAATTAGTACGTAAAGTAAAGGATTATACAATGTTTTTAAAAGGTAATCCTAAATATGAAACAGAGTTTTTAGATGTTGGAGATGGACTTGCTATATCTGTTAAGAATGATTAAATGAGGTGATATAATGGCATTATTTCAAATATTAGATTGTAATGCTACATTAGGAACTTGTTGTAGTGATCCTGGATTAGTATCCATTCTTGATATTGTTCGAAATTTTTTATCATTGTTTCAAGTATTTGTACCGATATTTTTAATTGTTGGTGCAACAATTGGTTTTGTTAAATTAGCGGCTAATCCAGAAGTGAAAAATGGTACTAAAAATATTATTAATCAATTTCTTGCTGCTATAGTATGTTTCTTTATTCCAGTGGTTGTTAGTTTTGTAATGGGATTAGTTCCTGAAACATTTGAATTGTCAGCTTGTTGGAATCAGGCAGCAAGTGCTAATGAGTTAGCTCGATCTTCCGATCATGTTTATGTTGAAATTGACGGTAAGAAAGAAACTACTAAATTAATAGATCCTAGTAAGTATGAAGGAAATATTGCTAGTGCTAGTTCTAGTACTGGTAGTGGTAATGGAAGTGCTACTGGTAAAGCAATTGTTGAATATGCAAAGAGCTTTGTTGGTAAACAGTATGTATGGGGTGGTACATGGAATGGAGAATTGCCATATACCGGAACAGACTGTAGTGGATTTGTACAAGGCGTGTTTCGTCATTTTGGTATTAATTTGACCAGGACAACTTATACACAATGGGGAGATACAGCTAGTTATACTCTTGTTCCTCAAGGATCTGAAATAAAAGCTGGAGATTTAGTTAATTATTGGGATCATGTTGCAATTTTAACAGGAAATGGTAATGAAATTGTTCATGCTAAGGGTAGAAATTATGGTATTGTAATTGATCCTGATTATAGATCTGCTTCTAGTCATGCCATAAAAGGAATAATGAGAATAAAAGGTGTTAATTAGGGTGATTTAAATGATAATGGTTAGTGATAAACATGAAAAACGACCTAGAAAGGTTCGACGACCTAATAGATTTAATAATAATGTTCCTCTTGTTGTAGCAATTTCTGTTGCATTGATAGTGTTTTTACTTGTCTTCTTTTATTTGAATAAGCAGAATGAAGATTATAAAAAGATAAAACAATATAAGAACAAATATTTAGTTTATACAAAATATCAGGGTAATAGTACTCAGTATCCTGTTCAAGTACCTCTTGTTAATATAAAATCTGTTGCTGTTGATGCTGTTAATAAAGATATTGATTTATTTGTAAATGACTTTATTAAGGACAAGAAAAGCGTTGTTTCTTATGAATATAGTATTAATGGAATTATCTTATCTGTTATTGTAAAAGTAGTTGATTATAATAGTGGATATGCACCTTTACCATATTTTAGGAGTTATAATATAAATTTATCTACTTTAGAAGTTATTGCGGATGAATCACTATTAGATTTTTATGGTATTGATGATAGTGGTGCTGAAGAAATACTTGAGGATACATTTCACTTTTATCATCAAGAAATTATTGATAATGATTATTATGCTGCTGATGAGTGTAATTATGAATGCTTTTTAAGAAATAGAGGTATTAATGATTATTTAGAAGATATTGCTTATTATGTTGATGATGGTAATTTAGTAGCATTTAAATCATTTTCAGCATATTCGATATTTGGTGAGGAAGAATACTTTAAAGATGATAATTATAAGTTTTTATTAGTTGAAGTAAGTAAAGAGTGAGTAACTCTTTCTTTTTTTTTGTTATTGATGTATAATATGTTCGAGGTGTCTTTATGGAGCTACTTGTAGAAACTTCAAGTAAGAACAATTTGTATTTAGATACGGTAGATGGAATTATCTTGCCTCTTAAAGATTATGCTGTAGAAAGTATAATTTCTTTTTCGCTTGAGGAAATAAGAGAAATTGTTAATAAAAAGAAGAATAAGATTTTTATAAAAATTAATAAAAACTTACTTAACGAAGATATCGATATAATGAAAGATATTTTACTTGAACTTGATAAGTTAGATATTGATGGAATTTTCTTTTATGATTTGGCTCTTTTGCAATTAAAAAAAGAATTAAATTTAAGAGTTGATCTTATTTGGAATCAGACACATATGGTAAATAACTATAAAACTTGTGATTATTATTTTTCTCGTGGAGTTAAATACGCACTTGTTGGTAAAGAGATAACTTTAGATGAAATTAAAGAAATTATAAATAAAAGTAAGATTAATGTTATGGTTGAGGTTGTAAGTAGACCTAGTATTGCTTTTTCAATGAGAAAATTAATTACTAATTATAATAAAGATTTGGGAATTGATAATAATGATTCTTTAGTTATTAATGAGAAAGTTACTAATAGTAATTATTTAGTTCTAGAAGATGAAAATGGTACTAGTTTTTATTTAGATGTTGTTACTAATGGGACAGGAGTTATTTCTGAATTATATAAAGTAGGATGTCCATATATTATTTTTAGAGAATTTGGATTAGAAAATGTATTTGCTGAATTAGTAGATGATACTATTAATTATATTAAAGGTTCTTGTTCTGATGATAGTTATGTTGATAAATATAAGAAGTTAGGGGATAGTACAAATTTCTTTTTTAGGGAAACTATCTATAGGGTGAAGAAAAATGGATAGAATAGAATTGTTGTCTCCTGCAGGTGATTTAGAAAGACTTAAAGTAACACTTTTATATGGTGCTGATGCTGTATATATTGGTGGAGAAAAATATGGTTTAAGAGCTAATGCTACTAATTTTAGTTTAGATGATATTTGTGAAGGTTGTAATTTTGCTCATAAACTTGGTAAAAAGGTTTATCTTACTTTAAATATTGTCTTTCATAATGAAGATACTGTTGGAGTTTTAGATTATATAAAAGATGTAGTTGATTGTGGAATAGATGCTTTTATTGTTAGTGATCCATTTATTATTTCTTATATAAAAGAAAATTATCCTAGTGTAGAAGTACATTTATCTACGCAGAACTCTACAACAAATTATAAATGTGTTGAATATTTTAAGGATGAGGGAATTGATAGAGTAGTTTTAGCACGTGAATTATCAAAGCATGAAATAAAAGAAATAATTGATAAGACACATGTTGATATCGAAGTATTTATTCATGGAGCAATGTGTACTTGTGTTAGTGGGCGTTGTGCTTTATCTAATTATGTTACGGGTCGTGATGCTAATCGTGGTGGCTGTGCTCAAGTTTGTCGTTTTTCATTTGGTAATGGTGATAAGAAAGATTTTACGATGGCGACTAAAGACAATAATTTAGCAGAATATATTGGTGATTTAATTGATATAGGAGTTAAAAGTTTAAAAGTAGAGGGGCGAATGAGATCACTATATTACTTGGCGACAGTTATTGGAACATATCGAGAAATAATAGATGCATATTATGATAAAAAACTTAATAAAGATTTAATGACTATTTTTAAAGAGAGATTAGATAGAGTTGCTAATCGGGAAACGTCAACGCAATTTTTTTTGAAAAAAGCAGATTATACAGATCAGTATTATACTGGTAGAAGTGAAGTTTCTAATCAAGATTATTTAGGTCAAGTAATAAGTTATGATAAGAATAATAAATTACTTAAATTTTATGAAAGAAATTATTTTGAAGTTGGTGATTTAATAGAAATATTCACACCTAATATGAATAGGAAAACATTTATTGTTGAAAAATTATATGATGAAGAGATGAATGAGGTAGATGTTGCAAGACATCCAGATAATATTTATTATTTAGGTGTAGATATAGATTTTGAAGTATTAGAATACTCAATGTTAAAAATAGTAAGGAGGGTTAAGGATGATGAGTAGAGAATATTTTAAAGTCCCATTTTATGTATCAAAAACTGATATGAGGGAATTAAGTTATGGTGGTGTATTGATATGTCAGCAAATATCAAAAAAAGAAGTAAAAGAGGTAATGACAAATAATGAAATTGGAGTATTGCAAGATGAATTTATTGCTATGCATAATGATATTCCATATATTAGTGATAGATTTGGTGGAATGGAAGAAAGACAAAGAAAAGAATTAAAAAGGAATGGTTTTGCTGTATTTGTTAAAGCAGCGGATTTGTGTCAGGATAATAGATTAACTTCTGGTGATATTTTAGGAGATTATATTGATCATTTTACACACGGTGATTATCATAAATTATTATGTGAAGAAAATTTTTATTGGAAAATAAGATAGGAGGTTATTATGAAAGAATTTACAGAAAGATTAAGAAAAGAAGTTCTAGAACAAAAGGGAAGTTTCTATAGAGTTCCATTATATGTTTCTAAGACTCCTCTTCGAGTATTAAAAAAAGTTGGAGATGTTGTTTGTACACCTAGAATATTTAAAGCTAAAGAAGCAATGACTGGAGATAAATTAGTTCTTCTTTATGATGATCAAATTCTTAAGGATAATGGTAATGGTGTAGTGCATTTACTTTATAGTAAGGAACGTCTAGGGGATTTACATGATAGACTTGTTACATTTAAAGGTTTTGCGGCTTTTGTATGTGAATCTGATTTTGATGAGGAACATAAGATTATCAATCAAGAAGTACTTGACTATTGTAATGATTTTGAACATAGTGCCTATAACGCTGTAATTAATCAAGAAAAAGCTAAAGAAAAAGTAAAAAAATAATGAGGTTTTTATGAATAATATAGATATTGCGAAAAAAAACTTTTTAAATAATGAAAAATATTTGAGTAAATATGCTTGTAAAAATAGTGAAGCAGTTAGAGTTGATTATGATGAAGGAGAGGAAGATATTAGACCAGCATTTTTTCATGATATTGATCGAATAATTTATTCTTTGTCATATACTAGATATTTGGATAAGACGCAGGTTTTTACAAGAAGTGAAAATGATCATATTAGTAAGAGAATTACTCATGTGCAAATGGTTAGTAAGATTGCGAGGACAATTGGGAGAAGTCTAAATTTAAATTGTGATTTAATTGAAGCTATTGCTTTAGGTCATGATATAGGTCATACTCCGCTTGGTCATGAAGGAGAAAAAATGCTTAATGAAATATCAAGAAGAGAGATTGGCGAGTATTTTGCGCATAATATTCAAAGTGTTAGGCATTTAATGAATGTTGAAAATAATGGAGTTGGTTTTAATCTTACAATCCAAGTTTTAGATGGAATAATGTGTCATAATGGAGAAATGTTATCTGCTAAGTATGAGCCTGTTACTAAGACAAAAGAAGAGTTTTTAAGACAATATCAAGAAGCATATAAAGATTTAGGAAAAAGTAATAAAAATAGGCCTATGACACTAGAAGGTTGCGTTGTTAGAATTAGTGATATTATTGGTTACATTGGTCGAGATATTGAAGATGCTATTATGCTTGGAAAAATAAAAAGAGAAGAAATACCAAAAGAAATTAGTTCAGTATTAGGTACTACTAATAGTGAGATTATAAATACAATTGTTTTGGATATTATTAATAATAGTATGGATAAACCATATTTAGAAATGAGTGATGATGTTTACAAGGCTTTATTTTTACTTAAGAAATTTAATTATGAACATATCTATAATTTTAGTATGACTGATGAAGATAAAGAATATTATCGTAATGGTATGAATAAGATTTATGAGAGATATTTAAATGATATTATAAATTCTAATAAAGATAGTATTATCTATACGATATTTTTAAATGCTCAATCAGATAAATATAATAGTGAAACATCTGATAAAAGAAAAGTAATTGATTTTATAGCAGGCATGACTGATGAGATGTTTTTAAAAGAGATAGAGAAGTAAGTTTTACTTGCTTTTTTTTTAATAATGTGATATAATATGTCTACTTTTGAAGGGGATGAAAGTATGAAGTGTTATGCTAAAAATAAAGATGAAAAACAAGTATGGGTAAAAAAAGTTTTTCAACATGGTGATCAATATGAAATAATTTTTGCTGATGGTACTCGTTTTTTTGCTGATGTTAATAAAGAAAATTTTGACAAATTAATGGAAAAACTTGAGATACAAGCAGATAAAGCTGTAGAAAAATTACCAAATTTGGTGTTTAAAAAGACGTTGTCTGGAATTATGATTCCTACTGTCTTTACTGCTATACCAGCAGCTTATTGTGGAGTATGTAGTATTCCAGCTGTACAAGATCTTGTTAATTCACAAGATCCTATGAAAATATTAATTGGACTTGGTGCTATTACTGTTTTAGGAACAATTCCGGTATGTGCAAAATTTGTAAAAAACAGAGGTATGGTTGCTGAGGCTAAAAAACTTAAATATAGAGCTGATCATAGAGAAGAATTAGAAGATGTTGCTGATAGTTCAATTGATTCTAATATCTTAGTTGGTGTTAGTTCAAAAGCAAGAAGACATTTTGAAACTCAAGATAATCCTATGAGTATTTACTATATCGATGAATATACTGAGAAAGATTTAAGAAGCATTGTTTCCAATATTCATAGAGAAGAACATCTTGGACTTTCTTATGATGCGCCAGTACAAAAAGTAAAAAAATAATCATTTTAGATATTGAAAAAAAATTCTAGATATGATACACTATGGCAAGTTGAGTTTAGTAGCTCACTAATAATCAGAGGTGATAAAAATGGGAAATAAAAATACTGTTTATTTAACTCAAGAAGGTTTAGATGAATTAAAGAAAGAATTGGATAATCTAATTAATGTTAGACGTCCTGAAAATATACAAGCAATTAAAGAAGCTAGATCTCTAGGAGACTTATCTGAAAATGCGGAATATGATGCTGCTAGAAATGAACAAGCACAAATCGAAAATCGTATTAAGCAACTTGAAAAGATGTTAGAAAATGTTTCTATTATTACAGAAGTTAATACAGATAAGGTTGGTATTGGAAATACAGTTTCAATTAAATATGTAGATGATGACGAAGAAGATGAATATAAAATTGTTGGCAGTCAAGAGGCTGATCCATTTGAAAGTAAGATTTCTAATGAAAGTCCAATAGCCCAAGCTTTATTTGATCATAAGGTTGGAGATATAGTTACCGTTGAAAGTCCAAATGGTAGCTACGAAGTAGAAATTATTGAAATTAAGTAATATAATTCGACAAAAAAACAAGTAAAGATACTTTATTCTAGAATAGGTGATATTCATGAATAAAAGTATCTTTATTTTTTTGTTTATTTTATGTTTTTTTGTGAGTGGTTGTAATAAAAAAAATAATACTGAAGAAGTATTTAAAGAAATCGGTATTAGTGAGGAAATAAATCCAATAAGAAATGATAATGGGGATTTTATTGGTATTGATGTTAATATAGTAATTCCTAATAATTATGATAAAGATGAGATTTTAATTAATCCAGATATTTTTGAAGGTATAAGTCAATATGAAAATATTATTGCAGGAAAAAAATATATTATTGATCTAGAAATAATTAATAATAGTGATTATAGTTATGCTTATAAAGATAAGTCATTTATTATAAGTACTAAAATGATTAATAATGTAAATAATTATTTAGATACAGGTGTAGTTGGATTTGATTTATTAAAAATATATGATTTATATCAACCTTATCGAACTAAAAATGAAGCTTTAATTAATTTGATTGGAACGGACAACTTAGATTTATCTGATAGTGTTATTGATGGAAAACTTAAAGATAGGGGCTATTCTGGTATTTCTGATTTAGCTAATTACTATTTGAATTATTATGGTGGTGAAAGTTTATATTTATTAGCACCTAAAATATTTAGTGGAGAAATAACTGATGATTTGGAGACTAACAAACAAATAATTAATTTATCTTATAATTACTTTTATAATAGTTTAATACGTTTTTGTTTGATTGAAAATGAATGTTATAGCATAGGAGAATTTATGGTTAATGATGACTTGAAAAAATTAAATATTCATAAAATTGATTCTCATGCTAGTACTAGACATAATTTTTTTATAGATATAGATAATAATTATAGTAGTGATTTATATAAATATTATAATTTTTTTGGAGATTTTAAATTTTATTTGGCTAAATAAAATAACCTTATTTGGAACCAAAAATGTGAGTATCTACAGTTTGTAGATTCTTTTTTTTAAATTGTTCTTTTAAATTGTTAACAAATGATATATAATGAAAGAGGATAGGATAGGGAGTGGGCTTATGATAGTAAGAAAGCCATATGCTTTTTTAATTAAGAACTTTAGAAAAATACATATAGTCTTATTGGCTATTAGTTTATTTGTTGCTTATAAAATAATTAGACTAAGTGCATTTATCAATGAATTTATGAATTTAGGAACTTATGATTCTTTACATAATCCTATTAGTAATTATATTAGTAATTCTTTAATTCTTTTATTGTTCTTATTATCTATTGGTAGTGCTGCACTCATTTTTTTATTGAGATATAAGCAAAAACCTTGGAAATTATATTTGATTCCTTTTATTGAATATTTTGTGTTAATTTTTGTTCTAAGCATGATTAAAAACTTTTTCTTAAAATATACTTATGGTGTTGCTTCAACTGATTTAAGATTATCACGTGATTTGTTACTTATTTTTTCAATAGTTCAAATACCGGCAATTGGTATATTTATTATGCGTTTCTTAGGTATTGATTTACAAAGATTTAATTTTAATGCAGATGCTGAATTCTTGGAGATGAATGAGTCAGATAGAGAAGAAATTGAAATTAGTTTGGATGTTGATACAAATACATTTAAACGATTATATCGTCGCTTTATTAGAAATTTTAAATATTCTTATGATGAACACAAAAAAATATATCATATTATTGTTGCTATTGTTTTATTTATAGTTTGTGTAAATATATATAAATATATTTTTGTAAGTAATAAAGCCTATAATGAAGGACAAATTTATTCTGTTAATGGCTTCTCTATTAATATAGATAATAGTTATTTTACAGATAAGGGTAAAAATGGTGAGGTTATATCTAATGATTCAAATTTTGTTGTAGTAGAATTTACTATTAAAAATAATGGTTCACCTAGGAAAGTTGATATGACTAAATTTCATTTAAAGAATGGAATAGCAGATTATACAACTACAGAAAAATTTTATTCTAATTATTTTAGTGATTTAGGTGTGACTTATAGTAGGGTCAAGGAATTAGAAAGAGATGAATCAATTAATTTTATAGTTGTTTATAAAGTTAATAAAAAATTAAATAAAAATGGTTTTGTCTTATATTATCAGGAAAGTGATGGAAATCTAAGAAAAATAAAACTTAAAGTTAAAGATGTTAGTAAAGTAAAAGAAGCTGGGAAATATAAGCTTAAAGATGATGTAGAGTTGACTTTTGGTTCTAAAAAAGAAATTGTTAGCTTTGATAAAGTTACATTTACTGATGAAGTGTCTTATGTGATTAGAAAATGTACAAGTTTAGGTTGTGTTAATGATAACAGAAATTTTACGACTAATGGAACTTATAAAATAATGAAAATTGAATTTGGTTCTGACTCATATCAGGCTAAAAACATGATTGACTTTTTGACTGGTTATGGTAAAATTGTTTATAAGGATAGTAGTGGCGAGGAAGAGACTTTAAAGATTGAAAATTCTGTTAACAATGACTATTATGGAAAAGAAATATATTTAAAGGTTCCAGATGATATAACAGAAGCAAAAGAGATTAAATTTGAGTTCACTGTTCGTAATAATAAATATGTTTATGAATTGATTTAGGAGGATTTATGCAAAAAATCGTTGGAAAAATTAGATTGTTAATTGTTGTAGCAATAATATTTGCTTTTGTGTGGTTCTTGGTTGTTTCTCCTATGATAACATTTCGCTCTAATGAGAAAACATTAGAGGATGCAGCTAGAAGATATTTTGAGTTGAATAGTAATTTACTACCAACAGGTGAAAGGGTTAAGAAAGTTGATTTGAAAACTTTATACCAAAAGTCTTTTTTGAAAAAGGATTTGTATGCTCCTTATTCAAAGAAAACTTGTTCTGTTAATAATAGTTGGGTTAAAGTAAGGCAAGAAAATGGTGAGTATAAATACTACACTTATTTAGAGTGTGGTGTTTTGTCTTCTACAATTGATCATAATGGACCAGAAATAAAGTTAAATGGTAATCCTGAAATTATCATCAATAAAGGTGATGAGTTTACTGATCCAGGAATTAAGAGTGTTGTTGATAACTCTGATGGAAAAATGGAAATATCAAGTGTAAGTATTACTAGTGATGTTGATACTTCTAAAGTTGGTGAATATGAGGTTAAATACACAGCTCTTGATAAGATGATTAATAAAACAGAAGTTGTTAGAAAAGTTAAAGTCGTTCAATTGCTAAATGGTACTATTAAACAAAGCATTAGTAATGGTACTAATTTTGTGGGTGAACCTGAAAATAATTATTTACGTTTATCTAATATGACTTTTAGGGTTTTTGGGTTAGATGAAAATAATGATGTTATAATTGTTGCTGATGAAGATATAGCAAATGTTAATTATACAAAAATAGATGATTGGTTAGACTACTTTTATGAGCATTTGAATGATAATACAAAGAAAATGATTGTTGAAAAGAAATATTGTAACATGCAAATTTCTGATACAACGCTTGATACAACTCAATGTAATAGCTACACTAAGAAGAAAAAAGTTTATATACCTTCCATAGTAGAGGTTAATAAGGCAAAAGGTGAAGGTAATTTTATGAAACCATCAACTTTATCTTGGATAGCTAATAGTAAAAACGATAAAGAAGCTTATGTTACTAGAAGATACTTTGTTAATAAAGAAGCTTCTGATAAAGGATTTTTAGCATACGATAATACTTATAATTATGGTGTTAGACCAATGATGACAGTTAAAGGTGATACTTTAATAGTTAGTGGAGATGGTACATTAAGAAGTCCTTACACAGTTGGTGATGTTGAAAAAGCGAAAAATGGTTCTAATCTTAATGAACGTTTTACTGGTGAATATATTAATGATGGTACAACAGCTTGGCGAATTATTGATGTTATGAATGATGGTACTACTAAAGCAATCAGTGTTAGTAATATTGTTGGTTTGACTGATGAAGATGAAGTTAGGTACTATATAACGTTTGATGCTAATGATAAAATAATTTATAATCCGAAAGATAAAAATAGTTTAGGATACTATATTAATAATAAAGTTATTAAATATGTAAATACATCTAACTTAGCTAATCATGAAATTAAAGTTCCTATATATAAAAATAAAATAATTTTTGGTGAAGAGACTGAAACAAAAGAATATAAGACAATTTTATCAGCTCCTAATATGTATGAGATGTTTAGTGCTAGTGGTGGTGATATGACTTCATATTGGCTAATAAACACTTCGAAGGCTAAGAATGTGGGAGCAGCTATCTATGATGCTGGTTCTCCTGTAAATGAAAAAATAGAAGCATATCAACCATATGGAATTAGAGTTGTTGGATACTTTAAGAAAAATAAAGTAATTGTTAGTGGTGATGGTACTATTGATTCTCCATATGTTGTGAAGTAGGTGATGAATTTTGAAAAAGAAAAGACATAGAAAAAAGGAAATTAAACAGGCTAAACTAATTTGTATTATTGGTGTTTTAGTAGCAATTATTCTATTGTTATTACTCTTCCGTTTATTATTTGGAAATAGAGAAATTTATAAAATTGAATCACGAACTAATAATATAGCAAAGGTTGTCAAAACTGATACAAGTGACTATGATACAATTGCTTGGCTGAGGGTTCAAGGAACAAACATTGATTATCCTGTTATATTGGGTAAACAAAAAGAATTTCAATATCCAGTACAGCAAAAAAAATATGCTTGGCTGATGGGAAATGATAAAGAGTTTCATAATAAGATTAATATTATGGGTCACAATATCTTTAATTTGTCGTCTCACCCAAAAAAGCATTCTGATGACTTCGATCGTTTTGAAGAATTGATGGCATTTGTTTATGAAGACTTTGCTAAAGAAAATAAATATATTCAACTTACTATGAATGGTAAGGATTATGTTTATAAGATATTTTCAGCTGGTTTTACCTCTAGTTCATCAATGATATTGTTGCCAGATGGTGAAAATGATGCTGATGATATTAATAAGCAATTGAAACTATTTAATAAAATATCACTTTATGATTATGATGTTGATGTTAAGACGGAAGATAGGTATATTTCGCTTGTTACTTGTACGAGATTTTTTGAAAATAAAGATACTAACATTTATTTTGTAGTTAGCGGAAGGCTTCTTAGAGATAATGAAAAAATAAGTGATTATAAAGTTAGTGCTAACGCTAACTATGATGAAATAAAAAAAATATTGGAGAGTGATGTAAATGAAGACGAATCTGTATAAAAGAATATTGGGGTTATCTCTTTTAGCAATAATGACTTTCGTTTTTCTTTTGGAAAATGTTTCAGCAGAGACGATTAAAGAGTGTGATAAATTAACTAATGATCAAATTTTAACAATGTTTAATTTTAAAGTTAATTATGCTAAAGGTGCTGGTTCTTCAGAATGGATGAAAATTAGCTTTTCTCCAACTGAGGACTCATTTAAAAATGTAACGTTTGACATTGTTGGAGTAAATGATGGTAGTTTTGATAGTTATTTGTCAACTGTTTGCATGGAATATTTTGATTCTGCTTTTTGTAGCAATAATATCAGAAACATTTCGGCAAATACTTCTATTTCTATGCCAGCTCTTTTTTATAATCCACATGACGGTGGAGATGGTGAAACTATGATTGTTTCTTTAACATCAAATGAATTAACCAAAAAAGATGATTCTGGCTGTAAAGGAAAAATCAATGTTAAGTTGGCTATAAGCAAATATGGTGATGTGCAATCTGGTACTTATACATCAGGAACTGTTATAAATGAAAGCACTTCCTCAAACTATGTTGAAATGAATTGTAATAATGCTACGACTGAATTTGAAAAAGAATTTTGTAAGGCTAAAACAATAGCTCAACAAAGTCCAGTTTATTCTGGAAAATTAGATACGCCTAATTTTACTGGAAAATTCACATCTGAAAAGAATACTTTTGCAAAACTAGTTGGTGATAATAAGTTCTCAAATTTTAAATGTGGAATTAAATTTTGTAGTAGTGCAAATGAAACAAATTGCGTTCCACCAGATAAAAAGGATGCAAGTGGTAATGAATATCCATATTATATAAACAAATCATATATGTATGGTTCTGGTGTTACTAAAGAAGTTACTGGTAAATATCATTATTATTACTCACCTGGTGAACATGAGACTGAAGATATTAGTTGTAAAGTTAATTGTGAAGAAGCTGTAACTGTTGAATATGGTCCTCCTGTTGCTTCTACTGCTGGATTGTGTTTCGAATATAAAGTTAAAGTTACAAGTCGAGTTATGTGCGGTAGGGCTGCTGAATCTAATCTTAAAAAGCCGAATGCTTCTGCACCATATTGTACTCCTAGTCCTATTTGTACTGGAACAAATTCTAGTGGTCAGTTTTATACGGTTACTGAGGGTGGTCCTAATAAAAAATTTGATGATTGTATTAATTCTTGTGATGGTGGTAAATATACTGATAAATGTTCTAAAAAATGTTATAAGAAAGTATATGAATCAAATAATAATAAGACATTATTTACGGATGAATATAATGAGGCTGTAAAGCTTGGTGCATTTAAGGCATATACTAGTGATGCGGCAAAGAATGCTGCAATAGATGCTTGTATCGATTTAGAAACAAAATATAATGGTTGTTATTATAGGAGCGGTACATCAGTTAAGTGGGCTGGAAAATATAAGACAACACCTGGTAGATGGTATGAACTTGTTGGTTGGAAGAACTACCATAGAGGAGCAAATGAATACTTTATTGATAATGAGAATGAGGATTCACGTGCGGGTATTTATATTCATAATCATGTTACTTGGACTTGTGGTGATACATGTTGGTGGTCTACTGAGGGATGTCCTTCTGGTAAATATTACTTAAATGAAGAACAAGCTAAGAAAGATGTAGAAGATAATATTAAAGAATATAACAAAGTTGAAAAAGCATGCGAAGCAGCTGCTTCTTGTGGAACTTCAACTGCTGAGTATACAATTTCTGTTGATTATTTGCATGATGTTAATGGTACATTAAAAGATGAGACAATAAGTTTCCCTTACTCAACATCTGGTGGAACTGTTGATTCATTAAAATCTACTGAAGGTTCATGTGAAAATCAAAATTCTGATTTTGCTAAAGATAAAAAATCTACTATTTTAGATTATGCTGGATGTTATAAAGGTTATTGTGGAAATGAAGTTTCATATATGACTGAATGGAGTTTCCCAGGTTCATGGATTAATGGTAAAACTGGAGATTTGTCTTATTATATAGATAATAATGATGGTTCTTGGAAAGAAAAACCTAAAAAATTCTGTATTCCATTGGATGCTAAAGGTGTTAATCAAAAATGGTATAGGTACTATATGAATAAGACATTTGTTGATCAATATGATACATCTGTTGAAAGAGATGTATTTGAAGAAAAATGTGTTAGAAAAGGTTCAAGGAACTCTATTACCAATATTAAAACTATAGTTGATTCTGATATTGCAAAATGGAATATTAATGCTCAGACTAAGAATTTCGGTTACTTTGGTTGGAATATAAATATGTCTTGCTTCTATGCTATAACAACTTCAACCGTAACTACAGAATATGATGAAAATCAACAAAATACTGAAATAACATGTGAAGATGATCCTGAATGTTGTAGTGGCGTATCATATGATATAAGACCTGCTGATACAAGAGAAGTATTCCCTGATCCTGATGGTACTGGTAGTAGACCTCAAGGATTTAACTGGACCGATTTTGCCGGTACACCAGGAAATCCGGAAGATGTTGATTATCCAGTTGTTCCTGAAAAATATTTATCAGAAATCCAACAATCTGGATATAATACAAGTATTTATTCTGATCAATATCTTGACTATCGATTCGAATTAACTCCTGCTTTATTGAATGAGATGCGTGAATATATGAAAGGTAAGAAATATTCAGATTTTGAAGGTGACATAGATGAAATAAAACCTGGTGAAGTTGTGTTCTACTCAAGTTCTTTGTTTAGGAATACTAAAAATGGTAGTCATATTTTGGCTAATACTAAGCATGATATTCCAAATAAAGTACCAAAATGTAATAATATTACAAATTACTCTGATTATGTGAATTGTCACATTTCGGAATAGGAGGAGGTTAATAGATTATGAATAAAGGAATGTTAACAATTGGTATTATATTACTTAGTCTTATTGCTTTATTGTTGGTTAATGTATTAACAAATTATTCAACAGGTAGTGAATTGGATTATTATCTTGTTAAAGAAACTACTGATGCAGCAATGAAAGATGCACTTGATATTTCGTTTTATAGAAACTGTGGTGTTTATAGAATTGATAAAGAAAAGTTTGTTGAAAGCTTTCTTTATCGATTCGCCGATAGTGTTGATAATACAAGAAATTATGTTGTTGGTTTTTATGACATAAATGAAGCACCACCTAAAGTAAGTGTTAAAGTTGATTCTAAAACTGTTTTAGGTGTAAAAGCTAATGGTAAAGGTGATGCTGAGCAACAAGATATAACTACTAGTTATGATGCGGTTATGGAGTCAACATATTATTCTGATTTGACAGCAGAAGCTGCTTTGAAAATGAAAAATTATGATGATACTTGTAAGAAATATTTAGGTGTTAAATAAAGGAAGGAGAGAATAAAATGGGAAGTTTATCTACAGGACTAAAAAGATTTATGCAAAATAAAAATACTGTTACTGTTGTTGGTGTAATAGCAGCAATAGCAGTTTTATATATTGCATATACAATGCGTATTAATTCGGCAATTAATCCAGTTGTCGTTCCATATGCTGCAGAGCAAATAAATGCAGGAACGCAAATTACTGAATCTATGGTAGCAACTAGAGAAGTTCCTCCTGCAATGCTTGAAGGTGATGTTATTCAAAATATTGGAGAAATTGTTGATAAATATTCAGCTGCTGATACTGTAATTCCTAAAGGTTCATTATTTTATAAAAGAGCAGTAGTTGAAAAGGAACAATTACCAGCTAATATTATATTAGACTATCCAAAGGGAAATGTTTTATATAATTTATCAGTTAGTACTGAAAGTACTTATGGTAATTCAGTATATCCTGGCAATTACATTGATATTTATTTAAAAGCAGTTAATAAAATGTCAGAAGAGGAAGAAAAAACAAATCCTGATGCTAATAAGGTAATGTTAGGTAAATTGATGTCTGATATTCATGTTTTAGCAGTTAAAGATTCTTCTGGGCAACCAGTATTCCAAAATCTTGATGAAAATAGAGTACCAGCAATGGTAGTGTTTGCTGTTCCTGAAGAATATTACATTTTACTTAAAAAAGCAGAATTTATGAGAACTTATGATACAACTTTGATTATTGTTCCTACTAATGCATCTTTAGATGAAGAAACACATGATGTAAAAATTAGTAGTGAACAATTAAAAGAATGGATTAATACAAATACAGTTTGGACAGAGAATTAGTTTAAAAAGGATGTGGGCTAGATGAATGAAAACATTTTTGATAAGTTAGATTTTGGACCGTTTAAGTCGTTATTGGATAACGATGATATAACGGATATTTCATATGATAATGGTGGGCAAATTTGGATTCGTTCTCTATCTCAAGGATCCATGCGTGTTGAAGTAGAAGGAGCAACCCCAGACTTTGTTGAAAAACTAGCTTTTCAATGTTCAAATGTTATGGGTACAACGTTTAATAATGCAAAACCTTTTTTGGATGCAGAGTCATCTGAATTACGTATGAATTTCGTGCATCAGTCTATTGCTACAAATGGAATAGCACTTGTTATTCGTAAAACTCCTGCTAAAATTCGTTTGGAAAAAGAAAAATTAATAAAAGAAGATTATTTTACTCCAGCTATTCATGATTTTTTAATAAAATGTGTTCAAGGTCATTGCAACATAATGGTTGCTGGAGAAACAGGTTCTGGTAAAACAGAATTTGTTAAATATTTAGCTAGTCATACGGCGACTAATGAAAAAATAATTACAATTGAAGATACATTGGAATTACATCTTGATAAAATATTTCCACAACGTGATATTGTGGCAATGAAAACTAATAATGTTGCTAGTTATTCAGATGTTTTGGTTACATGCATGCGTCAGAATCCGAAATGGATTCTTTTATCGGAAGTACGTAGTGCTGAAGCTGTTTCAGCTGTTCGTAACTCAATTTCTTCTGGACACAATATTTTATCTACCATTCATGCTGATAAAGCTTCAGCAATTCCATATCGTCTATATTCTTTAATGGAGACTGATTTGGATGTTCACCAATTTTTAAGTACGATTTATCGTTATATTCAGCTTGGTGTACATATAAAAGCTTTTTATAGTAAAGAATATGGTAAATTTCACCGTGAACTAGATGAAGTATGTGAATTTTATGTTGATGAGGAAAATGTACCTAAATCACGAATTATTTATCAGAAAATTTTTGGAAAACCAATGATGTGTCGTCCTAGTGATCATTTAATTGAATATTTGGAAAATCAAAATATTCAAGTTCAAGAAATAATTAAGGATTTACCTTTAGAGTTGCCGATTACGGAGTTTAAGGAAGAGAATGTGACAACTAATTCAGAGCAAGTTGCTGAGGCTTCTCCAGCATCTAGTGAAGCGGCAGTTGATAATAATCAAATAGTTCAGCCAGTTACTTCTCCTATAGTTCCTGAGATACCAGCTGTTGCTACTCAACCTGAATTTAACAATCAGGTTAATGATACTGTTCAGCAACAAGTTGTTACTAATCCACAAGTTTCTAATAGTATGGAAATACCTATCCCTCCTGTTATTTCCCCTAGTGAGGTTGTAGAACAGCAGGATATTTCAGCAGGTTTACCTGATCAGCAAGTACAGCCAATGGCTTCTTCTGCACCTGTTCCTGAAGTTGAAGTTAATGGTCAAGCTGAAAGTATTCCTACTATGCAAAATGATAATGTTCAATTGGCGGCAATTCCAGCTGTTAATCCGTATGTTCCACAGCAACAGATGGTTATTCAGGCGGAGGCTCCGGTTATCCCTCCGGTTACTGTTAATACTTCTATTAGTGGATTATCTAAATTAGAAGAATAAAGGAGTTGATTAGATGTATTTAGAAGAGCTATTTATAATTGTTGTAGCTGTTGTATTCATTTATTTATATCGAAATTATAAAGGTGATAATGTTGGTAAATACATTTTGGGGCAAGTTCAAGGTATGTATGATAAGTTTTCTCCTTATTCTTTCAAGGTTGTACGTGAAAAGACAAAACAATTAGGTCAAGATTATACTCCAAGACAATATGCTATTGAAGTTACATTGTTTGCTGTATTTGCTTCTGTTATATCATATATCTATTTTTATAATTTGATTATAAGTATAATATATGCTTTAGTTGCTGTATCTTTTGTTCCATATTTAACATATTTAAGATGTAAAAAGACATATTCTGAATTTTTATTTGAACAGATTCAAGTATATACATCAAATACTATTATGGAATTTGCAACTACACAGTCATTTGTAAAAGCAATAGAAGGTGTTGCTAATTCAGGAATATTAGAAGATCCTGTTTTGAGCGATGTTAAGCAAATGATTAATATGAGTTATGATAATGGTACTATTGATGAAGCTCTTGATTATATGAGTAAACTTTATCCTTATTATATCGTAAAAAATATGCATCAATTATTTTTACAAATAACTAAAGAGGGTGCTCAAAATTCAGCTGATTCTTTAGAAAATATGCAACTTGATATCGATATGCTTGTTGAAGGGGTATATCGTGATAGAATTGATAGGGCAACTTTCCATAAGTCATTTTTACAATTTGGTATAATGCTTTACTTGCTTGTTATGCTGGTTCAATACCTTTTGGGTAGAGAAACTTATTTGGTTCTTCTCCAACGATGGTATATTCAGGTTTTAATGCATGGAGTTTTGATTGTCAATACTTACTTCTTATTTAAAGGAGAAAAATATTATTATGAGAATGTGGGGGCTGAATAATGGAAATACTTATTGTTGGTGCAATAATAATGTTTATATTAATTTATAATAATACGATTGATAAAGATAAGTTTTTTGCCGATAATCAAAAATATTTGGAAGCATTGAAAGAAGATGATTATCAGTTCTTAGTTTATGCAAAATACGGTGAAAATGTTGATGTTGATCAATTGTATTCTAAAAGAATTACAAATGCTTTTATCGTTTTTTTAGTAGTTTTGGTATTCTCTATTTCTGGAAGTAAGTCTGCTGAAATTATTAATTCACAATTTTTCTTAAACATGATTTTAGCTATTGTATTTGCCTTTGGAGCTTTTAAAATTCCATATATGCAATTAAAAAATTATTATAAGCAACATTTACATGAAATAGATATTATGTTGCCTTATTATTTGAAGAGTTTAGAAATTTTGATTCAGCATTATACTGTTCCTGTTGCTATAGGTAAGTCAATTGCTGATGCACCTGAAATATTTAAACCTGGACTTAGAAAAATGATTGATCGAATTAATTCAGGTGATGCAAGTGTTGATCCGTATATGGAATTTTCTAATACATATCCTGTAAGGGATTCAATGCGTATGATGAGATTGTTATATCGTCTTGGTATTGGTTCACAGGAAAGAAAGCAAGAAAGATTAATGATGTTTTCTAGAACAGTGTCAAGTTTACAGAGTAAAGCTAGAGAAACAAAATATAAAGAAAGACTTAATCATATGGAAAGTCAAACAATGATTATGCTTGTTGTAACTGGTGTTGGTGTAATGCTTGTTATATTAATTTCTATGATGATGATGTTCTAGGTGTACTAAAAAAGAAATTTTTTACTTGTTTGTTCATATGCAATTTGATATAATTATTTTATAAAATAATAAAGAAAGGATGATAAATAGATGAAAGCAGCTACAGGTGAATTAAACTTAACAGTTATTACTATTATTGCCGTTGCAGCGATTATTGGTTTTTTCTGGCTTTTATGGCCACAAATTCAAACAACTATAAACACTCAATGGTCTAATATTTCTGGTGGTGTAGTTATTCGTTAGAGGTGATTTTTAATGAAAGATGCATTTGGTGGTATTTTAAATCTAGCGCTAGTTGTTGTCTTTTTAATGATTGTTTCTGGAGTTTTAGGGCTTACAGTTAGTTATACAAAAGCTTTTAATTTTAAAAACTATGTAATTTCTACAATCGAAAAATATGAAGGCAATAAAGGGTGTTTTGATTCAAGTATTAATGGTGATTGTTTAAACGCAATTAGGAATAAAGCCAATCGCATCGGTTATGCACGTACTTTTAATAATAGTTGTCCTTCCGGTTATGATGATCAACCGCCTGTTGACAACTTATTTTGTTATAAGGAAGAATATAATGGTTCAAATGTATACAAATATAAGGTAATTACTAGAATTGATGTCAATATTCCAATAATTAAAAATATTTTTTATCTTCCTTTTTTCCAGGTTTCTGGGGATACTAGACTTATAAAGAAAAGGTGATGTATTTTGAGAGATGCACTTGGTGGTACTGTTGTTATTGCAATAATTGTGGTATTTACAGTTATAATGTTAAGTTATCTAGCTTTTAATGTTAATTATACTAAAGCATTTAAAATGAAGGATAAAATCATTACCTATTATAATGAATATGATGGTAAATGTGAGACGGCTTGTCATACAAAAATTGAAAAATACGCTGATAGTATTGGTTATAATGTACCACAAGGTACATGGAGTTGTCCTGCTCTTCCTGGAGCTTCAAAAACCGAGAAAATACAAGGATTGTATTGTGCTTATTTATTTGATGTTCCACCAAAGGCTGGTTCTATTGATGATACACCAAAATATTATTACAAAGTAATGACAAAAATTTATATTGATGTGCCAATTATTAGTAATATTTTTCATTTTGATACATTTACAATTGATGGAAATACTAAACTGTATGAGGTAAAATAAAGAGGGGATAAGTTATGAATGTACTAATTTCTAATAATCAACAAAGTAGCTTGTCTGAATTAGATGTCGATATTATAAAAAATCTTGTTGGAACATATGATGCAACTGAAATAGTAGAAATGTTCAAGAACTTTTTTTATAGCAAGATGATTTTAGATGTTACGGCATTAAAACAGAATGAAGATGTCAAAACATATGATTTATTAGCAAAAGGTTTGGATCCTGAAAAGATTATTTTCTTATTACCAGAAGGTAGTAAGATGTGTACTCCTAATTTTTTAGCTAATCTGATAGATTTTGGAATATATAATTTCACTACAAATATTAATGGTGTTAAATATTTATTAAAAAAATCTAATACATTGAATGATGTTGAAAAAATCAGACAAATGGCTAATATGAATAAGTCAGCTGAGACTGGTGCTACTGTAGCAACGATTACTCCATCTAGTAAAGTTTCAAAGGGGCCAACTATTGTTGGAATTAGAAATGTTACAGAACATGCTGGTGCAACAACTTTTATTTACATGTTAAAGAAAGAGCTGGTTTTTGCTTTTGGTTTTGATAATGTTCTTGCTGTAGAAATTGATAAAAATGATTTTCAAATTTTTAATGATAAAAATATGATTTCGGCACGTCAAACTGATATTAAAAATGTTATTAGTAAATACTCGGGTGTTAGTTTTATATTAGTTGATTTAAATGGATGTACTGATGATAGTTTCTGTAATGATATTTTATATTTGGTTGAACCTAGTACAATAAAATTGAATAAATTAATTAGACGAAATAAGATTATATTTACTAAACTACAAAATAAAAAAGTGTTATTGAATAAAAGTCTATTACTAAATAATGATGTTTTTGATTTTGAAAATGAAGCTGGTATAAAAGTATTCTATAATATGCCACCTCTTGATGAGAGAAAAAGAAATGCTATTATTAATGACTTTTTAACAAAGTCGGGTATATTTAATAAAAATACTAGTTCAAGTGGTCAAGGTAAAATATTTGGTTTGTTTAGACGTTAATTTATTTGACAAATTCTGTATAATAATATTATAATAGTATTGATTGAAGGAGAGGGTATTATGTCAAGTTTAATTTTATTGGGTGCTACCGATGCCTGTGGAGGATTATTACCAATTGTAAAAGTTATTTATGCTTTTATTAGGGTTTTAATGATTCTTATTCCAATTGCGCTTATAATTTTTGGTGTAATTGATTTAGGTAAGGCTGTTATTTCAAGTGAAGATAAAGAAGTAAAAGCAGCAACAACTAGATTAGTTAAGAGATTTATTTATGCAGCAGTTGTATTCTTTGTACCTGTTTTAGTTGGTGCAGTTATGAATATAGTTGCAGCTGGATCAGATGATACTACTGGTTGGCAAGCTTGTTGGAATGCAGCTAAAGAATAATAACTTTTAAAGTAGCAAACTAATTGCTATTTTTTTTTTGTTCTGATATAATTAATATGATATAATATATGCGGAGTGGTTTTATGCAAAAAAAAGTATTTATTTCGTTGATTTTAGTACTATCGTTATTTTTTGCTTTTCCAGCAAAATCATATGCACTGGGGGTAATAGGGCAAAAAACAGTAATAACTGATAGTTTTTATATATTGAGTGATGATGTTATTTATGATGATGACGTTATTACAGATTACGATGATGATTGTTCAGGTGCTAATTCACTTTTAGGTAATCCGGAAGATCCTGATTCTGTCGCTTGGTTATTGCAAAAAATCCTTAATTATATTAAAATATTAGGACCAGTTCTAATTGTAGTCTTAAGTAGTATAGATTTTGCTAAAGTAATTGCTAGTGGTGATGAAAAAGCAATGAATGGTGCTCTTAAGAATTTAGGACTTAGACTTATATTTGCAATCCTATTATTCTTTATACCAATTATAGTTAATTTCCTTTTAGGTGTATTTGGATTAACTTCTGATCCAACATGTGGTTTGCAATAAGATTATGAATCCAAATGGGGTGATATAGTGTTTTCAGAATCATATACGCATAGTGTAGATGTAATTAATAAGTCTATTAGAAGTATTTTTATATGGCTTGATCATGCTTTTTATGGCTTATTAGAGCTTGTTTATCAGTTGTTTTTTAATGTAGCATCAGCTGATATTATAAAAGGCCCTGTTATAGCTAAGTTTTATGGTCGAGTTCAATTAATACTTGGTGTTTTTATGTTGTTTCAACTTGCTTTAATTATTTTAAAAGGAATAGTTAATCCAGAATCTTTTACTGATAAAAAGAGTGGAGCTGGTAACTTTGTAACTAGAGTTGTTACAGCATTAGTTTTATTGACTGTTTTAGTACCAATAAATGTACCAAAAAGTCCTTCTAGTATGAATGAATATGAGAAACAAATTAATAATAATGGTTTATTGTTTGGTACTTTATATTCTTTACAACATAGATTATTGTCAAATAATACAATTGGTAAATTAGTCCTGGGAACAAGTGACGCAGATACTTTTGATGTTGATGATAACGAAGAAAATTTGCGTACTTCTGCAAAGTCTTTTACAGCAACTATTGTTAGGGGCTTTTATAGGGTAAATCTTATACCGTATAATGATCGTACGGAACATGCAGAAGATGGTGATGATGCTGAAATTACTTCTAATAGAATGTGTGATGATATGGGTGAGACACTAGATATATATAGGGATGATAATTCTAGTGCTGGTGATATACTTGATATTGCTAATGAGACATGTTCACAGAATAAAATATTAGATAATCTTGGATCGGCTGGTACTGTTATTAGTGTTTTTGCTGGTAAAGAAATGTATATGTTTACAATGATGCCTCTTGTTTCGACAGCAGCGGCAATTATCTTTACATTTATATTTATTAGCTTTACAATTGACGTTGCTGTCAGGGCGATAAAATTAGCAGTTTTACGTTTGATTGCGCCTATTCCTATAATTAGTTATATGGATCCTAAAGGTTCAAAAGATAGTGCTTTTAATTCATGGGTAAAGAGTTTAACATCTACCTATTTAGATTTATTTGTAAGACTTGCAATAATCTATTTTGTTTTATTTATAATTCAAGATATGGTTGTTAATAAAATTTCTGTTGCTGGTTCTGGAGCTTTAGGTTTTATGTCATCAATTGCTGTTTGGATTGGTTTATTTGTTTTTGCTAAACAGGCCCCTAAATTTATTCGACAAGTTCTAGGATTAAAAGAAGATGCTGGAAAAGGAATATTCAGTGGTCTTGGTGCAGCAGTTGGTGCTGGCGCATTAGTAGGTGGTGCATTTGGTGCATTTAATGCAGCTAGAACTGCTAGTTATATGGCAGATGTAACTAATAATAAAAAAGCAGATAGTCTTCTTAATAGAGGAAAGCACTTGCTTGCTGGAATTACTGGTGCAGGAGCTGGTATGGTTGCTGGTGCCAGAGCTGGATTTAGTGCTAAAGATCATGAAGGAAGAGCAGTTATGGAAGCAATGCAAAAAAGAAATGCTGCAGCTATTCAACGTGGTGGTTCAGGGTCTACTGTGTTTGGACGTGCTGGAGCAGCTATGAGTCAATTTTTCCAAGGTCAAGGTGCTACTTCATTTGATGCTAAGACACGTGAGATTGCTCAACTTAAAGGAATTGAAAAATCTGGTAAAGACTTGTTCTCTTACCTAGAAGGAAAAGGAAAAACAGATGGTGCCGATTATAAGGTTACTACAGCTGGTATTTCAGCTTTAGGTAAAGATGCTAATGGAAAAGATAGAACAATTACCGGTTCGTTAAACGAGTTTGCTAGGGCAAAAGCTGCAGCTTTAGCGGAAGAACAACGTACTGGTAAGAAAGCTGAATTTTCATATGGTGGAGTTACTATCAATGCACACGATGCTGTTGCTACTAAGATTGAAGAGGAATTAGCTTATGCTGCTGGTGATATGTGGGCTGCTGCGCAAGATGCAAAAGGAGAAAATGCTGATCAAGGATATCGTCAAAAGAAACAAACTTATAATGAGGCTGTTAAAACTAAGGAAAAAGATTATGGTACTTATGGTGGTATTAATTCAAAAACAGTGTCTCAATTAAAGAAAATGGCAAAAAAAGCTGGTGGAGCTGCTATATTCGAGGAAAGTCAAGAATCTTATGTACGTCAAAAAGCTAATTTCAATGCTAATGATAAAAAATAAAAAGGGTGTGATATTAAGTGTATGATAATTATTTAATACCTGCTAATACGAAGCGGGGACAATTACTATTAGGTATGTTTAGACCATTTGATTTGATGTTATTTGGTGGTGGTGTACTTGTTACATTAATACTTGTTGCATTTGTGCCACTATCAAGTACTTTGGTAACGATACTTGCGGTTAGCCCGGCTCTTATTACTGCATTTTTAGTAATGCCGGTTCCGTATTATCATAATATGCTTAATATTATTGTTGAATTATATGAATTCTTCTTTGTAAATCCAAGGGAATATGAATGGAAAGGTTGGTGTTATAGAAGTGGCAAAAGGAAATAGTGCTGGATCTACAGAGGCTTGGTTGCCTATTAGATCTATTCAGAATAACATGATTATTACTCGTGATAATATGAAGGTATCAGGAGTTAAGATTGCTCCTAGAAATATATTTATTCTTGATCCACAACTTCAAAATAATATATTGTTAGGACTTAGTAATTTTTATAATACAGTTGATTTTGAATTTTGGTTGGTTGTAGCAGATAGACCAGTTGATATTTCGGTTTATATGTCACAAATGCAATTATTATTAAATGAAACATCATCTCCTGCCATTCGTAAATTAATTATGCAAGATATCGAAAAAGGAGAAACATTTATTAGAAATAATGTTGTTGATACAGAATATTACATCATGTTTAAATCGAAAGATGCTGATTTGTTACAAAAAAGAGTACGTCAAGTTATTAATGGATTAGCGACATGTGGATTAAATGCATCTATGATAAGTAATTCAGATTTGAGAATGGTACTTGATAATTTCTTAAATGGGGGAACTACTACAGAATTTGGAACGGTGATGCCAGTATGAGTACAAGTTTAAGAGGGCAATTAGCTCCTAAAGGGTTACATTTTAACCCTAGTGATTTCTTTATTAGTGATAAATATGCAACTATTCTTACTGTTGTATCTTATCCTAAGTATATTTCACCAGGGTATTTATCAAGTTTAACTAATATGTCTGGTATTAAGGTTGTTGTTAAACATATACCTGTCCCTTTTGAAGAAATGCGTAAGATGTTAAATAAACAAGTTGCAGATTTAAAAGAGAGATATCAGAATGAAAGAGACCAGACTGTTCGTGAGCGAATTAGACAAGATGCTGAAAGTTTGGAATATTTTACTTCTATGTTGGCTGGTAGTCAGGCACGCATTTTCGATTTTCAGATGCATATTATGATTACTGCTGAAACTAAAGAAGAATTAGAGCTTAAAAAGATGAATGTTAAAACATATCTTGATGCGATGGAATTAAAGGCTATATCATTACGTTTTGAACAGGAAAAAGTATTAAAATCAATTTTACCGATTTTCCCAGCGCAAGATATTGAACAGAGAATTGGTACACCAATACCATCTGTTACAATTGCTGCTATGTATCCATTTATCTTCGATAGTATAAAAGATCCAGGTCTTTCAACATTACTTGGTGTTGATTTCTCTGGTGGTGTAATACTATTTAATCAATTTTTATATAAAATTCGTAAAGAGAATAATAGAAATAATGCTAATATGATTATTCTTGGTACTTCTGGTTCTGGTAAAAGTACGGCTGCTAAATTACTTTTAAGAACACATATTAGAAATGGTTGTCAAATTGTTATAATTGACCCTGAAGATGAATTTAGAGAATTAACTAGAACTTATGGTGGGGATACAGTTGATATTGCTAAAGGTGGAGAATTTGGGCTTATTAATCCACTTGAAATTGTAATTGATGCTGATGATGAAGAGATAAAACAAGGTCTTGGTTATACTGTTTTGACTCGTACTTTACAATTTTTAAAGGCATTTATGAAATATTATGATCCATCAATTGAAGAAGATGTTTTAACAATGTTTTCAGAAATAGTTCAAGATACATATAAACGTTTTGGTATTGATTTTACTGCTGATTTTTCTAAATATACTTCAGCTGATTATCCAACATTTAGTGATGTTTATGCTACTATTAAGGGTCGTTTAATGTCTATGACTGATCAGACAAAAGAACGAGATATAATGGAGAGACTAGAACTTAAGGTTCGTCCAATTGTTAGAGAATTACGTTTCTATTTTGATGGTCATACGACAATTCGTCGTGGTAGTGACTTTATGGTATTTAATATTAAAGAACTTATGAATAGTGATTCCACAGTTAAAAATGCATTATTTTTCAATGTTTTAAAATATGCTTGGGGATTATGTTTGGATTTTAATAAAGATACTGTTTTAATGGTTGATGAAGCGCATGTTTTACTTGGCGATAATAATGCTTTAGGAGCAGACTTTTTAGCACAAGTTCAACGTCGAGCTCGTAAATATAATACTGGTACAATAATTATTACTCAGCAGCCAAGTGACTTTTCTGATCCAGCAGTTATTACTCAAGGTAAAGCTATTTTTGATAACTCTTCATATTATTTAGTTATGGGGCTTAAGAAACAAGCTGTTGAAGATTTATCATTATTGATAGATTTGAATGAAAGTGAAAAGGAAAGTATAAAGCGATATTCTCAAGGTGAAGCGTTATTCGTTTGTGGTAGTCGTCGTATGAGAATTAATATTGCAGTTACTCCTGAGGAATTAGATTCCTTTGGAGATGGTGGAGGATTTTAGATAAATAAGTAGTTAGGTGGTGATATCGGTGGCAGCAATGACAGAAGAAGAAAAGCAGAGAAATAATCAGAATAATACCAATAATGTTCGTAATGCTGCTGATGTTGCTATTGCTTCAGGTCATCCTGTAGCAGCAGGAATTGGTGCTGGTGTTAAAGCTGCAGATAAAGTTACTGGTGGTAAAAGTTCAGAAGCTTTAGGCAAAGCATTAAGTGCAGCTAACAGAGTTGCACCTGGTGGAAGGCACTTGCAAAATGCATCGAATAGATTAAATGAGAGCGGTGCAAGCGATATGATGGGACGTATTGCTGCTAGGAAAAACTCTATGCCTCCGACTGGAGGACAAGCGCCCCAAAATAATGTTAATCCAGGAGGAGAACAACAAGGTTCTCTTCCTTCTTCTGATGCTTCGGAAAATTCTTCCCAAAAGAAAAAAACAAACGGTGAAAATTCTGATCAAGAACAAGATAAACGTACTAGACGTAGATCTATGGTTGATGACTGGGATGATGAGGAAAAAGCTAAAGAAAGCGAAAAAAGTGGTTTATTTGGAAATGTAAGAATGCCTATTGTTGCTAGAGTAGCACTTTTTGCTTTACTTCCAGTTTTTATCGTGTTGTTAATTGTTCTTGTTTTAACATTTTCTGTTGCTGGTATTTTAGGTGAATATGATGATGCATTTGGTTTTAATTCTGTAAATGGTGATGATACTGGTGGATTAGTATATGGAAGAGTTTCTGAAAAGCAGCAAGCTTTTTATGACCGAGTTAACTCTGTTAAAATGCGTTATCAAGCTAATGGTAAGTCTGTTGATCCACTTAAAATAGTGGCGGTTTATCATGTGATTCATTCACATAAAAATAGTGTTGAATATGAAGACATGACTGAGGGTAAAATCTCTGATATAGCTGATGCTATGTTTAATGAAAATACTTATAGTGATGATACTTTTAAAGAAAATTTGATAAATAATGTTTTCAGAAGTTATATGCCTCTTTCTTCAAAAGATTTGAGAGAACAAATGGCTGATGAAGTTTTTGAATATATTGAAAATTATTATGACTTAATTGGACACTCTGTTTCAGGTGGTTGTACTTCAGTTGGTAGTTGTACTTATGATATAAAAGGTTTTTATATTAAGGGTAAAGGAAATGTAAGTAAGAGTATGCAAATCACTGATTTGTATGTACGACTAATGCAATGTGGTAGTGGTAATGGTCATAATTATGGTGGTACTTTTGGTCAACCTCTTCCTGGTGAGGAATTGGTTCCTTTCGAAAAATATATTTTAGGTGTTGCTTATCAAGAAATAGGTCCTGATTCTCCACCTGAAGCAATCAAAGCTCAGATGGTTGCAGCTAGAAGTTATATTTTGGCGCGTCATGTTGATATGGGAGGATGGAGAACACTACAACAAGAAAGTGATGGAAAATGGGTTATTCAGGTTGCGTCTTGTACGCAAGATCAAGTTTATTGTGATCCTGATAAAGGTTGCTCATCTCCAGGTGATGGGCAATGGTCACAAATCTATAGTGGTTTAGATCATAAAGTTGGAAATTCTTTTTCTCGTGGGCCTATGCCAGCAGATTCACCACTTAGAACATATGCTAATGAGACTATGGGTGAAATGCTTGTAAATGATCAGGGGTATGTTATATACGCTGGATATGTTAGTACAGAACAAAATAAAATGATTAGTTTGGCACGTCAAGGCTTAGACTATAAGCAAATACTTATGCAAGTTTATAATCAAGGTAGTCGTGCTTATGGAGCTAGTCGTCTGGAAAAAGGTAGTTGTAATAATGGTTCTGGTGGTAATTGTAAACCTACTGGTGATTATGCTAGTTGGAAGCAATATGAAGGTGAATGGGCAGATACTGTATATCTAGGTACTAGTGGAAAAACAATTCATCAAATAGGTTGTTTGGCAACATCAATTGCAATGTTAGTTGCGAAGAGTGGAGTTCCTGTCAATGTTGATACTCTAAATCCAGGTACATTTGTTACATATTTGAATAGTCATGGTGGATTCCAAGGAGGTAACTTTGTTTGGGCATCTGTTTCCAATATTGCACCTAATTTTACTTATAGTAATGATATAAGTGTTGCTGGATGGTCAAAACAACAGAAGCTTGCAAAACTTAAAGAACTTACAAGTCAACCTAATACATATGTTGTTGCTGAAGTAAAGGGAAATACTGGTCAACACTGGGTTGCAATTGATTCTGTAAATGGTGAGTCAATTACGATGATGGATCCTGGTAGTGCTGCAACTGATATGTGGTCACAATATAATTGGGCAAACACTTCGCGTTTTGTTGTCTTTAATGCCGGATAGGAGGATATTATGCAAAGTAAAAAAACATATATTGTAATACTAGGTTTTATAATAATTTTTGGTGTAGTGATGTTCTTGGCTTTAGGTGTTGATAACATAAAAAAGAATAAGCAAGGTACAACATTAATTATTGGTAATAATACTGTTTGGACTTATAATAAACAGCGTTGGAAAAATATTAGCTCTAAAGGACAATTTCAACAGTTTAACTGGCAAGAATTTACAGTTTTTGATAATAATGAAAAGTTAGGAAATTATAATTTATGGTATGATGATAAATGGTATCTTTTTGATAAAAAGAAAAATGCCATTAATTATGAGGGTGATTTGGTAGCATACCAAGCTAACTATGATATAGATATATTAAAGTTTGAAGAACAAGAGATAATTGATACAAAATATGTTGATTATGTATTAGAGGAAAATGGTTTAGATATTGATAGTCAGTTTACTTCTAACTATAAGGTTTCTGTTGATTTTGATAATGATGGTCAAGAAGAAGAATTATATTTAATTAGTAATGCATTTGCGATAGATTTTAATCCTAATAAAATATTTTCTATTGTTTTTATGATTAAAGATGATTATGTATATTATTTATATAATGATATAAGTACAAATAATTCGCTTAATGGTTGTAAACCATTTTTGAAAACTATTCTTGATGCTGATAATGATGGTGTTTATGAATTTGTAATTAGTTGTGCTCAGTATAGTACTTCTACTGAGACTGATATGCTTTATAAGTATGTTGATGATAATTTTAAAATTGTTATTTCTAATTAATATTTAATGACAGTTTTAAAAAGTTAAGTTATAATATAGAAGGAAGGGAAGTAGTGGTATGAAATTTAATTTTAGGGCTGATCCTGAAGATTTTTTGATTTTTGTATTATTTGCTATATTTTTACTTTATATAGTTGCAATAGCTGTTGCTAATGTTGGTACTTTTGCAGCTGATGGACACTTTACAGGATTAAATCCTTTTCCGGCATTTTCTCCTAGATTTATATGGTCAACAATTATTTTTTATTTAGTTGCATTGTTAGGATTATTTGCTAGTGTTAGTTCAATGTTTTTTGATCGTGAAGAAGGTTTTGGATTAACAATTGATAAGAAAAGTAAAGGATATTCTCGTTGGGCCAAAACATCAGAAATTAAAGAAGAATTAACAAGAGTTCCTATTACAGCAAAGAATTGTAAAGAAGCCGGTGTTCCACTAATTCTTAATCAAGAGGAAATGTGGGTTGATAATAGTGAATATCATTCATTGGTAATTGGTGCTACTGGTTCTGGTAAAACTCAGACTGTCGTTTTACCACTTGTTTATAGTTTAGCTAAAGCAAGAGAATCAATGATTATTACTGACCCTAAGGGTGAAATTTATGAAAAAACAAGTAATATGTTGCGCGCGCGAGGCTATCAAATATTACTTTTGAATTTCCGTGATCCACAAAATGGTAATGCTTGGAACCCTATGTCATTACCTTATCAAATGTATAAGAGTGGTAATCAAGATAAAGCAATTGAGCTTTTAGATGACTTAGCACTTAATATTCTTTATGATGACTCTAATAAGAATGCTGATCCATTCTGGGAAAAAACATCAGCTGACTACTTTTCAGGAGTTGCATTAGGTTTATTTGAAGATGCTAAGGAAGATGAGATAAATATTAATAGTATTTCTTTAGCTACTACTGTTGGTGAAGAAAAATTTGGAGGATCTACTTATATTAAAGAGTATTTTGCAGCTAAGGATCCGGCTAGTGCTGCTGCTATTAATGCTTCTAGTACTATTATGGCTCCAAACGAAACAAAAGGTAGTATCTTATCTGTATTTAAGCAAAAAGTTAAATTATTCGCATCTCGTGAAAATTTATCTGAAATGTTATCACATAGTGATATTGATTTGGAAACTATAGGTGAAAAACCTACAGCAGTATTTATTGTAATTCAAGATGAGAAAAAAACTTATCACTCTCTTGTTACAATTTTATTGAAGCAGATATATGAAACTTTAATATCTACTGCGCAAAGACATGGTGGTAAGCTTCCTGTTAGAACTAATTTTATACTTGATGAGTTTGCTAACATGCCACCTTTAAAAGATGTAACAACAATGATTACTGCTGCACGTTCTAGAGCAATTAGATTTACGATGATTATTCAAAACTTTGCTCAATTAGATGATGTATATGGTAAAGAAGAGGCTGAAACTATTCGTGGTAACTGTGGTAATATTATTTATTTGATTACTACCGAGTTAAAGGCTTTGGAAGAAATATCTAAGATGTGTGGTGAAGTAAAATCTAAGCAAGAGGAAAAAACATCATCAACACCGTTAGTTACAGTTTCAGATTTGCAGCGTATGCAACAGTTTGAAGTTATTATTTTGAGGTTGAGAAAACAGCCATTTAAGACAAAATTTACACCTTTCTTCAAACTTAATTGGGGAAAAACATATCCTCCAGCAAAATATCCTGTTAGAAAGAAAGTTCCTGTTCATACCTTTGATATTAAGGAATTTGTAAAATCTCAAAAGAAAAAGAAATTATTAGAAATGATGAATTCGGCTGATGATGGTGGAGATTCAAAGATGGCACCTCCATTTGGTGGTGTGAATTCTGGAATGATGCCGGGAATTCCTTCTGGTTTAGATATACCTAGTAGAAGAAGGGAAGAAAAAATGTCAGAACCAACAATTCCTGATTTCTTAAGAAGAAGTGAAGATACTATTTCTAAACCTAGTAAGACAGTTGATAATTCTCTAAATTCACCATTTGATGGAATACCAGATTTTGAGACATTTAAAAAATCACTTGCGAATGATGAAAAGAATCTTGAGTCTAATCCAAGCGTAGCTTCTAAACCAATAACTGATTTTGGTTCAACTGATACTAAGAAGGCTGATAATGACTTTGATTTTGATATAGATGATTTAGTTAAAAAGATTGATGCTAAGATTGCAGAATTAGAAGCAAAAGAAAAAGAAGAACAAGAACAGAAAAAGGTTGAGGCTGCTAAAAAGGCAGAAGTTGAAAAAGAAGAGAAGAAAGTTAATACTATTGAAGAGGTCCTTGTTGAAGATAAAAAGCCTGAAGTTAAAGCACCAGTTGTTGCTGATAAACCAGCAATTAACTTAGAGGATGATGATGACGATGATGACTTTTTTGATGATTTTTTTGACAATTAGGAAGGTGATATTATGAGTCCAAATTTTAATATAGTTAAAAAGCCCGATAAAAAAGATAAAGTCGAAATTGAAGTTGATGAAGATGAAGAAGTTGAAGTTAGTGTAAAAAAATCAGATGATGATATTAAGAAAAAAATGATAAGATTTATGCTTATTATTGGTGGTATTATCATTGTTCTATTACTAATTTTATATTTATTTTCTTTAACATCTAAAAAGACATATGAGTATAAAGAATTAGAGCAAATTTTAACAGATGCTGCTAAAGAGTACTTTGTTGATTATCCAGATAGTTTGCCTGAAGGTAATGGAGATGTTGTTGAAATTGATTCTAGCAATTTGGTAGCGGCTGGAAAAATGCAAGATTTATCTACATATAAAACAAAAGATGGTGGAGTATGTACCGGATCAGTACAAGTTGCGAATACTGATGGTGATTATTTATATACTCCATACTTGAATTGTGGTGATACTTATTCAACACTTGAACTATATAAGAAAATAACTGATGATGAAGATATTGTTACTACAGGTTATGGTCTTTATTCTGTTAAAAGTGAATTTATTTTCCGTGGTGAAATTGTTAATAATTATGTTCAGCTTGATAATGGATTATGGAGAATTGTTAAAGTTACTTCTGATAATAATGTTGTTTTAATTAGTGAAGAAAGTTCTTTATATGCTAATACTTGGGATAATAGATATAATCAAGATAGATTATATGACTCTGGTATTAACCAATATAGTGCTAGTAGGGTTAAAGAATTTTTAGATAAGATCTATACAAATCCTAATGAATCCAATGGAGAAAATCTTTTATCAGATAGTGATAAAACAAAAATAATTCCATATAGTTTATGTATTTCTAAGAGATCTGCTAATAGTGAGTCTCGTGATAATTCAGAAGAATGTGTAGAAAAACTAGATGGTCAAAAAATGGGATTACTAACACTTTCTGATTATTTAATGGCTAGTATTGATCCTAATTGTAAGTCAGCTGCTACTAAATCTTGTAAAAATTATAATTATTTATCAAGACGCTATGAGTGGTGGTTGGCAACAGCTAATAAGGATGATACTTCAACAGTATATAAAGTTGGAAGTAATGGAATTGTTAAACTAGAAGATGCTAGTGCAGCATGTATAGTTAGACCAGTTATTTACTTGAATAGTAATGTTTTATATAAATCTGGTTCTGGTACAGAAGAAGATCCATATTTAGTTAGATAGGAATCTATTATGATAATAGATTCTTTTTTTTCATTTAATAATATGAGGTGATTTAATTGGAAATATCTTTAAAAGATTTATTAAATGAGAAAAATTCTAATATAATTGATATTAGAGATAGTTCGAAATATAATTTAGGACATATAAAAGGAGCAATGAATATTTTTTATTATGATTTATTAAATAATCATCAAAAATATTTAGATAGAAATAAAAAGTATTTCTTATATTGTGATTATGGAAATACAAGTAAGATTGTTTCTATGAGGCTTAATAAATATGGCTATGATACTGTTAGTATTAGTGGTGGTTATAATAATTACTTGTTAAGAAAATAAAATTATAATATAATTTATTAAGAAGGTGATAGGTTGGATTTAGTTACATACTTAGTTGAATACAGTATAGATTTAATAGCTAGTGGTGGAATAGTAGTTGGTTTTTTATTAGTCTTATTAGAATGCTTTATTCCAGCATTGCCGCTTAGTGCTTTTGTTATGTTGAATGTTAATGCATTTGGAGTTTTTGTAGGTGTATTAATATCTTGGATTGCTACTTGTTTGGGGAGCTTTTTGTGTTATTTAATTGTATCTTATTTAAATGAAAATTTTATTCACAAATGGGTAAGAAAGAAAACAGCTAATAAAATTTTTTTGGCAATGGAAAAATTCAAAAATATAAAATTAGTGAAATTAGTTTTCTTAATTACATTACCTTTTACGCCTTCATTTTTAATTAATATTTTATGTGGACTTTCTGGTGTTTCACGAGAAAAATTTATTGTTTCTTTGTTAATTGGAAAAGTTTTCATAATAGTTTTTTGGGGCTATATTGGTAAAAGTATTTTAGAGAGTTTTACAGATATTAAATCATTAATATATATCGTTGTAGCATTAGTTACGTCATATATTATTTCTAAAGTTGTTAGTAAAAAAATGAATATTGAGTAGAGGTGGATTATGGAAGTTGTAGATATTGTTATTATTGTATTGTTAGTTATATTAATTGTTTTAGCAATTATTTCTTTATTGAAAAATATAAATGAGGCCCATATCACAGAAAGGCTTGGGAAGTTAGAAGTTAGTATGATGAAGGAAATGGGAGACTTTAAGAATGATTTAAATAGAAATTTAAATTCCGATTTTAATAAACTTAATGAACAAGTTGAAAAGAGATTATTAGCAATAAATGAAAAAGTTAATGAGAGACTTGATCAAAATTTTGAAAAGACTAATAAGACATTTATGAATGTAATTGAGAGACTATCAAAAATAGATGAAGCGCAAAAGAAAATTGAAAACTTATCAACTGATATAGTAGGTTTACAGAGTATTTTAACCGATAAAAAGACTAGAGGTATATTTGGAGAAGTTAATTTATATCATATTCTTTCTAGTGTTTTTGGTGAAAAAAATGATGAGATTTATAGATTACAGTATACTTTATCAACAGGAGTAATTGCTGATTCTGTTTTATTTGCTCCGGAACCATTAGGAACTATTTGTATTGATTCTAAATTTCCGTTAGAACATTATCAAATGATGGTTGATAAAAAGCTTTCTAAAGAAGTAAGAGTTGCACAAGAAAAGCTATTTAAACAAGATATGAAAAAACATATTGATGCAATTAGTAGTAAATATATTATTCCTGGGGAAACTACTGATCAAGCAATTTTATTTTTACCAGCTGAAGCAATCTTTGCAGAGGTTAATGCTTATTTTCCTGATTTAATTGATTATGCATATAAAAAACGAGTTTGGATTACTAGTCCAACTACTTTAATATCAACTCTTACAGTAATTGAAATGATTATTAAAAATATTGAAAGAGATAAATATACATCAATTATTCATGATGAACTTAATAAACTTGGCCTTGAATTTGCACGTTATAAAGAACGTTGGGATAAATTATCTAGGAGTATTCAAACAGTTAACAAAGATGTAGAAAATGTTTCGATAACAGCTGAAAAAATCAGTAAAAAGTTTGAAAGCATTAATAAAGTAGATGTTAATAAACTTGTTTCTGATGCTGATGTAAAAGAACTTAATTAAGTTAAGTTCTTCAGACTGTTGACAAATAGGTTTATATTTTAACTTATTTGTCTTTTTGTTTGTA
>CAZVUP010000011.1:0-42934 GCA_964630365.1 uncultured Muribaculaceae bacterium
ATCCACCATTCACCGCAGAGAAACAACTAGAGTTAATTAAATGGATGGTTAAAACAAATCATAGATATTTTATACAAGAAATAATCGCTGATGATTTTTCCGAAACTCTCGCAAGAGTATTTAATTTGTATTGGCAAGACCTAACAGAAGAAGAACACAAGCAAGTAAAAGGGATATTGGAATAATGTTACACAGTAAATATAAAGAAGATTTTAATTGTAGGCATTGCGAATTAGCTTACAAACGAGTTAAAGAATGGGCAGAAAAAAGTAAATTCGATATTACACATCCGTATATTGATTTTCTAAGTAAAAGAACAAAATCATTGAGAATATATGAAATGATACGAGAAGCATACACATTAGGTATGGCAAGAGGTATTTTAATGGTTGATAGTGGACACAACAAAATCACTTTAAGTGGGCAATGGTTAGAATCGGAGGTAAGGGAATGAGTAAAACATATACAATTAAAAATTTAATAATTGATGTACCTGAAATAGAAGATACAAAAAGATATATGAAAAATACTTGTAATAGTCATATTGCATCGGGGGTATATCAAGATAAAGAACCATTTTTGAATAATTTAGTTAATATGCTGCAATGTGGTTTTGGAATTTATCTTGGTTTTGATGATAATGAGGTAATTGAAGAAGATGAAATTGAATGAAGTTAAAGAAATAGGTTTTTATAAGGCGATAAAAGATGAAAGACCTAATTATATATTTGAAGTTATTAAAAATACTGATGAAGAATGGCTAAAAGATAACCCAAAAGCAACATTGTTGGTTGATGAATGGGGTTATGAATATACGGATGATGACGATAGACGACATTATGAAACTTTTGGAAGTTTAATGCAAGTGCAAAACGCAGATGAAATTGAAGTTGAAAAAATGACAGAAAACTTTGTTATATCAGGTCAAACAGGTAATCATTTAACAGAAGATAAACCGACTTATAAGGACAAGTATTTAAAAATAAAGAATCAAATAAAGGAAATAAAAGAAATACTTATAGTCTTAGAAAATAATTTACCATTATTAGATTGCAACCAACATTATGTGCAACAAATTAAATATTTAATAGAGGAGATAAATAAATGACAGAAGAAATGTATAAAAACTGTGGATATAGATTTAAAGGTAATTCTTGTAAAGAGTGTCCATTAGGCTGTAAAGGAAAAGTTGATGAACTCCAACGCTTGAAGCAAGAGAATAAAACAATACGAGAACATTGTAAACAAGTAGATGAAACAAATAAAATACTTTATCAAGAGAAATGTGAACTTATTCAAGACAACTTTGCGTTAACACAAGAAAGTCAGCAAAAGTCACAGAAAATATGTGAGTTAGAGCAGGAAAACAAAGAACTAAAAAAACAACACTATGAAGCATTGAAAATGTTAAAACACGAATATAATGGTAGGCAAAGAGATAATGAACAGTGGTTTACGAGATGTACTGAAAATCATAATGAAGATAGTAAAATTATTGAAAAATACCGCTCTGCATTGGAAGAAATAAATCTAATATTAGACGAACTTAAACAACAGTATGATTATATGACAGACTATTCTGAAATTAAAGAAATACAAGACAAAATCAACGAGGTGTTGAAATGAATATAAAATTACAAGAGTTAAGTTATATAACTGGTGTAAGTGAAAATACTTTGCGTAGCTGGTTATCTGGGTGGAGATTTTCAAAATTTAGATTGTCAAAGGATTATAAATTTTCAATTGAATTTATTCAAGCATTAATAAGTTTTTTAGAATTAAAAAACAAATATAAGGCAATAAATAATTTACAAGAATACACGAAACAATGGTTATTAAATAATGAAAAATTTTAAATTAAATTCAAAAATATTAGAAAGATGGACACCGCAGGCGATAAACTGTTATAAAATAGGGTGTAATTGTAAATTGTGTGAAATTGCTAGTATTATTGAAGAAAAATGCAAAATGAAATATATTGTTATAAAATTAGTTGAAAAATATGGTGCGCCAAATATAAATAGAAAGGATATATTATGAGTGTTTTAGGGTTTTTTAAGTCAACAATTGATAATTGGTATAATTTAAAAAAGAAAACGCCAGCCGCAATAAAAGAAATGAAAAACATAATAAGACAATATGAATGGAGTAAATTTGCCGATGATTTTATCAATGAGGATGAAATTGAAGTAAAAGAATTAGATGTTCAAATAAAAAAAATTTATAAAGAAATATATTAGAAAGGAGAAAAAGTATGAACAAATATGAACAAGTAAAAATTTTTATTCCAACAAAAGGAAGATTAGACAATGAAAAAACTTATGATGTTTTGAAAGAAATAGGTTTAAGTCCAATACTAGTAATTGAGCCACAAGAGGTTGAAAAAGCAATGAGTTTAGAGTATCAATTTATCGTATTACCAACAAATAATATGGGAATAACATATTCAAGGAATTATATATTAAAAGAAGCTAGAGATATGGGTTTTGAATATATTTGTATGATAGATGACGATATTTCCCAAATGGGATATATTGTTGAAGGAAAGAGAGTTAAAGATAATAAAGCGTTTTTAAGTGCATTAGACAAATTTTTAGAATTTAAAACCTGTGGAACAATGCAATATAATCAATTTGCTTGGTGCCAACCTAAGCCAATAGTATATAATAGAGGATTAGAGGTTGTTTGGTTTTTATATATGCCGCAACTTCAAGGTGTTACAATAGAAGAAGACACAATTGAAGACAGAGATTTTAGTTTAGATATAATAATAAATCACAATGTTGAGACATTTAGATTAAACCATCTATATTTTAACGTGCCATCTATAGGTACAAATCCTGGCGGAATAGATTCGCAAACCAGAGAAGAGAAACAATCTTATTGGGCAAGAAAAATGCAAAATAAATGGGGTGAGAACATTATTTCAATAATACAAAAAACAAATGGTTGGGATAATATTAAAATAAATTAGAGATACGTAGATAAAATTATAAAAGAAAAAAGAGGCTGTTTACAAAAATAAGATTATATGGTATAATGTAAAAGTAGATATAGGCACAATGTTTAATGCGGGAGCGAGATATTGGAAGTTATATCTAAGATAGGAGAGCTATCTGAATCTAATTTATTGTAAAGCTTGTAAAAGTTCTGTAAGGATAGTTAATTGTTGGTATTTATTTGACAATTCTAAATTTGACCATAGATTAGCTATTTTAGGTGAATGTCGTAAATGTGGCGAAAGAGTTGTTTTATTAAAAGAGCAACGTAAAGAAGATGGCAAAATATTTAACGACTTACAAGTTGGACAAAAAGCGAATCACGTTATAAGCTTAATAATGAATCAAATTAATTATACTTATGACGATATAAAAGAAAAAGATGGCGCTCCATTTGGTTGGAAGTATGGAAAAGCTGTTAAACTAAAAAATGGATATAGAATATTACGAAGCGATTTTAAAGGTGTAACAGAAGTAATTGGATATATTCATAACACAGGACATAATATAATAAGCGAAGAAGAATATGAACGAATTAATAATAAAATTAATAGCAATCAAAGAAACGGCTAAGGGAATACATTATACTTGTAAAGGTAATGAAGCATATTCTATGCACTTATTAGCGGACAGAGTGGCAGAAAATATAGATAATTATATTGATAGCTGCAAAGAATCTATATTGGGTTCAGACGAATATCCACTACAAGGAACAAAATATTTATTTGAGGCAATTAAATTAATTCCAGTAATAAATCCTGGCGATAATAAAGAAAACTTTACATTACTATATCATATAATAGAAGATACATTAAAATATATAGACTCAATGCAAGTAGATAAAGCAGATGAAAATCTAATCGGTAATATAGCAGAAAATCTAAAAAATAGTAAAGGATTAATAAATTTACAAATAAGTTAAATATGAAAGAAGAAAAGCTCACATTTGAAGAACAAAGATTAAAGAATTTAGAAAAACGCGTTACTTTTAAAGATGACGTTAATTTAGCGATAAGAGCTCAGAAAGCAAGTGTTGAAGCAAGGAAAAGAAATAAAATAGAGCGAGAAATAATAAAAGAAGAAATTCACAACCGCTTTACAATGTGCGATGATTTATATAAACTTATCGAAGAGCAAGGTGGATTACAAGAAGTTGTTAACATGGCAATTCATCAATGTATTGAATATGGCCGAACAAAAGACCTTGTGAAATTGGTTGAAATTATAAAACCATCTGAACGGCAAGATATAAAAATATCTGGAGATATTGGTGTATCAAATACAGTAATTAATGTAATTCCAGTAAAGGGAATTGAAGATGGAAATAAATCTTGAAATTCCTGAAAAACTTTTATTTTTACTTACCACTAAAAAGCGATATAAAGTAGCGTATGGTGGTAGAGGTTCAAGTAAATCTTGGTCAATAGGAGCTTGTTTAATTGCCAAAGCTCTTGAAAATAAATGCAGAATACTTTGTACAAGACAATTACAAACATCAATAGCTCAATCAGTACATAAATTATTAAGTGACACAATAAACCGCCTAGGTTTAGAAGATAGATTCGAAATCACCCAAAATGTAATTAAATGTGATAATGGTTCCGAGTTCTATTTTAAAGGTATTCAGAACAACATCAATGAAATTAAATCAATCGAAGGCATAAATTATTGCTGGGTAGAAGAAGCTCAATCAGTAACCAAAGAAAGTTGGGATGTTCTTATACCTACAATAAGAGCGGAAGATTCAGAGATTTGGATTAGTTTTAATCCTGATAGAGAAGAGGATGCAACATACCAAAACTTTGTAGCAACTAAACGCGATGATTGCATAAGTGTTTTAGTTAATTATACAGACAATCCATTTTTTCCTGAAACATTAAGAAGAGAAATGGAATATTGTAAACAAGTTGATTATGGCAAATACGAACATATTTGGCTTGGCAAAACGGTAATAAATACTGAGGCTCAAGTATTCCATGATAAGTTTGAATCAAAAGAATTTGAAACTCCAGATGGTGTAATATTTTATTATGGTTCAGACTGGGGTTTCGCAAATGACCCAACAACACTGGTTAGATGTTTTATTAAAGACCACTGTTTATATATCGACTACGAATCGGGAGGAGTGGGGGTTGAGTTTGAAGAAATCCCCATCCTTTTTAAAAAAGTTCCATATGATAGACAATGGGAAATAAGAGCAGATAGTGCTAGACCAGAAACTATATCTTATGTAGCAAGACAAGGATTTAATATTAAAGCTTGTCCAAAATGGCAAGGTTCAGTAGAAGATGGTATTGAATATATAAGAAGTTTTAGAAGAATTTATATTCATCCAAGATGCCAACATACTTATAAAGAATTTCAATTTTATTCTTATAAAACGGATAGAAATACTGGTGAAATTTTACCAATAGTGTTAGATAAAGACAATCATTATATAGATGCTATAAGATATGCGTTAAATCCATATATACAAAAGAAAGTATCTATTTTGAGTGTACTTGACTAACACTAGAATGCACGAGGCTGCATTTAATTTATTGTTTGCATATAAAACTATGGATAATACTTTTTGGAACAAAATAACAAATTATAAACTATTCGGGCATACAATATTTTCAAAAGAAGAAATTTGCCAAGAATCTCAATATGAGGGGCAAATATATCAAATAGAAGTTAAACAAGATTATTTCGATTCTGAATTTAATTTAAACAAAAAGAAAGATAATAATGACAGAAGAAAATAGACAACAAGTAGAAAATGGATTTGCAAGTGCAATGGGTTTAAATGAGCTTGAAGGTCAAATGACTCAAGACATTATTATAAACAATGCCACAAACAATCTTTTGTCATTAAATTTTGTTCCGTTAGCAAATACATATAAATCTAATGGGTTTGCTAAATTAGCGGTAGATTTACCTGTTTCTGATTGTTTCCGCGATGGTGGATTTGAATTAGATAGCGCAACATTAAACTCAGACGAATTAAAAGAACTGCAAGAGATTATTGAAGAAAAAGATATTGAAATAATAAAACAATGTTTACGTTGGGGTAGATTGTATGGCGGTGGAATAATTCTTTGCAATACTAATCAAAAAGCTGATACTCCATTTAACCCTGAAACAATATACAAAAAACCAGTTGAGTTTTTAGCATGTGACAGATGGCAATGCTATCCTCTAGCTACAAGCTTATATTTAGCAGAGCAATTTTTATTACAAGATAATATGATGGGCGAAAAAGGTAACAATGTTATATTTGATGCCTCAAGAGTAAAAACTTTCTCTGGTGAAGTTCAACCTTATTATATTAGAAATCAATTGCAAGGTTGGGGCGCTAGTATATTTGAATCAATAATTCCTCAATTAAATCAATATATTAAAGCAAATTCAGTAATTCTAGAACTTTTAGACGAAGCTAAAATCGATATTTTGAAGATATTTGATATGGCAAGTTTATTAGGAAGCGCTGAAGGCGAAAGACTTGTAAAAAGAAGAGCCGAGTTATTCGCTTTACAAAAAAGTTATAAAAATATGGGCGTTATGGATTCCCAAGATGACTATGTCCAAAAAACCATGACTTTTGCTGGTTTAAATGAAATGCTTGAAAAAATATTCTTACTTATTTGTTCAAGTTTAAGAATACCTTATTCAAAAGTATTTGGCCGTGGTGCTAGTGGTTTTAGTTCTGGCGAAGATGATTTAGAAAATTATAATGCTATGATAATGTCTGAACTAAGAGTTCCAGTTCAACCAATAGTTAAATGGATAGCAAATATTAGATGTTATCAATTATTTAGTCGCAAAGTTGATGATTTAACCATTAATTGGAAACCACTTCGTGTAATGACCGAAAAAGAAAAACAAGAGATTGATTCAAGCAAAATTAGTTCATATATGCAATTGCTTCAAGCAAGAGTAATGACACCTAAACAGGTAGCAGAAAAACTTAATCAAGAAGAAATTATTGCTTTTTCAGAAGAAGAATTAAATGAAATTGACGACTCTTTTGAAGACATAGACAATGAATTAATGAAGCAGGAAGATATAACAGTAAATAATAGTTTATGGCAAAAAGCTCTTGGAAAGTTAAAATGGAATTAAAGCCTATACCTTATAAAAAACAATATGAACAGATAATTGCCAACAAAATAGTTGTTTGGTTATGGGCAAATATATTCAAAGAATGTCTTGTAATATTAGAAGAAAACACTGTTATAAATGATTCTAATACAATCATAGCAGCATTAGAGACAGGTTCTATATATTATCAAGATGGAGCATTTTATTCTAAAACAGGAAGATTTAGTAATAAAATTAGTAAAGAGCTTGAAAAGCTTGGCGCGAAATATTCTAAATATCGCAAAGCATATTTAATTGATAAATATAAAGTTCCAACAGAAATACTTGGAGCAATTGATATGATGAAGGCTAAAATTGCTGGAAAGGTATTAGCACTTCAGGCTTTTTTAGATTTTCAATTAGGAGAATTAAACAAAAAAGAAAAAAATATAATCTTTGATAGCATTGTAGATAAAATAATGATGAATCTACAAGAAAGATTATACAAAAATGCTGAGCAACATAAAATCGAACTTATATCTCCAAAGTTAACAGATTTCAGAGCAAACGAAATTGCAAAACGATACACAGAAAATCTTAATTTTTGGATTAAAAATTGGACTGGTGAAAATATAACAAGAATGCGCTCTATGGTTGGTCAGATGGCCGTAGAGGGACGTTCTCGGCAAGATGTTGCAGAATATATTATGAAAGAATTTGGTATCTCTCAACGTCATGCTATGTTTTTAGCGAAGAATGAAACCGCAATTGCAACAACTTCTTATTTGCAAGCCAAATATAAGGAAGAAGGTTTCGTTTTTTTTCGATGGCACACAAACATCGATGGGCGAGAGAGGCCTTTGCATAAACAGTTAAATGGTAAAATATTTCGATTTGATAATCCACCAATAATTGATGAAAGAACAGGACAAACTGGATTGCCAGGAGAAACGTATAACTGTCGTTGCACATTATCTCCTATTGCATCTAAAGAATTTTGGGAAAATCGAAAAAAATTATATAAAGTACAAAACAGTTTAATAACTAAATTGAAAAATCTTCTTAAATGAAAGTAGCAATATTAGGAAAATTACAAAGTAAATTATATGCTCCATTTTGGGAAAAAGATTGGGAAATATGGGGTTGTAATAAACATACAGATTTTGACATCCTACCACGATATACAAAGTGGTTTGATATTCACAGAAATCCTCAGCAATATCCTGAAATACCACAAGATAAGCTTATTTTAAGAGATGAAAAATTCATAGAATGGTGCAAAGAACAATTAGGTGGCAATTATATAAATAGTTCTTTTGCTTATATGATGATGTATGCATTAAAAGAGGGTTTTACTGAAATTTCATTATATGGTTGCGGTTTTTACTCAGAAGACGAAATAAGAAAAAAACAAAAAGAAAATGTAAGAGAACTTATATTTTATCTTAAAGGAAAAGGTATTAAAGTATATAGTTTTGAAAAAAGTTTGACAGAAGAATATAAGGTATATGGCTAATGCTTAAAAATATTGAAAAACAAACATTAACGGTTAATAATAAAATGGAACTTGGCGAAGATATTTCTGTTGAGGCAAAAGGTAAAGGTAGAAAGTTTGTTTCAAGATTTATCGAACCAGGTGTAGCTCATTATGAAGAATTTGGTGATGTTTTGATTACCAAAGAAACGCTAGATGGGTTTATCAACACAATGGTAGGTTGTCCCGTTATTATTCAACACAAAGACATTGATGATGAAAACGTCGATAAAGAACGTGTTGGTGTTATATCTAATGTTTGGTTTAATGAGTTTGATGGCTGGTATTATTGTGACGGTATTATTTGGGACAAACAAGCTATTGATTTAATTAAAAACCAAGAATGGTCAGTATCTTGTACTTATGATTTTGATAGCGATAAACTTGAGAAAACACACAATGGCAAGAAAATAAATATGGAATTTACTGGTGGTGAATTTCTTCACTTGGCGTTGGTACCAAATCCAAGATATGAAAGAGCAAATATAGTTATGAATGCTAAAGAAAAAGATGATGATGTCGAATGGATAACAGCTCATGGCAACCATATTCCTGTTAAAAAAGGCCAATCTAAAGAAGAGGCTATAAAAGACTTTATTGAAAAACAAGGAAATAAATCATCTGAAAAGAAAGAAATTAAAATAACTAAAGGAGATGAGGTTTATCTTAAATCTAATGATGGTCCAAATAAAAGAACTGGCAAGATAACTAAGCAAATAAGTGAAGATGTTGTAGAGGTTGAATTTCCAGAAAAGGGAAATATGCCGGCAAGAACAGATAGATATTATATAGATGAACTCAAAAAAATCGAACCTACTCAACCTTCTAATCCAATATATAATCCTCCGCGAAGAAAAGAACAAAATCCTGAACCTGGAAAGAAAAAAGAAGATATAGATTACGATGAAATAATAAGGCGATTTACAAAAAAAGACAAATTAAATAAAAAATATGCAAACAATAGTACAACAGTAAAGGAGATGACTATGTCAGTATTAAATGAATTAGAATCTTTTATTAAAGGCGTAATTAAAAATGCCGATGATGAAGACAAAAAAGAAGATGTAAAAAATGAAGACAAACGCAAACTTATTGATGAAGTTGGCGGAATCCTTAAAGGTAAAGTTGATGATGAAATCATCAAAACAATTATGAAGAAAATGGAAGAAGCTTCTTATGAACCTTCTGAAGATGACAAAGCTGATAATAAAGCTAAAAATGCTGATGAAGAAGAAAAAGAAGAAAAATTTGAAGAAGAAAAGAAAATTGCAAATAAATGCAAAAACGAAGAAGAAAAAGAAGACAAAAAAGACAAAGTTGAAGACGAAGACGACGAAAAAGACGAAGATGATGAAGTTGGCAAAGAAGAAGTAAAGAATAAATGTAAAAACTCTATGAAAGATGTCAAAGAAATCATCATGGGTGGAAAATCAAAAATTGAATCAGATTATATTTCTAAGGCAGATAGATTTGCTTTAGGTGAAAAGTACTAATAGAAAAGGAGTAAAAAAGATGTCACAAGCATTCAATCTTACGGGAACAAGCATTACTCCTAAAAAAGGACAATATGCTTTGTTACCGAATGTTCCTAGCGAACACAATGTAGAGTTTTACTCAAGTACAGCTACAGATACTCTTCCAGCTGGCGCTTTTGTAAAACTTTATGCTTCATCTACTAACACAGACCATCCTGTGGCTGCTGTTTGTGCAGTTACAGATGTTCCTTATGGTATGGTAGTTTATGATGCACTTAAACCAGTTTATAAAGTTGGTGAAAGATTTAAAATTGCCAAAACTGGCGACGAAGTATGGTGCGTAGCAGAATCAGCAGTTGATGTTGGAGATAAACTTCAATTTACTACTGATTGGACGGTCGATGATACTACAACTTCAACATATGCTTATGTTGGTGTAGCACTTACAAAAGCAGCAGCTAAAGGTGATTTTGTTAAGGTTCAACTTAACTTCAACTTTGGCGTTGCATCATAGGAGATTAAATTATGGCAGATAAAATAGGACTTTTAACTCAAGAACAATACGCAAATCAAATGCGTATGAGAGTTCAAAACTCAGGTATCGGCTCAACTCCTGGTATTGAACAAGTTATTACTACAACAACTCAAATCGTTGCTGGTGTAGTTAATACTTTATATTATGAATTGATGGGCCAGAAACTCTCTGACTTCGTTAAAATTGAAGTTGGTAGAGGTGCAAATTCATTGCAATTATTCCAATATGCAAGTGCATATGTAGGTTCTCCATTTAAAGCAGGTATTATTAATCCTACTGCTTCTGGTATTAATGCAGATGCAAACTCTAATATCCAGATTGGTTCATTAACAATTCCTGTTAATTATTGGAGAATGAAATATACTCTTGGTCAGGAAGCTATTGCTATTGCTTCAAAAAATGCTGAAACTTTCTCATTAATTGAAGAAAATGAAAAATCAAGAAAGAAAGTATATGATTTAGGCTTACAGGAAGCAACATTCAAAGGCTTAGGTGATGGCAAATCATATGGTTTATTAAATCAACCAAATGTAACAGTTAACACAACTTTGATGACAGCAGAACTTAATGCAATGACTGATGCTCAATTCCAAACTTTCTTGGCAACAGCTCCAGCAGCTTATGCAGCAAACTGCAATGGCACAATGATGTTCAATAGAATGTTAGTTCCTCAAGCAGCATTCTTAGCATTGCAACAACCTTATGGTTCTTTCGGAGAAACTCGTAAGACTATTCTTGAAAGAGCATTCCAAGGTATTGTTGGTACAGACTTTAAGATTGTTCACACAACTTATAACATGGGTGCAACGGCTGGTGGAAATGCTAATAAGGGTCGTTATGTATTCTATAATACAAACGAAGATAACTTAGTTATGGAATTACCGAAACCATATACTCCACATCCGTTATTCCCTCAAGGCGCACTTGATGTTATATCCGATGCTGAAGCTCAATTCTGTACTCCATATCTTAAGAGAGTTGATTCAATGCTTTATGCAGATGTTCAATAGTGATAAATCGGACAAAATAAGCGGTAGGGGATTTAATTCCCCTACTGTTTTCAAAAGAAAGGAATTAAAATATGAAAATAATAAATAACAATGTTTATAAAATTATGTTTAACGATAAATTTATTAATCCTGGAGAAGTAATAGAAATGGTTGACCAAAAACTTTTAAAAATTCTTTTGAATCAACCTGGTATAGAAGAATATGCTGATATAAGTAAATTAAAAGAAATAGAAAAAGAAAATGAAAAATTAAAGGCTGAATTAGAAAAAGCTGCAAAAACAACCACTACTAAATCTTCTAAGTCTAAGAAATAACAATAAAAAAGAGTGTTTCATATAACACTCAATAGACTTGAAGAGAATTTATGTAGTGATATAATTATTATACACTATTTTTGTAATAAAGTAAACAGGCTAATATGATTATAACCGCACAAGAGTTTAAGATACAGTTTCCAAGATTTACACCAGAATACTTACCAGTGTATACTAGTGGAACTTATTTTAAAGATGATATTGTATATTATGAAGGATTGTTTTATAAATGCAAAAAACAATCTACAACTGAGCTTCCAACAACTACAAGTGATTGGGATTTATATAATGATACTGTATTAAATTATACCCAAGATTCAGATATATTAAATGCTATGGCAGAGGCTAATGTCAATTTCAACGAGGGTTTGTTCCCAAGTGAGACTACAGCAAAACTAGTTTTTATGTATTTAGTAGCGCATTATCTCACTGTTGATTTTAATAATGCTTTAGGAAGCGGAATAATTGGAATAGCCACATCAAGAAGTGTAGGTTCTGTTAGTGAAAGTTATACAATACCAAATTGGATTCTTAATAATGCTGGATTAGCACCTTACGCAACAACTGGTTATGGTATAAAATATGCTACACTAATTAGACCATATTTGGTTGGCAACTTCTTTATAGTAAAAGGTTCTATTAATGCAGATTAATGCAAAAGTAAAATATGGCAATATTCAAAATATAGTTGAAGCAATAACTAAAAACCATAAAATAAAAGTTGGATTATTAGCAGAAAAAGGTGGTTCCGATTCTATTTCAGACAATCTAGATTTAGCTGGACTTGGTGCGATACATGAATTTGGTTGCCAAATACCAGTAACAGATAATATGAGAGGTTTTTTCTTTCATAAATTTGGAATAAATCTTAAAAAATCAACAACGCATATTATAATTCCAAGTAGGTCATTTTTACAAATGCCACTTGAGAGAAGACAGGATTTAAGAAGAAAATTTCAAACAAAACTTGGCGAAGCTGAAAACATCTTAGACTATATTGAAAAAACAGGTGATTCAGAAAGTATTGCAATATTATTTGGTGCCTCAGCCGTTGAACAAATAATGGAAGCATTTGAAACAGGTGGTTGGGGAGAATGGGAGCCAAATAATGATATTACTTCTACAGAAAAAGGCTCAGCAAACCCATTGATTGATACTGGCAATTTAAAACAACATATAACTTATGAGGTAGAATAATGGCTTTATGTGATGATTGTAAATATTTCACAGATAAATGTGAGCACATTAGTAACATTTGTATTAAATTAGAGCGTAAAATCGAAAAAAAGGCATATATTTCATTAGAAAAAAAGAACTCTTGTTGGTTTTATTGTGAATCTGAATCTAGAATAGCTCCTACTGCACAAAAACAAAAATCTAATAAGAATATATGTAAGAAGAAAAAATAATGCAATAGAGGTCATTCTAGAACATGAAATTTAACACTAATAGAAGCTTAAGAGGTGGACTTCCACAAATGGCGAACACATTAAATGGATGGGAAGTTCCATTAACACTTAAACGCATAAAACAAAGTATCGTTGATGGTGATTCTGTAAAAACAGAAGAAATTATAAATTTTCAAGGGGTTTTTCAACCACTAAGAGACGACCAATTGCAGTTTAAACCCGAAGGACAACGCTCTTGGAGTTGGTATTGGATTCATGCAAAAGCTGGCACATTAAATTTGCAAACACAAGATAAAATTGAATTTAATAATATTAAATATAAAGTGATGAGCGTTAAAGACTATAGTTTATATGGCTATATAGAATACCAAGTAATTTTAGATTATGAATAAAGAACCAGAAAAAATATTTGTAGAATTAATTCAAAAGAGTTTAAATTTGCCAAACAATTGGGGACACGATTCTCAAGGCAATGAAATTCCTTGCATTACTATAAAATCACAAAACATAAAATTATATAACACTGAACATTTACAAATAACAGTAGGAACTCTCTCAAGCAATGTATTTGCTAATAGAACAGAGTATTTTATAAAATACATAGAAGGTGTTCCTCATTATTATGAAAGAAGCATGATAAATGACCAAAGGGTAATGCAAATAGATGTATACTCCAGAAACAATGAAGCAAGGCAAAGATTTTGGGAGATTCAAGCTTGCTTAAATAACACTCTTTCTATTCAATTACAAGATGAGTATCAATTTAGAATATCAAAAATAAGCAACACTTTTAATCTTTCTGGATTAGAGGGTGGTTCAGATATAAATAGATATTCAATAAGATTTAATTGCTTAACTTGGTTTAGTAAAGAAACAGAAGTAGATTATTATTCTACATTTAGATTAACAGCACAAGATGCTTATTCTAATGATTCTATTTTTGCAAATGTTACAGTTTTACCAGAAACAACTACGAGTTCATAATGGCAATAAAATTTATTATATTACATTGGACAGGTGTTAATAGTTATAATATAACTGAACACATTAAAAGCAGTTATCAATTAATAATAGATGAAAAAGGTGATATTGTTCATGGAAAACCTCCTGGCTCTACCCAATCCACTGGTGGAATGAACTCCATTACATATAATATTTCAGCGGCCGGTGGAGACATTAAAGCTCCATTAACTGTGGTTCAATGTGAGAAAATGTTCAAAGAGGCCGCTATTATATGTAAAAAATATGGATTGGCTCCATCAAAAGTTTTTACGCATCATGAAATTGGTGAGCTTTGTAGGTCTGGCAAAATAGTTCAACTATTACCAAATAATCAGTGGCTAAAACAGAATATTGGGAAGATAGATTTAACACGAATACCATATGATGTTCCTAAAAATATATCATATGGAGATTTTATAAGAAATAAAATTCGTTGGTATTTAGAAAGAATATAAGAAAAGAAAGGAACAAAAATGGCTACAGGACAAATTGCTTTAAGCAATACCATTAATGTTACGTTAGGACAAGCTCCTTCTGGCTTAGGAGAGTATTCAACTAACTCAATAGTATTGTTGACAAATGAAAGACCATTGAGCTCTGAACCTTATATTTGGGCAGTTAATGCACAAGATGCAATAAATGAATATGGTTCAAACTCATTAACAGCTAAAATGGCAAGAGCGTTGTTTACTCCTGCTTTTAATTTAAGAACAGGAGGAGGTCAAGTTTTAATATATCCATATAATGGGGTAAATGCTACAGCTTGTAAGGCGGTAACAATTGCAATTACCGATACTATTTTAACTGCTTTAAAACTAGTTTCTAGTGGTAGTTTAAAAATTGCTTTAGATGGAGTAACATACGAAGTTGTTAATATGGATTTTACAGCTGTAAAAACCGTTTCAGATGTAGTTAAAGTATTAAATGCTCAAGGTTTAGATTGTGATATTACAGTTGTTGATACAAATAAAATTCAATTCCAATCTAGAAAATATGGCGCTACAGATAGCGCAATAGCATTTAGCACTGCTTCAACTGGTACAGATATTGGTGGAAGTTCATATTTAAATACTGCATCTGCAACAATTACAGCAGGTACTAATTCATCTGGAAAAACTGTTGCAGAAGCTATTGCAGAAGTAGATGAAATAGCATATGTTGGTGGTGTTTTAACAACTCAATTTTGTGAAAATGATGTAGTATTAGCAAATGCAACAGCGCTGCAGGCGTTAGACCATGTTTATTTTGAAGTTACACAGTCACTTAAAAACATTGCAATTTTGGGTGCTTCAATAAAAGCTGCAGCAGACATCAAAACGAGACCTATGGCATACTCATATACAGGAGCAGAAGGGGCAAAATGTGCAATAGCTACATATGCTACTATAGCTTGTTCAACTAATTATAGTGGCAATTCTACTGTTCTTACAATGAATCTAAAAGAATTAACTGGTATATTACCAGACTTAAACTTAAACCAAACTTATTATACTCAAGCTAAACAAAATGGTGTAGATATTTATGGTAATACAGAAGGTTTAAGCTGCGTATATTCTTTTGATAATGGAGCGTATACAGATGAGGTAACAGGTGAACTTTGGCTTAAAAAAGCATTAGAAGTTTCTGGTTTTAATTATCTTAGAAAGACTAATACTAAAATACCTCAAACAGAAGCAGGTATGACAGGTCTTAAAAATGCTTATGAATCAAGACTTGTTCAAGCAGTAAGAAATGGTTTGGTTGCACCTGGTGCTTGGAATGATTCAATTCCTTTTGGAAACCCAGAAGATTTCTTAAGAAATATTGAAGAAAAAGGTTACTATATTTACTCTCTTCCAATAGCTCAACAACAACAAGCAGAAAGAGAGCAAAGAATAGCACCAGTTGTTCAAATAGCTATTAAACTTGCTGGTGCATTCCATAGTTCAAATGTAATAGTAAATGTTCAAAGATAATGGAGGTAAGCAATGGCAATATATGCATTAACTGGTGATGACCAGATAATAATCAATCAAGTGCCTTTAAATGACTTTCCTGACGGTGATATTGGTACACTATCGATTCAAAATACCGTTGCGGAAATAACAACAGGTAAAGATGCAAATACAATATTTGCTCTTAATGAAGCAGGAAGAAATGCTGTTTTAACTATTAGAGTTTTGATGTCTTCATCAGATGACAAAAGGTTAAATGGGTTAATTCCTCAAGCAAATAAATTTGCAAGTTATTCATTAGTAGAAGGCTCAATAATTAAACAAATAGGTGATGGCGCTGGAAATATATCATATAACACTTATCTTTTAAGTGGTGGCATGGTAAATAAATTGCCTGATATTAAAATTAATGTAAATGGTGATGGGCAGCAGGCTGTTGTTGAATACCAAATAATGTTTGCATTAGCGTCAAGAGCTATACAATAATTCGACAGCGATAAATGTTGAATCTGGGGTATCCCAAGTGCCCCAGACGGCATTTATTTTATTATTGAAAGGAATAATATGAAAAAGGAAATTAAGTTACAAAATTCAGGTAAGATGCTAATAATAAATACAGCATCTACTGCGGAAGTTAAGTATTTAAAAAATGTATTGCTAGAAGAAATTAAAAAATATCCTTTGGGATTAAAACTTTTAGGAAACACAGAGAGCGTATTTGATAAACAAGTTGATTTTACGTCTGTTTTTGATTTTATTAAAAATGTTTTAATCTCAGTAGACATTTCAGAAACAGCAGAAAACGCTATTTTTGAATGTCTAAAACATTGTGTATATGATAGAACGCATAAAATTACTTTGGATTTATTTGACGAAATAGAAGAAGCTAGAGAAGATTATTATGAAATAATCTTTGCTTGTATAGAGGAAAATCTTAAACCTTTTATCAAAAGCCTAGTTTCTATGTGGAAAATCCAAGCAGAGAAACTAGGCAAAAGCCAATTGTTAAGTATGATATTGAATCAATAGACATAATGGTTTATTCATTGGCAAAAGCACAATGGTATGGTGGAAATCCTACTCTTATTTATAACGCTCCAATTGATGAAGTCATTTTAGCCTATCAATATGAAGTGATGGCAAGAGATTACGAAATTACAGATATTGCAATGAGCACGGAAAATTAAAAATGAAATTAGGCGAACTTTTTATAGAATTAGGAACTAAGGGGAATACTAAAGAATTAGAAAAAACCCTTAAGCAACTAAAAGAAGCAGAAAAGAAAACAGCTGCTCAAATAAAACTTAATAAAGACCTCGCTAAAGCTACAACAGACGAAGAAAAAGCTTTAATTAAAAAGAACTATGCTCAAAAACAAGAGATTGCATCTACTGAAAAAATAATTAATAAAAACAAAGAGCGCAATAAAACTATTTTGGCAGGTGTAAAAGGTTTTACTAGGCTCATTGGAGCAATCTCTCTTGCAATTGGAGTAATGGATAGATTTGCCAATGCAAGTGCTAAAACTAATCAAAGTATTTTAACATTATCTCAAACTAGTGGAGTAGATATTAATACTATTAATAAGTATGCAAGCGCCGCTAGAAGTTTAAATTATAATGTATCTCGAGAAGCAGTCGCTCAGACATTTCAATCTTTAAGTCAAAAACTATTCAATATGTCTATAGGCGAAGAAAATGGAATAGTCAAAGGGCTTTCACTGCTACAAAGTTTTGGTGGTAAAGGATTTAATCCTATTGGAAAATCTCCTGAGCAAGTTTTAGAAGATTTAAGAGTTGGTATTACAAATTTAACAGATTTTCAAGCTGGTCAGGTTTTATCTCTATTTGGTATAGGCCCAGAATTATTACCAATGTTACGGATGTCTTCTAAAGAATTTGCAGGTGTTAAAAGTAGATTTTTATCTGAATCTCAAATGAGAGAAGAACAAAAACATTCTTTGGAACTTCAAGAAAAAAGGGATGAACTTGGAAAAACTTTTGAAAAAATATTAATAGATTTATATCCATTATTAAATGAGATATTTAGAACAATAGCACAAGTCGCACCGGTTTTAGCTGAAGCAGCACCCGATATAGTTAATTTTATAAAAGAATTAGTACCATTTATAAAAGAGTTAATTCCTTTATTAACTATTTTCATGGATATATTAAAACCAGTGATTAAAAAAGCAACAGATTATTTATCTGGAAAAGATTTACCAAATGATAAATATAAAAATAATGCTATAAATTCTAGAAGAGCTGCAGTTGGTTTAGCTTTTCTTAGTGCATTTGGTATAGGAGGAAAAACTGGAAAAATATTAGCAGCCGCGGCAATGCTATCAGAAACAGCTGGCGAGCAAATGTTAAATCAACGAAAAGATATGGGATTTATGTCTTTTGGGCAACCAAATTTTGCTCCATCAACATCTAGAATGTATACTAGGCAACAAACTTTTAATAATACATTTAATAATACCATCAATACAACACAGCCGGCAGATAGTGTAATGATGGATGAGTATCAAAGAGCAATACAACGTGGACATAGTAATGGTAATTTTGTAAAATTATATGAGTAGGTTATGATAGGACAAGCAATTATAAAAACTGTACAAGATTGGTTAAACCAAAAAGAAAATGAACTCATTGGTGGAGTTCTATTTTCTGAATCTACAAATGGTCAAATTTTATTATTCAACAATTTTGGTATATGTACTCAAAATAATTTATCATTAAAATCTGATATAACCAATCATTATACAGAAGAAAACTATTGGATTAATGACCACTGGGCAATAAATCCCCCTCAATATACTTTATCAGGTTTAATTGGAGAATTAATTTATACTGTTCCAGAGGGATGGGCACAGAAAATTGAATCTTTATATGGACCAACTGGTTTGAGTTTGTTATCTGTATTGAGTCCTACACTTGGAAGTTACACATCAGGCGTATTAAATATTACGAGAAAAGTTCAAAGTGTAGTCGATAAATATATAAATATTGCTAAACAATCTGCAAATAAAATTAAAGATTTCGCTTTAAAAAAAGATGGAATAACAGTTGTTAAAAAAACTAATCAAAGAAGAGTATTAGATGAACTAGAAAACTTAATGAATAATAGAGTTTTGGTGAATGTTGTAACACCATATGGCACATATAATAGATTGGCTATAGTTGCTATAAACATTAGGCAAAATGAAAATACTAGATTTATATCAGATGTAGAAATAACTTTTCAAAAATGGCGAAGTGTTGATGAATTATATGCTGATGTAAATTCTGAAAAAATGTTAGCAGATGTTGTAGCAGCTCAAAAAGCTCCAGAAAAGCAAAAAGGTCTTATTGGTACAGTAAAATCTAATATAAATTTGTTTAAACAAAATGATTTAGGTCAAAATTTTGAGGTGGCTTAATGGATAGAATAACAGGTATAACTTCAGAATATAGACAAAGCTTTCAATTTTTAACTCAAAATGGAGAAAAAGTTGATTTTTCATTATATTATTATATAACACAACAATCTTGGTTTTTTGATTTTACTTATAAAGACTATACTTGCAAATGTCAAAGAGTTGTTTTGACTCCGAATGCATTAAGACATTTAAAAAATATTATTCCATTTGGAATAGCATTTTATTCTAATGACAAAGTGGAACCAATATTCGTGGATGATTTTGAATCTGGTAGGGTTCAAATATTAGTATTAAACGCTGATGAAGTAAAAGAAGTGGAATTAAATATATATGGCATTCAATAATCAATGTATATGGACGGTAACTATTTCATATAATGGAGAATCTAGAACGGTTAGCTATCCACTTACATGCGAATTTAATATTGAAAAACCAGGTCTTGCTGATGCTAAATACTTAACATTAAATATTTATAATTTATCGTCAGATAATGTTAACAGCGATTTTTTCAGGCAAAACATATTACATGATGTTGGCAAAGAAAAAATAATAGAATTTACAGCTGGTTATCAAAACAATCTTATAACATGCTTTAGAGGTTTAATCAAAGAAGCTTATAGTAGCAGAAGAAACACAGATATTATAACCACAATACAAGCATATGATTTTGGAATTGGTGGTTTAAATGTTCAACCAACAAGCGTTACTTTTAAAGCGGGAACATCTTTTGCTGAAGCATTTGATTATGTTGCAAACAAATTACAATATATTCAACCTGAAGCAAGAGGCGTTTTAGAAGGAACCTACAATACTGATGTTACTTTTGTTGGAACACCATTACAAATTTTAAACCAAATTACAAATAATCATACTTTTGTAGATAACGCGTCATTGTTTTGTTTAAACAATAATGAATTTACTAATGACGAACCGATTGTTCTTGATTCATTAAATGGATTATTAGGAACGCCAGAAATTAGAGATAATTGGGTTACCGCTAAATGTGTATTTAATCCAAGAGTACGTCCAGCACAAAGAGTAATATTAAATTGTAAATCTCCTGTATCTAATTTTAGTAATGGTACATACAAAGTATTTGGATTTAATCATCAAGGCGTTATTTCTGGTGCAATTGGTGGACAAAGAATAACAACTATCTCAATGATGTATAAAGACTCTTTGCCAAATAGCAATGTAAATATTACATCTCAAACAGAGAGACAAGGAGAAAAACTTGTCGAAGGTACAAAAGTATACACACCAAGCAAAGAGTATGTTGATAATGTATACCAATACATACGTAAAAATAATGGCGCTATACCGCCATGGAGAATTAATAACAATATCTCTTGGTACAATATGATTGGCAATGATAACACACCAGAAGAAAGATACAATCAAATAACACCAGCTATTATATCTAACTGTATTATAATAGCAAAAAGATTACAAGATTTTATTAATTCTTCATCTTTAAAAGGTCAAAAATTTATTGTATCAAGTGGTTGGCGCTCAACTCAAAATAATGCTAGATGGAGAGGCGACCCAAACTCAGTCCATTTGAGAGGTGGGGCAATAGATTTTTATTTTACATCAACTTCTACACGATTAGCATATAAACAAGCTTTTAAACCGGCTTGGCCAACATATACATATTATAAACAAAAATATAATATCATTCATGTACAAAGCACATTAGGAAAAGATGGAGCTAAGAGAAATTGGAATGACAATTAATTATGGAGAAACATATAACCAACCAAGTCTTTTAACCTTAATGCAATCATTAAAAGACAAAATACTTTATAACGATATTAATTGTTGTCGAGTTGCTATAGTTGATGAATTTTATGGAGATTCTCTTCAGGCAAAAGTAAATATAGCCAATAAAATGATGGTTGGGTTAAAAGATGATGGCTCACAAATACTTCAAGATTACCCACCAATAATTGCTAAAATATGTTATGCTGGTAATGGTTTTTCGTACCCATTAAAAAAAGGTGATTGTGGAATACTTTTATTTAATGATAGAGAAATCGAAAGTTGGTTTATTAATGGGGAAATAAATCAATTAGCATATAATAGATGTCACTCTATTACTGATGCAATATTTATAGCTGGTTTATTTTCTCAACCAAATTTACTCAGTGCACAATTTATAGAAAATTGTTTGCATATATTTTATGGCATCAATGGCATTAAAATAACTGATGCGGGGATAGAAATAGATGGCAATACTACTATAAATGGCAATTTAGTTGTTAATGGCACAATTAATGCCACTGGTGATATTATAGCTGGTGGAATTAGTTTGCAACATCATACACATCCTGGAGTATTTCCTGGAGATAGTTCAACAGGAGAGCCTCAATAGAGGCACTAGGATGCACCAGAACACACTTATTTTAATATTTAATATAAAATATATAGACTAAATTATGATAATACGAGCAATTAGAAAAAATGAAAATGGTCAAGAAGAGTTTTGTTTTGGCCATGGATATACAGATTACAAACATGAATTATCTTGCGTGGAGCAGGATATAGAAACCGCATTATATGAATTTAAAAATGATTGTTTTTTTGATTTAAATGCGGGTATTGATTGGAAAGCAAGACTAGGTTATTATGGACAAAAAGAATATCTTGATGAAGATATTCAAAATATAATTCTTTCTAGAAATGGAGTTATCAATATCACGGATTTTAGCAGCAACATTATAGATAGAGTTTATAATTGTCAAGTGAATGTTTTAACTATATATAGTGATGAAGAATTGTTAATTCAATTTTCACAAACAATTTAAGGTGGTAAAATGGCAAATATAGATTTTTTAGGTTTCGATGGTCTTCAAACAAAAGACTATAATACACTATTAAGTGAAATACAGCAATTTTTACAAACAAATTATAGTCCAAATGGCGAAGAGATATCCTTTGCTAGCAATACTCCTGATGGCCAATTTACAGAAATTTTAGCAAATATAGGTACTACTGTTAGAGAATTACTTGCTACAGTATATAATGCTACTGACCCATCTAAGTGCGATAGCACTCAACAAGATACAAAATATCAATTAAATTATCTTTTTAGAAAAGGAGGGTCATGGACTCTTCAAAATATTGATATAACAACAGATAAAACTGTTACTTTACCTGGATTAGATGGTTCATTCGATGAAGAAAATGGTTCTGCATTTACAGTATCCGACGATGCTGGCAACAATTGGTATTTAGTAGATACTACCACTGTATTAGCTGGTACAAGTTCATTAGAATTTAGAGCGCAAAATCAAGGTCCTATAAATCCAACAATTGGAACAATTACAAATATTGTTACGATAACAAATGGAGTCATAAGTGTTATAAATTCTCAAGGATATACTACACTTGGTGCAGAGGCAGAAAGTGATTATGATTTTAGAATTAGAAGAGATAGAAGTGTAGGAAATATCTCTGGAAATAATGCTGATTCAATACTTGGTAATATTCTTGGTTTACAAGGGGTTACACAGTGTAATGTATGGGATAATGATACAAATAGCACTGATTCCACTGGCACAGAAGCTCATACACTATGGGTAATAGTTGATGGCGGTGCAAATGATGATATTGCAGAAATAATATATGCTAATAAAGGTGGACAAGGAACAAGAGGTTCAATTCTTGTTCAGAGAGAAACACACGCTGGACAAACAATTGATATTAGATTTGATAGGCCAAATATTAAAGCACTATATATAAAATTTGATATTCAATTAATAACAGATATTACACTTTTAGACAATAATAATATAAAAGAATACATAACAAACAATTTAATTTATCAAATTGGCGAAAATGCAGAAACTTCTAAAGTCACTCAAGTTTGTGCAAATGCATTAACAATAGATGGTGGAGATGGATATGCATTAAATGTTGAGATTTCTACTGGCGGGACAGCAACAGCATCTATAACTGCCACTGGAATAACCTCTGCTAGTGTTGTTAGTTCAACATTCCAAGATGTAATTGGTGATACAACTGGAAATTATGATTTTGAATATACTTCTAATGGTTGGGAATATGATGGAAATATTATTCAAATAAATAATTATGGAATTTCTTATGTTGGAACTCCTGACGAAGGAGATAAAATAACCATTAGTTATACAGCGGGCACTTGGACAGATTATATTCCAGCAGCTTCAATTCAAGATGAATTTGTAATAAATAAAAATAGAATTTATATAACGGTAATAGAATAATGGAAGATGTATTATTAACACTAAAACAATATTTTGCTGATTTATTAATAATTCAATATCGTGGTTCTAAAAGAAATAGAGCATTAATTGAATTTTTAGTAGATTTAATTTTTGCCAATAATTTAGCATTGGAAATAAAAGAAAAAACAGTAAATATTAATGAGTCTATTGGCAAACAGTTAGATATTGTTGGCAAATGGGTTGGTATAGATAGATATTATTATAAAGAAATATGGACACATCCATACTTAGCATTTCCAAATTATTCTACTATTAAAACAAGTGATTATAACGAATTTCAAGGTGGATTTTCTACTTATTCTAATTTTGCAGAAAATAATGGTGGATTTTTAACATATAAATCTTGGTCGAGCATTAGAGCCAAAGTTAATGAAATTGGTGATGAATATTTTCGAAAGTTAATTCAATTAAAAGCTATTAAAAATTCAATTAATCATACTTGCAAGAATATTGATGATGCAATATGGCAATGGTCAGAAGGTCATGTTTATACAACATGGAATAAAATGGAAATAACTTACCATTATGATAATTTATATAAAAATTTAATAGAGTTGGGGAGTTTTAAGAACGTGCTTCTAAAACCAACTGGATGTAATATAATATTAGAAGCTATAACTTAATAAGGGGAAAAAATGACTAATTTACAAAGATTAACGGGAAAAATTTTTGGAGAAACAGCAACCGCCACTGGTGATGACCCACAAATAGGACAATTTGGCTCCGCTTTAAATGGAACATATGTAGGAACTACAGATGTTGCTACCATTCAAGGTCTACCAGCTTGGAGTAATGGTTTTATAGATTCTGTCACTCCAAACGAACAATTTCCTCCATTACCAGAAATGACTGGGTTTGGAAAGGTTCTTTCTTATCAAACTGCATATTTGTTGCAACATGGCATTGCCGAATGGGATAGCGCAACAACATATTATGAAAACAATTTTTGCTCTAAAAACGGCAAAATATATATATCACAGACAGACTCTAACTTAAATAACAATCCAGAGAGCGACACAGTTAATTGGCATATTTTTGAGAGTGGCGGTGGTCGTAACATTGGTGAAATTGTAACTTCTACTATTCCGCTTACTGATGCAGGATTGCATTTGTTGGACGGAACATTATTAAGCGGAAGTGGCTCATATAGTGCATTTGTTGATTATATTGCAGGGTTATATGACAGCGGTAATTATACGGATATATTTGAAACTGAAGCTAACTGGCAATCTGCTGTAACAACATATGGTGTATGCGGTAAATTTGTATATGATTCTGTAGATAATACCGTAAGACTTCCTAAAATAACAGGTATTCTTGAAGGTACAACAGACATAACAGCGCTTGGCGATTTAGTTGAAGCAGGATTACCGAATATAACAGGTACATTTAATGCGGCACAAGACGTAGGTTCATCAGGAGTATTTCAAACAGATTATACAGGACATGTTCCTTATGCTAGAGGTGATTGGTATAGTTATGTAACATCATTTAACGCTTCTCGTTCGTCTGCAATATACGGCAATTCTAATACTGTTCAACCACAAGCAATCAAAGTTCTTTACTATATTGTTATTGCTACTACAACCAAAACAGATATTCAAGTTGATATTGATGAAATCGCAACAGATTTGAACGGCAAGGCTGATGTCGATTTAACTAATGTACCTTCTTCAAAAGGTATATTAACTGAGAGCTATGTAAATGGTACATCTTGGTATAGGGTATATTCAGATGGTTGGTGTGAGCAAGGCGGGCGATACTTAATACAAACAAGTGGTAGTGGAACTATAAACTTTTTGAAAACATTTAGAGATACAAATTATGCTATTTTTAATTGTAAAACTAGTTCAGACTCATCTACTTGGAATGTTATGTTTAATGTAACACCTGATTGGACAACATCATCTGTAACAATTAAAGCTAATTTAACAGGTTATCAATTAGGCGGAAGTTGGATGGCTTGTGGTTATATAAGTTAAGGGGGAATTATGGAAATAAAAGCAACTTTAAATAAACCATATACAGAAGAACAAAGAATTGATTTTATAGTTAAACAAAATCACCAAAACGGCTATGAGATACGAGAAACAGAAACCGAATTACAGGCTTGGGGTTATACTGAAGAGGAAAAACAAGAGCAAGAACGTGAAAGAATAAAACAGCTATCGCTAACAAAACGCGAAGTCTTTCTTGCGCTATACAAAGATAAGGGTATAACTCCAGAGCAAATAAAGGCTCAGATTACTAACCCCGAAGTTTTAATAGAATTTGAGTATGCGAATGATTATTTCAGGGGTAATCCGTTGGTTGATACTATAGGTGAAACTCTGGGGTATACAAGTAACGAATTGGATTACTTATTTGAGCACAAAGAGTTGCCGCTTAAAGAAATTATGGAGGAAGGAAATGAGTAGTTATAAATGTTCAGATTCGGATACAATTGTTTGTTTCGATACTGAACCCCACATAGGAATAAGATATATTCTACCTTCGACTCCTAATGATGAAAAGAAATCAATAAAGAAATATCCCTTTATAAATAAAACTAATTTAGGGGTAACTCTAACAGATATTAAAAAGAATAAAACATATTTCTTTGTTATTCCAAAAGGTTATTGTTTTGACGGGGCTTCGGTGCCCCGTTTTTTTTGGAGAATAATCGGTTCAAATACGGATAATCAATTTCTGTTAGCGGCTTTGGTTCATGACGTGTTGTGTGAAAATCATTCTTATGTTGATAACGACAGAGTTTTTTCAACGAGAGTTTTTAATCTTTTGTTGAAAGAATCAGGAGTATGCGGATTAAAAAGGTTTTTTATGAAAAATTCCGTAAATTTATTTCAATTAATGTGTTGCAATTGGTGATGGAGGAATAAATGGTCAATTACAAATTACTTGAAAAACAGAGAGAATTCATGGAAATATCTCACTCGAATGCACTTGATGTTGCAATGTATCAAGGAGGTTTTGGAAGTGGTAAGACCTGGTGTGGTTCGCTTTTGGGAATACTGCTTGCTAAAAAATATCCCGGATGCAGAGGACTGGTTGGTGCAAAAGAGTATGAACTCGTTCGAAAAACCACTTTGGTAAGTTATTTGGATCACCTTAATGCACTTGGTTATAAAGAAGACAAAGATTATATTTATAACAAAATTGATAAAATCATAAGATTTTCAAACGGTTCTGAAATATTATTCTCTGCTCTTGAGGATCCGGAGAAGTTTAAATCTCTCAACCTTCATTGGGCGGAAATTGAAGAGGCATCTCAAATAACGGATGCCTCTTTTAAGCAATTGTTGGGACGTTTGAGAAATACATATAGGGGTAAGAACTGGGTGGATTTTCGTTACAGACTTTTTGGACATACAAATCCTCAATCTGATAAAGGCTGGATTTGGAGGAGGTTCGTAGAAAATCCGAAAGAAAATTACCGCCTAATAATTGCTCCCACAACTAATAATATTTATCTTCCTAAGCATTTCATTCAGTCACTTAAAGAAAGTTATGATGAAGAATACTATAAAATCAATGTTCTGGGTGAATTTGGCGATTATTCATCAGGCCTCGTTGTTAAAGGTTTTGACGATGCTAACAAATTAAAACTTAAATATTGTGAGGATTTGCCGCTTCACCTAACTTGTGATTTTAACGTTGATCCTATGTGTTGGGCAATTGCTCATAAAGATGAGGATAATGTATATTTCTTTGATGAAATTGTTATTGAAAAAACTACAACACAGCAGTGTATTGAAGAGTTCATACGCAGATATCCAAATCACAAAGCAGAAACTATTGAAGAAGTTGAAGCAATAGTTATTGATTATTCAATAGAAACAGAGGAAGAATAATGACTTTTAATTTTACAGTAAAAGAGTTTAATTTAGGCAATAGTACAGATGCACCGCCTTTGCAATTCTATCAAAACGGGTTTACTATTAGTTCTGTTTATAGTTCAGACTATACAGAATTGGAATATATACAATCAACGGGCACACAGTATATTGACAGCGGTATTGTACCAAAATCTTTTGACTACGAAATAGAGACAATATTTGCTTTTGATGAGTTAAATAGCGGTAGTGTTCCAGCTTGTGCTTGGGGTTATATGGGCAGCGGTACATACCCTTGTTGGTTATTAGCATCTTATCAAAACAAATACTTATTGAATGCAAATGCAACTACTGCTATTGGCAATCAAGATACTAATAAACACACATTTTTAGGAAAAGTATATTTGGCTGAGAATAATGCTCCAAGGTGGAGTGCCACAATTGATAACGTTACTTTGTTAGATGACCAAGTTTTGCCGTCAGATGCTACATTCTTAGACAATACTTTGTCAATATATATATTTGCACGACATAACTTGGTATCGGATACAGAAAGCGTAGGCAACTTTGTTGCGGGTAAATTATATAAACATACTGTTAAAAAAGTAGGAGTAATAATACAAAATCTAATACCTGTTAAACGTAATTCAGACAATGTAATAGGCTTATACGATACTATAACGGGCACATTCTTTACAAACGAAGGTACAGGAGATTTTTCATAAAATATAAAGGAGAATAACAATGGCAACACAAAACGTAACAATTGATAATGACGGCTGGCAAGATTTAATCACCGAAGGAAGCTTGTCGCTTACTAATGGAGAAGTTTATACAATAACAGTTTTAGCAAACGGCGAAAGCGAAGTTTGTATAGCTGACACAAAGCCAGAAGACGGCTTCAAAGGGCATCCAGTTAAAGCAAATATCAATTTTGGATTTACTTATCATACTAGCGATGTAATCTGGGTTAGATTAAGTGCTATGGTTGGAGACGAAGCAATAGTCGTTATCTCTTAATGAAAGGATTATATATGAACATATTTGAAGCTATAAGACTTTATAAAAAATACAAAAAAGCTAAAAAAGAAACTCAAGAGCTTGTTAACAAAATCCCTGTTGCAAAAGTGCAAACGGCTTTCCAAAAGTGGGTTGATGCAACAATTGACTTAGTCAACGTTTTAACTCCATTAAAGGACATTGCTCTTGATTTGATTGGTTATGTAAAAAAATGTTTTTTAAAGGAAGACGCCCAAAAGCACTAATAGTGTTTTGTTTGTTAGGTTGGTTAAGTATATTCAAGCATATGTTTATATTCCCGACTTTTGATGAAACGACAATAACGGGTTTTGAGTTTAAAATACATTTCAATATAGGTAAAGGAAAGTGAACGTACAACCTACGGACGGGGTGGTTTTCAGATATTCCAGCCCTTTAAAAACAATGTTTAAAAAGGGTAAATTGCCCTCTGTTAAATATGGTTTTTACGGTGACGAAATAACTCCCAAAACAGTAACAATAGAGCATCTACGATGCGTGTCACAGGGCGGTAAAACCGAGTTAAAGAATGTTGTACTAGTCTCGGCAAATAAAAACCAAGAACGGGGCACTAGACCACTCTCAGAGATGATTAATTGGGAGTATGTCGGTAGATATTTTGAACAATTCAGAAATGTTATTGTAGGCTATTTTGACGGCAATAAATATATCGAAATGATAACAGAAACAATAAAGGAACTATTAAAAAATGAAGGAATGGTATAGCGATACAGATATTGGCATATTTTTTAATCATAAACCAAATACAAATATGCTTGACCCTGAAAATGGCAAGACTCAAAAAGAAAAAGATTTAATTGCCCGAAATCCTTTTGTTAATAATACTTCTTTAATTGTTACATTAATAGACAATATTAAAGAAGCTAGTTATAATTTTACAATTCCTAAAGGTTTTAGATGGGATGGTGCAACGATTCCATCATGGATATGGTGCATTGTAGGCAGCAAAACTAATCCTAAGTTTAAAAACCCTTCATTGATTCATGATTATATGTGTAATAATAAATATATTGTAAATTATGACCGCAATTTTTCGTCAAAAATATTTCGCGGTATGTTATTAAAAGCCGGAGTAAATAAAATTAAGGCAAATATTATGTATAAAGCTGTAGATTTATACCAAATGACGCAAGGATGGGGTAAATAATGGAAAGAATAAGTATTGAGCTTTGGATTAGTATAGGTATTAATTTGCTTGCTTTAGCTTTTTTTGCAGGAGTTTTTGTGGCAACTCAAAAACAATTAAAAGAAAATATGGAAACTCTTGAAGCAGAATTTGCAAATAAAATTGATGATATAAAAGAAGATTTTTCAGAAAAAATCAAAGATTTAAAATATAATTTTCATGAAAAAATTGATAGATTGGAAACAAAACAAGACAAGCATAATAATCTCATCGAAAGGATGGCGCTTTGTGAAGCAAGTACTAAATCTGCTCACAAGCGCATAGACGATTGGGAATATCGACAATAACCTACAAATTATATACTTTTTCATACTTAATTCCTTAGATTAGCTATTTCTTTTTATAGAAATAGCTTTTTTTATGCAAAAAAATAGCTAGGAGGAAACTAGCTTAATAAAGATTAGTGAATTAATATGAAATTAAAACTTCTGTTCTAGGATTTTCTTTGTCATAAAATACCCGTGAACCGTCTGTTGATACTATTATGTTGCAATTATCATCTAAAAGTATACCTTTTTTGACTAAGCAATCATGCAATGCTGCATGAAGATTAATTAAATCTACTTTTTGTTTAGTCGGCATATAATAAACCGCTTTTACATTTACCCCGAAATCTATTGTTTCTATATTTGGGCAAACAATCATAAAATCTTTTTCATATTGTTCATATGCTGGAGATTGTTTTACAAAAGTTTTGCCAGTATATTTATTTCTGCCAAATTGCATGTGATTCTTTTTTGTAATAGGTTTTAAAGGTATTGTAAATTTAATATCCACCATGATTATATTATACCATAGGTTTAATACTAAAGTATAATTTTTGTAACAAATTGTAAATAATGTATTTACAAATAAAATTATTTATGATATAATGGTATTGTGAATTAATAGAAAGGTGGTATAATATGAAATTAAAAATTGTTTATCATTATTTTGGAGATTCAATGGAATATGTTGCAAAATGTGCAGATTTAGAAGATATTAAATATTTTCTTGAGAATTTAGAAGCAGATGTTACATTCGATGAACTTAATATAGAATAATAGGAGAAAAAGATTATGGCGGTAAGTAAATATTATAAAGAATTTAATCCTAATCCATTAGGAAAAGAAGCAGGAGATTGTACAGTGAGAGCATTGTGTGCAGTAACTGGCAAAAGTTGGTATGTAATATATGATGTTTTAACTGCAATTGGTAGAGAACAAGCAATTCCATTTCCATGTATAAAATTACATGAATATGATTACTATACAGAAATATTTGATGCAAAAAGATATAGAGTAAAAAGAGAGCGTGGTAAAAAAGCTTTAAATGTAGAACAATTTTGTAAAGAACATCCAACAGGAAAATATATTCTTCGTTTAGCTCATCATAAAATGGGTATAGTTAATGGAGAATATTATGAACTTGTTCCTGGTTGGGAAAAATCAACAGTTTATACTTATTGGGAATTTTAGAAAGGAATTAATATGAAAGCACATCAAATTGGAGAATTATTAGCAAAAATTAGCATTATAGCATTTTTTGTAATTAGTTATTGTATTGTTAGTACATTAGATTTTAAATTGTTATATGGGGGATAAAATGAATGAAGCATATAAAGCGGTACAGCTTTTAAATGATAAATTTATTGAGTTAGATTTACTTATAAAAGATTTCGATAATTTATTAGGCAATTTAAAAACTTTTTATGTAATAAATGAAGGAGAAAATGGATTAGAAAAAGGTGAAATATTCACTTTAGATGAAGATGGAATTGATAAATTAAGAAAAATTTATTATCGATTAGAAAAAATAATTAACTAGAGGTTGTCTAGATGTGTCTAGTTAAATTTAAAATAATATCATATATAAATTATTATAGAAAAATAAAAAATGTCTTAGAATGTCACAGAAAGGAATTATTATGAATGAAATAGAGTGGGTTTGTGGTTATTATGATGAATTTCATCAAAAACTATATGATGGAGAAGTAAATCTATCAGATGTTATAAAAGCATATAAAGAAAAAAAGATTACACCATATCAATATAAATTTGCAATAGACTATTTAACGATGAAGGAGTAAATTATGAAAAAGTTTTTATTATTATCAATTTTGTGTTCAATATTACCTATTCAAGCACAAACGAATTATGAAAGTATGTTACAATATAATTTAGACCCATGTTTACAAGATATTTTATTTTGCACAAATAAATCATTTGAATTTAATTTAGCTAAAGAAATGGAATTAGGCAAAATACCAAGATATGGGGTAACTGCTCAAGGAGAAAAAAGAAAACATGATATTTACAATCAATGTTTAAATTTTTATATTATGCATTATAATAATTGGGAAAATGGAAATTATAAACCGTTAAATGGAATTATTTATATTGTAAAATAAAGTTGTTTACAAAATTTTTGGTTTATAATATAATTGAAGTGGGAATAGGTAAAAGCTAGCTACTTTTACTGAAAAGAAGATTCCTTGGCTTCCTTTCCTACTTTTATTAAACAAGGATAAATACAAAACAAGGGTTGTATTATTTTTGGCTAATTTAATACACTCCTATATGTAAAAGGAAAAGGAATGAAGTATACAATAGAAGGTTATTCACAAGAAAAAGCTATTGAATTAGGTTTAAACTTAGAAGACTTAATTGTTTTAAGATGGATTCAAGATTTCTATCCATTAATGGCAAAAAAAATAATTGATGGCGAAGAATTTACATGGATTAATTATTCTAAATTTTTAGAAGATTTGCCAATATTATCTTTTAAAAATAAACATTCATTAATGAGAAAATTAGAAAAATTAAAAAAAATGGGATTACTAAAAAGAGAATGTATAAGAGATAAAAATGGAGTATACTCTTATATAATGTTAACAAATAATATAGACATTTTAATGTCAAATAAAAATGGCTCAAATTCAATAAAGATAGATGTACCTTCAGAGGTACAACCATATGACTCTAGAGGTACAAGCCATGTACCTCAAGAGGTACAACAAAATAATCCTTCTACTATAAATAATCCTTCTACTAAAAATAAAGAAAAAGGATGTTATGGAGAATTTGCCAATGTATTATTAACTGATGAACAATATCAAAAACTAAAGGAAATATATTGTCATCATTTATCAAATGCAATAGAAACACTATCAACATATATAGAATCAAGTGGTAAAAAATATAAAAATCATTATGCTGTACTAGGCAAACATAATTGGGTTTATAAAAAATTGGTTGAAGAAGAGAAAAGTAACAGGAGTTCATGGTGATGTACGATTATATACAAAAATTAAATGAAATAGGAATAATATTAGATAAAACAGGTAAACAAACCTGCCCTCAATGTTCAGAAAAAAGAAAAAATAAGCAAGACAAATGTTTAACTGTTAGTTTTGAAAGAGATGCAGTTTTATATTATTGTCATCATTGTGGTTGGACGGGTTCTGTTTTTTATGAAGAAAACAAATATCATAAGCAATACAATAGACCGGCAAATTTTAAAAGTAAAGAAAATAAAGAGCCATTAATAAAATACTTTGCTAAAAGAGGTATAAGCGAAAACACTTTAAACAAATATAACATAAGTTTGGGTGAAAATAATACAATAATTTTCCCATATTATAAAAATGGAATTTTAGTTAATGTTAAAACACGAACAAACTTAGGAGATGGTAAAAAAACTTTCACACAAACAAAAGATTCAGAGAAAACATTTTTTGGTATAGATTTTGTAAAAGATGAAGAAAATTTAATAATAGTAGAGGGGGAGATTGATGTGCTATCACTAGCGGAACAAGGAATAAATTCAGTTTCTGTTCCGCAAGGTGGTAGTGATAAAAAATTAGAATGTTTAAGTAATTGTAGTAATGAGTTTTTAGAAAAGTTTCAATCCTTTATTATTGCTACAGACAATGATGATGTAGGATATACACTAAGAGAGAATTTAATTAATAGATTTCCAAAAGACAAATGTAAAATTGTTAAATGGGGAAAATATAAAGACGCCAATGAAGCATTAGTAGCAGGAGAAGACTTACATACATATATTAATAATGCAGAATATGTTGGAACAGATGGTATTATAAGTTTTGAAAATAAATGGGATGAAATTTATAATGAACTTTTTGGAGATGATAAAAATTTTTATAGCACAGGATGGCAACATCTTGATGAAATTATTAAAATAAAAACAGGCTATTTAATGGTAGTTAGTGGATATCCGTCAAGAGGAAAATCGACATTTGTAGATAATTTGCTTGTTAATTTAACAAAAAAATATGGTTTTAAACATTTAATAGCGTCTTTTGAGAACACAACTGGAAATTATTATAAAACAATATATGAAATGTATAATCAACAACCATTTTGGAAGTTAATTAATGAAGGTAAGGAGAACGCATTTAAAAAATTATTATGTACAGATGATTTTTTCTTTATAAACGAACACTTTATTTTGTTTGATAATAATAGAATGTGGAATATTGATGATATTTGTAAATGTACAGAATTAGAAGTAATTAAGCATGGTATAAAAACACTTGTGATAGATCCATATAATAGATTACAAAATGATTATAAAGATAGAGAAGACAAATATATAGGCTCAATATTAGCAAAATTATGTACATTGGCAAAAAGATTAAATATTCTAGTTATATTTGTGGCTCACCCTAAAAAACCAGACGGAGAAACTATTCCAACTATGTATAGTATATCTGGTTCGGGAGATTGGTATAATATGTCTGATTATGGTATAATTGTACATCGTGAAAGAGATAGTTTTACACAAAAATTAAGCAATAATCCAATTATACACATTCAAAAAGTTAAAAACTTTTCTATAGGAGACCCAAGTGGTGGTAAAGTTGGACTTTTTTATAATGCAAATAAGAGAATATTAGAAGATATAGGAGGATAGTATGTTGATAACTATAAATAAAAAAACTGGAGAAAAATTAATCGTTGATTCTAATAAAATGACAGGTTTTAAAGAAAGTGGAAAAGGATATGATATATCTTTTGGAGATATTACTTATTATTTTTCATTAAAAGATGCACAGTACTTTGTAAACGAAATATTTAAAAATGTAACAAATTCTTAATAATGTATTTACAAATAAAATTGTTTATGGTATACTAAAAATATACAAAAGAAAGGAATTAATATGAAAAGATTACTTGAAATTCAACAAAAATTAAAAGCGCCAAAGGCTCAATTTAATGATTATGGTGGTTATCAATATCGTAGTTGTGAAGATATTTTAGAGGCAGTAAAACCATTATTAAAAGAGCAAAATCTTATTTTAACTTTAAAAGACGAGCTTATTGCAATAGATGGTAGATTTTATATTAAAGCAATTGCACAATTATGGGATGAAAATGGAAAAGAACTAACACATACAACGGCAATAGCTAGAGAACCTGAAAGCAAAAAAGGTATGGATGAGGCTCAAATAACAGGAGCGACATCATCATATTCTCGTAAGTATGCTTTAAACGGTTTATTTGCTATTAATGATGTAAAAGACCCTGATGCAATTAATAAACATGGCAAAGAAGAAAAAGAAGAAACTAAAAAAGAAGATATTATCTGTCCAATTTGTGGAAAAAAGACAACATCGGGAGCACTAGACCACTGGCAAATGTGCAGTGATTGTTACAAAAAGAGTAAAAAGGATAAAAAAGATGCTTAGTATAGATGAAGTAAATGACTTAGAAAAAATGTATCCAATAGCTATAAAGCAATATAATAGTTTACTCAAACAATATAATGAGGTTTTAAAAATAGCGAAAGAAAATGCAGACGCAAATGAATATTGCTTACAAAGTTTAGAATGTAAGATAGAATCATTATCAAGAGAAAATGATAAGTTAAAAGAAGAAGTTTTAAATTTAAGAGGACAAAATATTCAATACGAATTAGCATTAAAAGAAATAAGACAAGTTGCAAAAAATAATTTAGAACTTAAAGTTATAATTCCCGGTGGATGGTTAGAGCAAAGAATTGATGAGGTATTAAATGACTAAAGAAAAAACCATAGGAACGAAAGAAGAACGACTTCAACGTATAGGAGGTTCTGAGTTTGGGACTATTATGGAAGTTAATCCATATAGCAAAAGAATAGATTTAGTTTTAGAAAAAGCAGGAATTATTGTAAGTACATTCGAAGGAAATAATGCTACTAGGCGTGGGGAAATATTAGAAGATTCTGTTATAGAATTATTTGAAAAAGAGACTAGTCTAAAAATTAAAGACAAGCAAAAAGAATTTATCAGAGAAAAAGAACAGTATTGTTTAGAGTTAAGATGTCATGTAGATGGCATAACCTCTGACGATGCAGTATTTGAAGCAAAAACAACAGACATAAAATCTAAAACATGGCAAAATGGAATACCAGAGGGATATAAATCTCAACTAGAATTTAATATGTATCTTTCAAAGAAAAAGAAATCATATATAGCTGTTGCGTTTTGTGATGGTAATGAAATAGTTGATTTTAAGTGGTTTGAATATGAAAGATGTATGAAAGAAGATGAAATACTTACTTACTGTTATAAGTTCACAGAGGATGTAGAATATTATAAACAATTTAAACCAATTAATAATGGCAAAATAATTCAATCAAACTTAGAAGATTCATTGATAGAAGAATTAAACGAGCTTAATGAAAAAATTGCCAAAATAAAATTAGAAGCAAAGCCTTTAGAAGATAAAAAGAAAAAAATAGAAGACCAATTAAAAAAAGAAATTGGAATAAATTTAGGTATTGAAACAGAACTTTTTAAAATAACAATGGGCAATAGAATAAGTAGTCCCTCACAAGATTATAAATTTTGTAGAAGTGAATTAAAGATAGAATATAAGGAGAATTAAAAATGGAAGAAAAGTTTAATGAGTTTGAGTTAAGATTAAAATGGTTTAGTGGTTATATATCAGAGCCAAATATTCAATATTTTGAAAAAGGTTCTTGTAAAACAACATTTTCTATACCACTTAAAAAACAAAAAGAGGATGAACCAGTTTGGTTAAATTGTATTTGTTGGGGTGATATAGCAGAAAAAATCGCAGAACTCAAAAAGGGTACATTATTAACAGTTGGTGGATATTTCTCTGAAAGAGAATATAATGACAAAAAATATTTAGATTTTAATGTGAAAGTCGCAATATAATGATAAACTTGCAAGCAGAAATATTTAATTTAGATGACCAATTTATAGTTTTAAAAACCCAAGATAGTAATAACTTGGAAATTGGAAAAATGTATAATATTTCTTTTAAAAAATATCATACAAACAGGTCTATTGAGCAAAATAGGATGATGTGGGGTATAATACAAAGAATCGCAAAAGAGACTCAAAACGATGAAATGGATATATATGTTGACGGCTTAGAAAAAGCTAATTGTGTTAGCGAATTTTTAATGATGTTGCCAGAAGCATATGAATCTATTAAAAAGACAGTAAGAGCAGCAAAGATTTGCGAAACAAGAGAATATAATGGCAATCAAATGCATGTCGTTAAAGTATTTATAGGTAGTAGCAAATATGATACAAAAGAAATGACAGAGCTCATAAATTATTTTATTCAATTGGCGTCAGAGTTAAATATTTATATTGGAGATATTATAAAATGAAAAAGTCATACTATTTAGAAGGAGGATTATATTTTGACACCACAACTCAAACTATATATGAACCAAAATCATATTGCGAAATATGTGGCAGAAGAACATTGTTAACTGTGCATCATTTTTTAAAACAACAAAAATGTTTAAGAGATTTGGCATCAAAAAGAATTATAACACCTTCTACTTGGACACAAGAGTTTATAAATAAAAATCAAAAATTTTTTACATTATGTTTGCAATGTCATCATGATGTAGATTTTTTAAGCGATGAAGCATTTAAGGAAAAATATAAAATAGATAGAAGTATATTTGTTTATTCAAAATAATGTATTTACAAATGAAGTTTTTATGATATAATAGTTTTGGAAAGTGAGGAATTAATATGAAAATTAGAAAAACAAAAGACGAATTTGAATTTTTAGTAGATTTTTATTGGAAAAATCAAGATTGTAAACCAAAAGAAATAGTTAAAAAAGCACAAGATGTTGATTTATTAAGAAATAAATTCACAAATTCTGTTATTTACAATTATTTTCTTTGTTTCAAAAGATATTTAAAAGATGGTTATTTATGTAAAGGAGTTCAAAAATCTCTAAAAGAAGCATTAGAGTTAAAAATTGAAGGTATGAAAGTTAAAGCAGTTCAACCTGTTCGTAAAATTAGTTTTGAAGAAGGTATAATAGAAATAAACAATAGAATTGAAAAAGATTTAGCAGATGTTAGAGAAAAATGTATGAATATTTTAAATACTAATAAAGAGAAGATAAATGAATTAACTTTAATAAATAATGAAGTTGAAGAATTTTTAGAATGCCGTGAGGAAGAATTAGAAAACATGCGACACAATATGATTCAAGAGTTATTGCATAAAATATAAGGAGAATATCATGAAATTAATTGAAGATGTTTATGAGTTTAATGAAAAGATTATTGGTTCAAAACAACCAAGTGTTCCCACAACATTAAGTAGAGAAAGATTGCTATTTGCTCTAACTGCTATGTATGAAGAACTACATGAGTTTACATTGGCAAGTAATCAAGATAACGTAGCAGAACAAGTTGACGCTATGATTGATTTAATATACTTTGCATTAGGCAGATGCTATGAAATAGGGGTTTCAAAAGAGGCATTCATGGCTTGTTGGAACCTGGTTCAACAAAAGAATATGGCAAAAAAACGTGGAACTAAGAATCGCGGAACTGAACAAGATGCTTGCAAACCAGAAGGTTGGGTTGCGCCTAATTTAGAAGAAGTACTTAATTAAGGAGGATATATTAATGAATGAATTATACGAAAAAATATCTCCAGTTTTTAAAGAAGTAACAGAGATTGCAATAAAAAAATCACAAGATTATAACAATGGACAAGATATCCCAGAGTCAAGAGCGGCATATTTTCCATTTGGATTAATATCATACGCTCAAATGATACATACGAAAAGTCAAAGATTAAACAGTTTAGCAAAACAAACAAAAAGTCCTAATAATGAATCAATAAGAGACACATTGTTAGATTTAATAAATTATGCCTGTTTTGCTGTAGAAGCTATCGATAAAGGAGAGATATAATGAATGGAGCTTGGTTAGAAACATTACAAAAAATAATAGATTCTGATTTGGTTAGTAAACCAAGAGGTTTTGAAATAAAAGAAATTCTTAATGACCAAATGAAAATTGACATGCATATGCCAATTTTATCAGTAATCAAAAGAAATCTCGGATATAAATTTATGGCAAGAGAAGCTTGGTGGATTATGGATGGTAGAAATGATGTAGAATCAATTAAGGATTATTCAAAAGCAATTAGCAATTTTTCAGACGACGGCTATCATTTTAATGGAGCATATGGTCCACGATTGGTTGACCAGTGGCACTATATTGTTGATTTGTTAATAAGTGATATAGATACTAGGCAGGCGGTAGCAACAATATGGAGACCAAATCCTCGTGTCTCTAAGGATATACCGTGTACAATATCCGTTCAATGGTTAATTAGAAATAACAAAATTCATTGTGTCGACAATATGAGAAGTTCTGACATTTGGTTGGGAGTACCATATGATGTTTTTAATTTTACAATGCTAACAGGATATTTAATGTTATTACTACGAGAAAAAGGTTTAGACAATTTAGAATTAGGATATTTATATCTTAATGCTGGGTCAAGACATTTATATGAAAATAATTTCGAATCAGCGGTCGATATATTAAATTGTCCATATGCCAAATATTATAGCGAGTTTAATCCATATGAGTTTAATTCTCCTTTAAAATTAAAACACTATTTGAAGGCATTGTCAGAGAAAGATTCAGTAAAATTAAATAAATATAAAAGTGCGTTTGGGAGAGATATTTTATGCGTTTAAGTTCTGATGAATATTTTATTGAACTAACAAAAATAGTGGCAAAACGTTCTCCTTGCTTATCTAGACAGGTAGGATGTGTGTTGGTAGATAAAAACAATATAGTTTTAAGTACTGGTTATAATGGCCCCCCTAAGGGTCAAGAGCATTGCTTAGAGTGTGTTAGAAAAAATACAAATAATATACACTTATGCAGGGCAATACACGCAGAGCAAAATGCCCTGTTATTTTGTCCTGATGTTAATAAAATAAATAAAGCATATATAACATATAGTCCATGTAATACGTGTATGAAACTATTACTAAATACATCATGTAAAGAAATTATTTATATTGAAGATTATAGAGAGAACGAGTTTATATTTAACCAATATGATTTAAGTTCAATAATAATCAGAAAGTATGAGAAATAATGTATTTACAAATATGTAACTAATTGTAACAAAAAGTATTTACAAATAAAAAATTATGTGGTATAATAAAATTGTAAATAAACGAAAGGCGGTAAAAAAATGAAAAAGTATGTAGTAACAGTAGACGTAACAATGAGCGGAGATATAGAAATAGAAGCTCCAAATGAAAAAGCAGCAACAAAAATAGTACAAAGCATGTATTTCTCAGCAAGTGACTTAAGAAATTTTCATGAATTAAATAAAGATATATTTGAAGTCGAAGAAGTTAAATAGGTACCCAATTACCGCCGGGTACCTCCCTCTTAGAGGGTTATAATGGCGGTAAAATAGAAAATAAATGAAAGGCGGTAAATTATGGCAAGAAACAATCACGTAAAGACAATGAGAAATTACATTGAAAAAATGATGTTTAAAAATCAATGTATAATAACTCATAAAACTATTTTAAAAGAAACAAATGCAAACTGTTGTTATTCAGTGTTAAAAGGTTTAAGACATTATTATGATATAGAAGAAAGATGGATAGAAAAAGAAAATTGTCGTTTTAAAGAATACACATTTAAAAGAAAGGAAGTGAAACAAAATGCCCAAAGTATCAATATTCGGCGAGAATGCGAAGCTCATCAGCTTTCGTTTATATAGTTGGGAAAAAGAGTTGGTGCGAGAATTTATAAAAAAAATAAGAGTTAAAAAATTAAAAGAAATTATGAGGAAAAGAAAATGCAAAAAAGTTTAGAGCAAGAATTTGAAGAACAAGTATTTATACATAAATCATCTATAGTATTAGGTTGTTTATTGAAATTTTATAAAGATGAACAAGAAATTGGCGTGAGCATACCAGAATTTTTAGATAAATCACCCGAGGAAAAAGCACAAGAACATTACTTTAAATTGTTGGCAAATAATAATAAATTTAACGATATATATAATAGCTGTTGGGAAAAATATGGAGCATTACTTCCATGACACAAAAAATGAATAAACCAAGATGGGCGTCAGATTGTAAAGAATGTATGAATTTGAGCTGTGAAATTAAAAAAAATATAGATAAGGTGCAAAATACTATTTGTATTTGTAGAGAATATCAAAAAGAACGTATACTCAATCCTGATATCGCAGAGTTTTTTTACGCAACAAATGAGAGGTTTAAGCAATGTGGCAAACAATAAATTGCAAAGGAAATAAAGTTAAGTGGTACGAAGCGGAATTGATTGAGCAAATAAAAACTATTTGTGAAAAAGGCATACAAGATGATATAAGTGGATTGCAGGATATTTGCATTGCCTGTGTACACGGTAAAGCAAATATGGCATTAACAATATTAGAACTGATACAGGAGAATGAAAAGTGAAAACAAAAGAAGATAAAAATGATGTTGGTATTATTCTTGCTAAGCTTATTTATGGTATAGCAACAATACAATATATTTGCGAAATGTTAAAAAATAATAATAAAAAAAAGGTTGATATTGATAGTATTTTAAGAATTACAAAATCATTATTGGAGGAATAAGAATGCAAGATAGATTTAAGTTTAGATGTTTTAGCCATAAAACAAAGAAAATGTATGAAGTTGATAGTTTACATTTAGATAGCAAAGAAGGTGAATGGGCTTGGGTACATTATTACAATCCAATTTATGATAAAGATTTAAAGATACAAATTGCGCAACCTCAAGCAGTTATTATGCAATGTACAGGACTAAAAGACAAGAACGGCAAACTGATTTATGAGGGGGATATAGTTAAAATTACAAGAGAAGATTGGCGAAAGGATTTATATAGTCTTGTATATCTTGTTTGTTGGGATAGAACACAATGGCAACTAGGTTTGTTAAAGTGGCAAAGACCAAAAGCACAACGAAATAGACGTTGTGATAGACAATTTCCTTTTAAAGATATTGTAAGTTTTGATGATTATACACCAAAGAAATTTTATGCACAATGTGAAATTATAGGGAATTATTACGAAAACCCTGAACTATTGGAGGACTTATGAAAACGGAAGAAGAAATAAAAGAAAGATTAAATAAGGCAAAAGAATTTAATTCTACTCACAAATATGGATATTGGCAAGAAATACCCGATGCATTTGCTAAACAAACGGCATATAACACATTTGTTAGAGTACGGCACGAAGAATATCTGCTTGAATGGGTATTGGAGGACTAAATGAACGAAGTAGAAAAGATGTATAAATTAACTAAAATTGCAAAACCCGTTATAAAAAAGTGGTATTATGACGGATACTATGAAGATTTTAGTTGGCAATCATCAGAAGAAGATTGTACGAAATTATTAAAACACTTTGATAATTCTATTGACAAATTAAATGACAGAATACAACAAATGAAAAAAGAAGAAAATGCCAATTATGACAGATACACAGACTCCGTAATGACTGAATTTGGTAGGGTAGAAAAAGCGTATATAGACTATCCACCATTCACCGCAGAGAAACAACTAGAGTTAATTAAATGGATGGTTAAAAC
>CAZVUP010000012.1:0-42543 GCA_964630365.1 uncultured Muribaculaceae bacterium
ATTAGTAGATAGAGCTAAAGAAAATAGTAAGGTTTTAAGTCAATTGTGGTTATGTCTCCAAGATTTAGAGAAATCACTTAATAATTTTATTGAGAATCAGACAAATTTAAATAATCATAATACAGCTAACAATTTTTATCAATCTGATAATACAAATCATTAACTCAAACTTATTCTAGGTAGGAATAGCCAGAGTGGATATGACTAGTGCATTAAAAGTCAGCTGGAGTAATTACAAAAAAATAGCTATAAGAGAGGTATTTTATGAATCAAGAAATATTAGAAAAATTAAATGCATTTTGTGCAGACTTTAAGAGTTTTAGAGCTAATACAGAAGATGGTCAAGGAAAGAGTTTGCATGATATAAAGCATACATTTGATTATGTTGCAAAAACAGTAGATACTTATCACTTAACAGGAACAAAATTTGGATCTAACTTATCAGAAAAAGCTAAAGAAGCGAGTCAAGTGTTAAGCCAATTATGGCTATGTTTACAAGATCTTGAAAAATCAATTAGTAATTTTACTAGTAGTCAAGCTAGCAATAATAATCAAATAGGCAGCCTAGGGAGTACAATGATTAAAGAAGGTATAAAATGAATCAAGAAACATTAGAAAAATTAAATGCATTTTGTGCAGACTTTAAGAGTTTTAGAGCTAATACAGAAGATGGTCAAGGAAAGAGTTTGCATGATATAAAGCATACATTTGATTATGTTGCAAAAACAGTAGATACTTATCACTTAACAGGAACAAAATTTGGATCTAACTTATCAGAAAAAGCTAAAGAAGCGAGTCAAGTACTAAGTCAGTTATGGTTATGCTTACAAGATCTTGAAAAATCAATTAGTAATTTTACAGAAAATCAGAATAGAATAAATAATCAAATTGGAAATGGTTTTGGAACTACAAATACAGAAACAGCTTCTAATATAAAAGCATCTGACGGTAGTGCATATCAGTTAGGATTAAAAGCTTCTGAAGCAGGTTTAGCTGCTCAAGAAGCTGCTAAAAGAGTCCAAGAAGCAATGCAAAGATTTAATTCAGCCGTCTAAAAATATTAGTATTTTGATTATTGCAAATAATAAAAAGAAAAAGCAAAAGGAGAAAATAAATGAATCAAGAAATATTAGAAAAATTAAATTCATTTTGTGCAGACTTTAAGAGTTTTAGAGCTAATACAGAAGATGGTCAAGGAAAGAGTTTGCATGATATAAAGCATACATTTGATTATGTTGCAAAAACAGTAGATACTTATCACTTAACAGGAACAAAATTTGGATCTAACTTATCAGAAAAAGCTAAAGAAGCGAGTCAAGTGTTAAGCCAATTATGGCTATGTTTACAAGATCTTGAAAAATCAATTAGTAATTTTACCGATAACCAAACTAATAATAACAATCAAGTGGGTGGACAAGGAAGCACATCTACTTCAACTCCGACAACTACCAAATCAACAGCTGAAATTGCTAATGAAGTAGTAGAAGGAAAATGGGGAGTAGGAACTGAAAGACAGCAAAGATTGGAAGAGGCTGGATATAATTACAACGAAGTACAAAGCGCTGTTAATAATCAAATGAAAGGCATAGCACCATCAATCACCTCGCCAAACCCACAGCCAAACCCACAACCACAGCCACCACAAAATCCATATAATCCCCCAAGAGTCGGCGGCGGTGAAATGAAAATGATGACTAGATAATTAAATTAATTTAATAATAACCAAGAAATTTTACCAAAAGAACTCGTATTTTGAGTTTTTTTGTTTATTTAACTATAATTATTAAAATTATTATTAATTAAATAAATATAATTTAGGGCATTTAAAAAAATTTAACTTTATGTTAAAATATCAATGAAATGAGTGATACGTATGAAAAAAGATATATACATATTAGGAATTGAAAGCAGTTGCGACGAAACAAGTGCTGCTATAGTTAAAAATGGGACTGAAGAAATAGCAACTGTAATTTCTTCACAAATAGATATTCATAAAGAATATGGTGGAGTAGTACCTGAAATAGCAAGTCGTCATCATGTTAAAAATATTACAATAGTATTAGAAGAGTGTTTAGAAAAAGCAAATATGACTATGGACCAAATTGATGCCATTGCTATTACTTATGGACCAGGTTTGATTGGGTCACTATTAATTGGTCTAGAAGCAGCAAAGACTTTATCATTTGTTTATAATAAACCTTTAATACCAGTTCATCATATAGCTGGACATATATATGCTAATAGCCTAGTTAAAGAATTAAGTTTTCCTCTTTTAGCAGTAGTTGTAAGTGGTGGACATACCGAGTTAATTGAAATGACTGATCATTATAAATTTAAAAAACTTGGTGGAACACTTGATGATGCAATAGGAGAGTGTTATGACAAAGTTGCCAGAGTAATTGGTTTGGAATATCCAGGTGGACCAAAACTTGATAAATTAGCTAGCATAGGAAAACCTACATATAAATTACCAATTCCTTTACAAGATGATAGTTATAATTTTTCATTTAGTGGACTAAAAAGTGCAGTTATAAATTTAGCTCATAACGAAGAACAACGAGGTAACGAGCTAATAAAAGAAGATTTAGCCTGTTCTTTTCAAAAAGTAGCTGTTGAATCAATTGTTAATAAAGTCCGCAAAGCAATAATCGAAAAAAACATAAAAAATGTAATTGTTGCTGGAGGCGTTGCAGCAAATAATGGACTAAGAACCGCAATGCAAAGCCTAGCAAAAGAATTGGATGTAGAATTATCAATACCACCAATGAAATATTGTACAGATAATGGAACAATGATTGCTGCAGCAGGTTATTATGCTTATAAAGATGGAAGAACAGCTGATCTAAGTTTAAATTCAAAATCACAAGACACATTAAAATAATGTGTCTTTTTACATAAATTTATTAAAAATATCTAAATATCAAAAAAATTATGTTATAATTATGATAATAAAGGGAGGCTAGCAAATGACAAATAGAATAGTTTTAAATGAAACTTCATATTTTGGTCGTGGTTCACGTAAAAAATTGGGAGAAGAAATAAAATCAAGGGGTTTAAAAAAAATATTAGTTGTTACTGATCACACATTAATGAATAATGGAATTGCTAGAAAAGTAACAGAGATTTTAGAAATAATAGGTGTTAATTACTTTGTATATATGAATGTTAAGCCTAATCCAACTGTAAAAAATGTTCAAGACGGATTAATGTTGGGTCAAATTAGTAATGTAGATGCTATAGTAGCAGTTGGTGGTGGAAGTGTAATTGATACTGCTAAAGCCATTTCAATAATTATGACAAACCCAGAGTATAGTCAAGTTACAAATTTAGCTGGTGAAGTTTCAACGCGAAATAAAGGATTACCACTATTTGCTCTACCAACAACGTCAGGTACAGCAGCAGAAGTTACTATTAACTATGTAATAACTGATGAAATAAATATGAAAAAAATGGTTTGTGTTGATGTTCATGATATCCCAGTTTGTGCAATTATAGATCCAGATTTAATGGATAGCATGCCTCAGTCTATAGCAGCATCAACAGGAATGGATGCTCTAACACATGCAATGGAAGGGTATATTACAAAAGCTGGTTGGTTAATACCAGATATGTTTCACATAAATGCAATGGCCTTAATATTTAAAAATCTTGAAAAGGCAGCTAACGAACATGATGAAGTAGCCATAGAAAAAATGGCTTATGCCCAATATATAGCCGGAATGGGATTCTCTAATGTCGGTTTAGGAATTGCACATTCTATGGCACATTCTCTAGGTGCATTTTTTGATGTTCCACATGGTGTTGCTAATGCAATACTATTACCTACAGTTTTAAAATTTAATGGTCAAGTCTGCCCAGAATTATTCAAAAATATGGGTGTAGCATTTGGACTTAATATGGATAATTTAAGTGATGAAGAAGCAGTTAATGCCGTTGTTAATGCAGTCAAAGAATTATCAACAAACCTAGGAATACCTAATGGTTTAAAAGAACTAGGCATTCCAATAGATATGTTCCCAGCATTAGCTCATCAAGCAATAGATGATATCTGTACTGCAGGAAATCCAAGAGAAGTAACAGAAGAAGATTTAATAATGCTTTATAAAGAAGCATACTAGAAGGAGATAATTATATGCTAAAATCGAAAGTAAGTTATAGCATTAACCCAGACGATTTTATAATGGGAGTAGAAGTTGCTGAAAAAACAAATCAAGAACTAGATGATATTAAATTAAATTTCTTATATACTTCCGCAAATAATGATATAAAAAAAATCGTTAAAGGAATGCAGAGTGTTACAAACACACCAATAATTGGTTGTACTAGTAGTGGTGGAATAATTGTTCCAGAAGGTTATATAACATCTGACTCTGGATTTGCTGGAACTATATCACTATCTGATCCTGATATGACTATAGGTATAGCTTGTCATGAAGCAGGACGCGATGCTAGAGCGATTGGAAGAAAAGTTGCTATTGCTGCAGTTGAAAATGCTAAAACAACAAGGGCCCCAGCTTACTTTTATATGGTTGCAACACCAAAAGAAGAGGAAGAGTACTTAATGGGAATTCAAGATGTAATTGGACGTGTTCCTGTTTTTGGTGGAAGTGCTGCTGATGACAGAGTAGAGGGGAAATGGAAAATTATCTGTAATGACAAAGTATTAGATGATGGTGTTGCAGTAGCATTCTTTTACACTGATAATGAAATTAATACATCATTTGTTGGTGGCTATAAAGAAACTGATAACATGGGTTTAATTACAAAAGTAAAGAATTCAAGAACACTTGTTACAATAGATGGCATATCAGCATTAAAAAAATATGGGCATTGGATTAATGTTTCACCATTAAAATTAAAAGAACAAAATATTTTGTTCACTTCAGTTACTAAACCATTAGGAATAAAAGATCCTCTAGGAAATTTAGTAGTTGTTAGACACCCAATGTTTGGTAATGATATGGGAACAAAAACTACTACCGATGATACGATTACCTTAGGAAATAAAGTTGTTGAAGGAACAGCAATTATTCAATTGGAAGCAACTGTTAATGACCTAATAGAAACTGCTGGAACAGCAGTTAGAGATTTAAAGAAAAAAATGTATAATAACCCAGCTGCTTATCTATTATTCCATTGTGGTGGAAGACGCTTCGAAATAGGAAATAGAGTAGATGAGGTCTACAACAACATTTTAAAAGAATGTCATGGAGTTCCATTCCTAGTCGCCTTTACTTTTGGTGAATATGGTTATGAAGAACATTCATCAAATATCTGTGGTGGCCTAATGCTTTCCTATACTTGTTTTGGGAAAAAATAAAAAGGAAGAAAAACTTCCTTTTTTAATATGCATAAATATCTAGAAGACCAAACCTAAAATTATGCAAAGCAGTGTCAAAACTATAACATACATAATTAAACATCTAAACTTCACAGACACCACCCCCAATATGCATATTCTAAAGTATTATATGAATAGTACTTAAAATAACATAATTAATTAGACTAAAGAATAATTAGACTCTTTTTTTCCGAAAATAAGATTCTATCATATCAACAATTAAATACATCATATAGGAAATAAATCCCAATATAACAACACTACTAATAACCAAATCTAGATTAAATACTTGTGACCCATACATTATTAAGTAACCAATTCCTTTTTTAGATACTAATAGTTCTCCCATAATTACACCTATTAATGATAATGAGATATTAATTTTTAAAGTTGCAATTATATTTTCTATATTACTAGGAAATATTATCTTTTTGTATACTTGCCATTTTGTTGCACCAAAACTTTTAATCATAACAATATAATCGTGATTAACATTAATAAAAGAATTATATATATTTATTATTGTTGTAAAAACACTTATAGTAATAGCCATAAAAATAATAGAATTAATACTAGCTCCAACCCAAATAATAATAAGTGGACCTAAGGCTACTTTTGGCAAAGAGTTCACTATAGTAATATATGGATCAACTATTTTAGCTAAGGTTTCATTAAACCACATAATACTAGCAAACATAATCCCTATCATTGTAGCTAAAGTAAAGCTAATTAATACTTCATAGATAGTTATAGAAATATTACTTATTAACTGGCCATTAGAAAATAGGGAAATAATAGTATTATATATCCTTGTTGGAGAAGAAAATAAAAAAGTATTGATTATTTTTTCTCTAGAAAGTACTTCCCAAATTATTAAAAACAAAAAAATAATAAACAATCTAAAAAAACTTATAAAGATTTTATTCTGTTTTATTCTTTTTAAATATTCCAAATGTTCTTGACTAAACGTGGACATCTAAATCCCTCCAAATCTTATCATAATATAGTGAAAACTCTTTAGCCTTTCTATTTTCAACTGGATTAGATTTATTAGTCAATTTAATATCATATATTTTCTTTATCTTAGCAGGTCTCTTAGATAATACAATTATCCTATCTGACATACTAATAGCTTGGGCAATATCATGCGTTACCATAATAGCTGTTTTTCCTTCTTTTTTAATAATATTATAAATATCATCACTAATAGCTAATTTAGATTGATAATCTAAAGCTGATGTAGCTTCATCAAGTAACAGAATATCTGGTCTAACAGCGAGAGTTCTAATTAATGCACATCTTTGCCGCATTCCGCCAGATAAACTGGCTGGATATTTATTTATAAAATCTTCTAAGCCATATGTTTTTAGAAGTTTAATAACATAATTTTTATTTTCTTCGGTCAAACTATTTGTAATTTCTAAGCCAATCAAACAATTATCCAAAATGGTTCTAAAAGGTAGTAACGCATCACTCTGTAACATATATGCCATATTATAACCATCTTTTAGTTTTATAAAACCAGAAGATTTATTAATAAGACCACTTAATATTGATAAGATAGTACTTTTTCCACAACCACTAGGACCAACTATTGAGATAAATTCACCTTCGTTAACTGAGAAAGATATATCATCAAGAGCTAATATTTCTTCTTTTGTACTATGATATATTTTTTTTAAATTATTTATTTCTAATATTTTTTTCATAACACCTCCGCTATTATATCTTATGAAATAGCATAAAAAATGCACAGGCTATGAACATAAAGAATAAAAAATAAACGCCTAGTAAGGCGTTTTATTTTGAATAAAATAAATCTTTATAGTCTACTTTTTCCTTTAATTCACCATAATCAATCATAATATCTTGTAAATGATTAAATGACTCTTCAGTAAATGTAGTTGTCGCTGGCCAAGTATCATTATTCTTGTATCTTTCTATTGCATCTGTAAGTTCATTGATAGAGGAATCAGGAAATTGTTTTGAAATAACCTTAGCAATTTCTATACTTTTAGTATTATGTACATAATCTAATCCTTTTTGAATAGCTTTATCAAAATTATTGATTAATTCAGTATTATTTTTAATAAAACTATTTCTGGCCGAAAAAGAAGTATATGGAACAACACCACCTAATTCACCAACACTAGCAACGACATAGCCATATCCTTGTTTTTCTACCATTGAAGCAGTAGGTTCAAATAATGTTACAAAGTCTCCCTGTCCACCAATAAAAGCACCACTCATTGCTGCAAAGGCTATTGAAGTATCTATATCAACGTCATTTCTTGGATCAATTCCATTCTGTTTAAGAGCATATTCTAAAGTCATTTCCGGCATACCAGCAGCACGTCCGCCGATAATACTTTTACCTTTTAAATCATTTAAAGTAAAATTATTAATTTTTTCTCTGGAGACAATAAAAGTACCATCTTTTTGAGTAAGCTGTGAAAAAGTTTTTAAATAATCTTTTTCTCCTCCATTATAAACATAAATAGTAGCTTCGCTTCCACAAAGACCAATATCAGCGTCGTTAGACAAAATAGCAGCAGTTACTTTATCGGCACCACTAGTTAGTATTAAATTAATATCAATACCATTTTCTTCAAAATATCCATTTTCAATCGCTACATACATCGGAGCATAAAAAACAGTATGAGCAACTTCTGCTAGTGTTATAGTTTTTAATGTTTTTATATTAGCATCATTTTTATTAAAATCAAAAAGAGCTGCACAACCAATTAAAAATATTAAAATACCACATAATAAATATACAAAAATTTTCTTTTTCATAAATTCTTCCTTTCCAAATATTATATGAAAATAAAAAAAAGATGTTATTCAATGAAAGAAATCTGATATATAATTAATCAGAAAGGAGTCCATAATGAAATTATTATTTATCTCTGATATACATGGTATTAAAAGCAATTTAGAAATTATTAAGAATAAGTTTAATGAATTTAATTGCGATAAATTAATTGTTTTGGGAGATTTGTATTACTTAAGTCATTATTTTAGAGATAATGAAGATTATGATGTTCAATATGTAAAAGATTTTCTAGAATCATTCAAAGATAAAATGCTTTGTATAAGAGGAAATTGTGATAGTGATGAAGATATTAATGCTAGTAGTTTTAGTATTATCGATGAAATTTCATCTTTACAATTAGAAAATAAAGAACTATATCTAACTCATGGCCATATCTATAATGAAAAAAATTGGAAAAAAGATAATTCTATATTAGTATTTGGTCATTATCACATACCATTTATTCTTGAAGAAGGAACAAAATTTTTTATTAATCCTGGTAGTATTTCTCAACCTAGAAATAATAATCCAACATATTTATATTTTGACGGAAAAGAATTTATTATTTACGATATTTATGATAAAATAGTTGATAGAAGGAAAATATTTTAGTTGATGCAAGTAAAATATTCTAAAAAAAAGCTTTTACTTGCAAAAATCAAAGAAATGTGGTATAATATAGCCACATTGAGTGAGGGGGAAAATATATGAAAAAATTAACTAAAATTACAAAACAAATTTTAACAACAATTGTTGCAGCAATTATCAGTATTACATCAATTGTAAGTGTTAATGCTGCTGCAGAAACAATTCAATTAGCACCTGCTACTAAAGTTGGTGCCTATATTGCCGGAGTGTCTTTCTCTTATAAGACAACAACAGATGGGCAATATTTATACTGCTTAGATATGCATAGAAATACAGCTCAAAATGTTCAAGCTACATTAGTAAAGAACAGTAAATACGTTGATGGTGGTATTACATACATCCTAAAAAATGGTTATCCAACTAAATCAATAACTGGTGACAAGGATAAAGACTACTATATTACACAGACTGCAGTTTGGTGGTATCTAGATAATGTAGTAGGTACAAAAAATCTAGGAAATGGATTCAAATCAACTGGATCTGATTCGTATGGTCTAAGACAATATGTTAAACAATTAGTTGATGAAGGTTATGCACATAGAAATGACTCAGCTTCATCAACAACAACAGCTTTAGTAATATCTGGTGATTCAAATATGACACCAAATGGTGATTACTATGTATCTAAAGATATTAAAGCAACAACAGCAACTAATATCAGTACTTATACTGTAACATTAGACAATGCTCCAAAATCAACTAAGATAGTAAAGTCTGATGGAACTGAGGCAACATATAATGGTGAATTTAATGTAGGAGCTAATGAAAGTTTTAAAGTAAAAGTTTTAGCAAAAGAAGTAAAAGATTCTACTACTATTAAAGTAAATGCTAAAGCAGCTGGAGTTGCCCAATATACAGCATATGAATATAAACCAAATGATAGTAGTATGCAAAATGTAGCTTTACTTGAGAAAAAACAAGATACAGTTACTTCAAGCTTAAATTTAGAAATTGCATCAAGTAAAGTTGTAATTACAAAAATAGATTCTGTAACAAAGAAAGCTATTGCTGGCGCTACTTTAGTATTAAGAGATTCTGAAGGAAAGAAAGTAACTAGCTGGGAATCAACAGTAAATTCACATGTAATTAGAAATTTAGCTAATGGTACATATACTATTGAAGAAACAAATCCACCAAAAGGATATACTTTAAATAAAAATGTAACAACGTTTACAATAGATGATACAAATAGATCAATTGAAATTAGTATTGAAAATGCTCCAAAGAAAGTTGTAGTAAATATTGTTAAAGTTGATCAAGAAACCAATGCACCACTAGCTGATGCAGAAATGGTTGTTAAAGATGCAGCTGGAAATATAATTGCTCACTTTACAACAACTACTGAACCATATGTCTTAACAGACTTAGAAAATGGTACATATACAGTTGAAGAATTAAGAGCACCAGCTGGTTATATTAAAAGTGATGCAGTTATTAAATTTACAGTAGATGATGAACATTTATCACACCAAGTAACATTTGTAAATGCCAAGGAAGTATTTGTTCCAGATACTGCCTCTGTATCATCAATTATAATGATAATTATTGGTATTGTAATTACTGGATTAGGTTTAAGATTTATTTATAAGAATAAAATACATGCATAATAAAAATCAAAAAAGAATTTCTCCTAGTGTAACAGCAGCCGTAGGTGCTTTACTTACATTAATTGGAGGATTCTTTCTTTCATACAACTATATCCAGTCAAAGAAGGTAGTTGCCTACGATTATATGGCAAATGTCTTCTACAATGGCAATGAAATAGTTCCAATAACGGAACAAGAAGATATTAATGAACCAATCGAAGAAGAGCTACCTGAAGAAGTAACTGATGAGTATATTGGTTACTTAACAATACCAAAAATTAATTTAACTAAAGGATTTTTGGATAAAAGATCAACAGAAAATGATGTTGAAAAGAATATCCTTGTAGTTAATGGATCAAATTACCCTGATACAGAAAAAGGTAACCTTATTCTAGCAGGGCATTCTGGAACAGGATGGAAAGCATTCTTTAACGATTTATATAAACTAGAAGTAAATGATACAGCATATGTAACATATAAAAATAAAAAATATATTTATAGTATTGTTAATATTTATACCCAACCAAAAGTTGGTAAATTAGCAATCTATAGAGATTATGATAAAACAACATTGACATTAATAACATGTACAAACAATGATTCAACTACTCAGACAATTTATGTTGCTGAACTAGTTAGCATTGAAGAATAAAACTTAAGGGGGAACGGGGTATGACAAAAATGTCTTTTCTAGAGAAGCTAGGCGTTTTACTAGAAGTATCTAAAAGTTCTAAGTTATACATATTATTAATAATAGCTTTAATAGCCTTAGGAATATTTCTTTTTAAAACAAATAAAAGAAATGTTAAAATGCGTAAAAGAATATTTTTAATATTTTTAATATCAATAGCATTATTATTAATAATAGTCTATCATGCATCATTAGGAAAAATGTTTGACTATATGATGAACAATTTATTTGTAGCCATATATTTTCCCAATTTAGCAATTTACTTTGCTGCAATTATAGTTACAAATATAATTCTATGGACTAGTGTATTTAGCTTTAGAACATCTAAAATAATAAAGAGAGTAAATATTGTAGTTTATGTTATAATGAACTATTTATTAGCTTTAATACTATCTGTAATATCAAGTAAAAAATTAGATATATTTTCACAAACTTCTATCTATAATAATGAAAAAGTAACAGCTTTAATTAGCTTATCAAGTATCGTTTTTGTAGCATGGATAATTTATTTGATAATATATAAAATAATATTAATATATATTAAGAAAGATTATAAACCAAAGGTTAAAAAAGTAATTGTCAAAAGAAAAGTAAAAATGTTACCTGAAAACTTTGAACCAACTACTGTACCTGAAATGATTCATAGTAATTGGAAATCAAAAGAATATCATAATTCTTCTGTTAAAACACCAAATGCAATTTATCAAAAAGTTAGTCCAGTAGTGGATGTAAAAGAACAAGATGAGTTAACTAAGAATATTGAAAAAATGTTTACTTTAGATGATTATAAATTATTATTAAAAATGTTGAAAGAACAAAGAGAAAAAGAACGATTAGCTTCAAAATCTAAAATAGAAGAGGTATCAGAAAAAACATTACAAGAGCAAGCTCTTCGTCTAGAAAAAGAAAAACAAGAAGCCTTACGCCAAGAACAATTAAGATTAGAAGCTGAAAAAGAAGAAGCATTAAGAAAAGAAGCATTAAGACTTGAAAAAGAAAAACAAGAAGCCCTTAAGTTAGAACAGCTAAGACTTGAACGATTAAAAGAACAAGAACTTGTAAGAGAACAAGAAAAATTAACTGAATTAGAAATGTTATATAGAAGTATAAGATAAGACTATTAATTTAATAGTCTTTTTTCTTTTGCTTTGGTGAAAATAATGATATACTTAACTAGTAAAGTAGGTGTTTTTATGCAGTGTAATAAGTGTGGAAAAGAAGGAATAGAAAACAATAAATTTTGTGATAATTGTGGTACGGAAATTACAAATACAGACAAAGTATCAAAAACACAAGAAATTTATAATAAAGATAGAAATACTAATATAGATAATAAAACAAGTAAACAAAAAGAATTAAATGAAAAAAAAGCAAATATATTATGTATCTTGTCTCTTTTATTAACATATTCAGGTGTGTTGATAAACAAAGTGGTAGAACTATTTCCTCACAGTAAACTAATAAATTTTTTATATTTAAGTTCTTATTTTACTTATGGAACTCCTTTATTAGGAATTATTATAATGGCTAATGTAAGAATAAAATACCCTGAAAATAATTTATCAAAACTATTCATGTGGCTAATTATGATATCAATTATAGTATTTTATATATGGGCTATTAATTCATTTATAAATGATTGTCAATCAGGTGCATGCGATTAATATGATAATAAATATTTCTATAAATTTATATAGTAGTATAATTATTTTATCAATTATTTTAGGTCTATTATACATATATAAGTTTACAAAAAAAGAAAATAAACGTTTTCCACATGCAATTCTATATTTTATGTTATATATATCATTTGCTTTCTATTTTGGAAAATTATATACTGCTCTTACTGAACATATGAATGGTAATTATTTAACAATGGGACTTTCCGCATATGGTGGGCTAATTGGTACTATTGTAAGCGCAATTATTTTTGAAAAACTTCAACCAATTAATGGTACATTAACGAAGTATACAATACTATCTCTTCCACTTGTATATAGCGTAAGTAAAATAGCTTGTTTTTTAGCAGGCTGCTGCGGTGGGATTCCATATAGTGGCTTTTTACATGTGATTTATCCACAAAGATTAAATATTCCACAATTTCCTATTCAACTAGTAGAAACAATTGTTTCTCTAATAGTATTTTTAATTTGCCATAAATTAAGAAATAAAAAAAATATTACATATATAACAATAATACTAATCGCAATAGTAAAAGCAAGTTTGGATTTTTTAAGATATGACCATTTAACTGTAAAAATATCTGCTAATCAAATATTTAGTTTTATACTAATAACAATAACTATTTTAATATATGGATATCAAAAGATTAAAACATTAAAAAATTAATAATAAAGAGCAGGAAGTGATAATATGAACTTAGAAGAATTAAATGATATGCAAAAAGAAGCAGTTTTATATAATGATGGACCTCTCCTTATAATTGCTGGAGCAGGTGCTGGAAAGACAAAAACGTTGACTACTAAAATTGCCTTTTTAATAGAAGAAAAGAAAGTAAGCCCTTATAGTATTTTAGCAATTACTTTTACTAATAAAGCAGCTAAAGAAATGAAAGATAGATTGTTTTTACAGATCGGTAGTGAAGCTAAAAAGTTAACAGTTTCAACATTTCATAGTTTCGGTCTAAAGTTATTAAGAGAAAACTTTGGTATTCTTGGTTATGATAAGAATTTTGTAATAATGGATAGCGATGATTCTCTAACAGTTGTAAAAAAAATAATTAAAGATATGGGATATGATCCTAAAATATATAATCCGAAAGCTATAAGAAATAAAATAAGTAGTTGTAAAAATGAAATGACCTCACCTGCTCAATATGAAAGATATGCAGTGAGTGATTATGAAAAAGTAATAAAAGAAGTTTATGAAAAATATGAAGATAAACTTCAAAGAAATAATTCTGTAGATTTTGATGATTTATTACTATTACCAATAAAGTTATTTAAACAATACCCAGAAGTGTTAGCAAGATATCAAGAATTATATCAATATATCTTAATAGATGAGTATCAAGATACAAATGAGGCTCAATATATACTAACTAAATTATTAAGTGAAAAGAATAGACGTATTACTTGTGTTGGTGATGACTCACAAAGTATTTATAGTTTTAGAGGAGCAAATTACAAAAATATTCTAAATTTTGAAAAAGATTATAAGGATGCTAAAACTATTCTTTTAGAACAAAATTATCGTTCAACAAGTAATATCCTTGATGCTGCTAATCAAGTAATAAAAAATAACAAGCAAAGAAAAGATAAGAAGCTTTGGACAGCTCGAGGCATAGGAGAAAAAATAAAATATTATCGAGCATATAATGAAAGAGATGAAGCTCAATATGTTATTAGAAAAGTAAAAGAATTAATAAATAGAGGTGTTGACTATCAAGATATAGCAGTACTTTATAGAACCAATGCTCAATCACGTGTAATGGAAGAAGAAATGTTAAAAGAAAATTTACCATACCGTGTAGTTGGTAGTTTCTACTTTTATTCTAGAAAAGAGATAAAAGATTTAATTGCTTATTTAAGATTAATACATAACTCTAAAGACAATGTATCTCTATTAAGAGTAATTAATACTCCAAAAAGAGGAATTGGTCTAAAAACCATTGAAAATTTGACAAATAAAGCAGATCTTGAAGGGATAAGTATTTATGAAGCAATATCTTCAGGTAAAGAACTAGAATTTAAAAACTTAATAGAGAGATTAAAAGAAGTAGCAGAGGATTTAACATTAACAGAATTAATTGATAAAGTTCTAGATTCAACAGGAATGAAACAAGAATTAGAAAGTGAAAAAACTTTAGAAGCTGAAGTTAGATTGGAAAACTTAGAAGAATTTAAATCTATTACTAAATCTTTTGAAGAAAGAGAAGGATTAATATCACTTGAAGATTTTTTACTTGAAATAAGCTTAATAAGCGATGTTGAAGAATATAAAGATGATCCAAATAGAATAAGTTTAATGACAGTTCACTCTGTAAAAGGACTAGAATTTAATCATGTTTTTGTAATTGGAATGGAAGAAGGAATTTTTCCACATATGAATTCCTTAATGGAAAGCAGTGATGTTGAAGAAGAGCGAAGACTAATGTATGTTGCTATAACGAGAGCAAAAGATGATTTACACTTAGTTAATGCTAGAAGAAGAACACTTTTTGGAAAAGAACAAATAAATCCTGCAAGTCGCTTTTTAAGTGAAATTAATAAAGATTTAATTGAGACTAATGTCCAAGAAGAATTTAAACAGCAAGAACAAAAAATTGAAGTAGAAGAAATGTTTAGAGAAGAAGATATAGACTATCAAGTAGGTGACTTTGTCTACCATGAAACATTTGGTACAGGAAAGGTTGTTGAAGTAAGTAATACGCTAGTAAGTGTTGCATTTAAACATCCTCATGGTATTAAAAAATTAATGAAAAATCATAAAAAACTTTCAAAAGTATAAAAGGCTATTAAAGTAGTCTTTTTTATTTGAAAAAAAGTATGATATAATTATTTTAAATACAATGCGTAATATGTTAAGGAGGAAAATTATGAATAAAGATATTACACTAGTCATTTTAGCAGCCGGTATGGGAAGTCGTTTTGGTGGACTTAAACAAATTACTCCACTAGGACCAAATGGAGAATTTATAATTGATTATTCTGTCTATGATGCTATCCAAGCTGGATTCAATAAAATAGTATTTCTAATAAAAGAAGAAAACTATGAATTATTTAAAGAAACGATAGGATCAAGAGTAGAACCTCATATAAAAGTTGAATATGCTTTTCAAAAAAATGATAATTTACCAGCTGGCTATTCCTTGCCAAGAGACAGAGTAAAACCACTTGGCACAGCCCATGCTGTTTTATGCTGCAAAGATAAAGTCAATGAACCATTTATGATGATTAATGCTGACGATTTTTACGGAAGAGATGCTTATATAAAAGGAGCAGAATTTTTAAGAAATTTAAAAGATCAAAAACCATATCCTTATGGATTAGTAGGTTACCTAGTAAAGAATACAATCACTGAATTTGGAGCAGTAAAAAGAGGTGTCTGTGAAGTAGTAGATGGAAAGTTAAAAAAGATAACTGAAAGCTCTGTTGAAAAACATGAAGATATAATAATTGCTAGTCCATTAAGTGGCAAAGACCCTTTTGAAGTTCAAGGTGATGATACAGTATCTATGAATATGCTTTTATTTACTCCAAGTATTTTTGAATATATCGAAGATCATTTTAGTGAGTTTTTAGATGCTAATAAAGATAATTTAGAAAAATGTGAATACTTAATACCAGATGTATTATTTAAGACAATTGAAGATAATTATTCAACTGCTGAAGTACTTAAAACAACAGCTAACTGGTATGGTGTAACATATAAAGAAGATGCAGATAGTGTAAAAAAAGCCTTAAAAGAAATGGTTGATAAAGGAGAATATCCTAATCTAATGAAATGGTAATTAAATAGAGGTGAAGTATAATGGCTCTAATAATAAGTGCAAAAGTAGCAACTCCAGCATTTGATATAAAAGAGTTGAAAAAAGAATTGAAATATTTCTTTAAAAGTCAAAAAAAGCTAATTGAAAAGCCAGCAGATAGAGGAATTGAAATACTTAATATTACACTAAGCAATGATTTTATCTGTTCTTTTTCAACAGAAGAAGGAACAAGAATAATAGACAATGACTCTAAAATAGCAATTAATAAAGATATTACAATTAAAGAAAAAGATAGTAAAGATGATGCAGTATATAAATATAAATTATCAATTGATTTTATGCTTGATGATAGTACTGAAAAAAAAGCTAAAGGTATTTTAGGTAAATCTAGAAATATTCAGAATTTCTTAGAATATTTATCAAAAAAATATCAATGTAAAATACTAGTTCACTCAGCTGGATTATACGCATATGTCTTAAAAAATGGTGATTTAGTTGAGAATATTATTGGAACCAGAACAAATATTTTCAGTAAAAGAAAAAAATATCTTGAATTAAAATGGAATGACCAATCTATTAAAATGCTTTTTTCAATTTGGAGTATAGTTATATTCTTAGCTTTAACTATTTATCTGTTTTCTTTATATAACAAACCTGCTACAAGCCAAAAACTCTTAGTTTTAACACTTGCTATCTTCTTTTTAATATTTACTATAGTATCCATTATTTTATTAGTTAGATCATTGAATAGGGGAAAATGTTACTTAGATATCGACTCATCAGGAATATATAATTCAGCAAAAACTTATAGTGTTTTTATACCATGGGAGCAGTTACAATCAGTTGCTTTTAAAAATAAAATATATAAGATTGATGAACAAAAAAATATAAAAGAAATAGACTTAAAAAAAGATAATAGTAAATATGTATCTAACTTAGATAATAATAATTATGATGAATATATATATTTAAAGAACATTTCAGAATTTAGTAAAGAAGATGTATTTGTTCTAGTATCAGATACTGGAGACTATTATATTAAAGGCTTTAATTATACTAAATTACCAGAAAAAATAGTAGAAATCTGGAAAGAGAATATCAAATAAAATGTAAAGAATAAGTAAACTGAATAGAACTTATTCTTTTTTTTTGACAACTAATTTGTAATAATATATATTTATAATAGAGGAGTGAAAAAATGAAAAAATTATTAAGATTTAGCTTTATTATTATATTTTTATTAGCTTGTATGTTCCCACTAAACATATTTGCGAAAGAACCAGAACCAGAACCGGATCCAGACCCAGTTGATACACCAATTACTTTACCGGCAACATTCGTAGTAGATAATTTTCAATTTACAATAGAAGGATTTGCTCTAGAATATTATGATATTTCAGCAGCCAAAATTGCTGAATTAGAAATGTATGCGTCTTCATTACACAATAGTCATCCTGAAGCTAATACTCTTATTGAAATAATAAAACTACTGCCAGAAGAGAGACAAAATGAGTTTTTTGAAATAATAAGGCCAATAATTGAAAATAAGCCATCTAGAAGAGAAAATATAGCTGCTGATGATATTTTAGTATATGAGGGAGGAGGATCAAGTTCATCAAAAATCCTACTTTTGGGTATAGATATGGAAATGAGTGAAAAACTTAGAACACGACTTGAATCATTAAGCGAAAATATGTTAAATGCTGAAACAGGTGTTGCTAGTATTCCAAGAATTGTGGCTAAAATAAAGTTTAATAGCATCCCTAATGAATATAAATATGCCTATTATAAAGACTATAGACAAATATTTTTTAATAATTCACTTGGAAAAACAGCCACTGTCAATGGAATTGATTTATCACAAAGTAATTATTTTTCATTAGGTGGTGTAGATGGGGACGACACACCTATTGAACAATTTAATATGGGTTATTTACAAACTTTAATAGAACTATCTAAAGAAAGATTAAGTGGACCAACAGATTATGTCGATAAACGTATTTTCATTTATCCATACTCAATGTCAGATATACCATCTGAAAATATAGATGAAGAGTTAAATGCACCACTAGATAACATTATGCTTAGCGATTTTGGTGAAGATTTTGGTGTTACAGAATTGAAATATCAATATCGTGATATTGAACCATCACAACCAAAAGATTTAGAAGTAGCTGTAGAGAATACTGCTGCAACATATCCATTATATATTTATATACTTAGTGCTATAGGAATATTAGTTGGGGTATTAGTAATAGTATCTACAAGATTACAATCAAAACAAAAACAAGCTCAACAGCAATAGTAAGAAAAATAAAAGTGTAAAGAATAAGTAAAACAAAAGTAGCTTATTCTTTTTCTTTTGACAACTAATTTGTAATAATATATATTTATAATAGAGGAGTGAAAAAATGAAAAAATTATTAAGATTTAGCTTTATTATTATATTTTTATTAACTTGTATGTTCCCACTAAACATATTTGCAACAGAACCTGATGATGAACCTGATTTAGATAAAAAATCTTTTCCTACAAGTTATGGAGCCGGTGATTTTGCAATATCTATTGATGGAGTTGATTTAAATATTTATAAAATACCAGCAGAAAATATCGTAAAAGCAAGACAAACAGATTTTGAAAAAATATCTGCAGAAGAAAAAAGAGAATTATATGCAACAGCATACAGCACATATCTTTATAGTAATCCTGCAAAAGTAGTCCATTTAACGGATGATGATATAGTTTTAGAAAGTGTAGAATATACAGAATCAAGTAATGGAAAGGTTGGATTATTTGAAATATCATTTGTTGGCTTGGAAAGTCTTTCAAAATATGATTATAGAGCTATAAACAAGGAATTTGAAGAATATATGGACTATCTTAAGTATATTGAAGAATTAAATGGTGCAGAACCTGATCCAAGTATAGAGGAAAAACACATGCCAGAATACTACTACGAAGTTGAATTAGTTGCAAAGATAAGTTTTGATAAAATTCCTAGTATATATCAATATATATATAAAAAAGATTACATGAGAATTCTTATAAATGGTGTTGCTAATCCTGATTCACCATTTGATGTACCAAGAATTAACTTAAAGCAAACTTATAACTATTCAATAGATAGCATAAGCGGTAGAGATTCCAATGGTAAATCTTATTATATTAGGGGAATTCCTACATTGAGTGTTCTAGACTTATCCAAAAATAGATTACAAACTCCAAATGATAAAGCAGATAAGACAATATTTATTAGTACAGAAGGGCTTGAATTAGCAGAAATGCAGGATACAGATTTAGATGAAATGATTTTATCTGAAGAAGGAAAGTATTTTGAATTAACAGAACTAAATTATCGCTATGTTGACCCAACCCAACCAAAAGATTTAGAAGTGCCAGTAGAAAATACTGCTGCAACATATCCACTATATATTTATATACTTAGTGCTATAGGAATATTAGTTGGAGCATTAGTAATAGTATCTACAAGATTACAATCAAAACAAAAACAAGTTCAACAATAAGAGTAAGAAATTACTCTTTTTTTATTAAAATTGACTATAATAAAATCGAATGGTAAAATCATAATAGGAGATGATAGCTTATATGAGTAGATTTGCTTGGGAATGGGAAGAGTTAAACAAAACAAAGTACTATAATTATGAAGATTACTTAAAAGGTAATAGATACAAAGTTATTGATTTATCGACAGGTGAAAAATATGATTTTCCAACATATAAAAAAGTAGATTATCAAACAATACAAATTACACCCCCTGCTTTGGATAATCAAGAGTTTTTTAACTGGTTATGTAAAACGTCACCTGATGGTTGGCGCTTAGTACCAGATGAATATAGAACAAAAGAACTTATAGATATCTGTATAGATAGCTTTAATGATAAAGCTTTTGTATATCATTATCGTAACTTATTAACAAAAGAACAATATACAAAAATTATCGGTCAAATGCCTAGTGCTATAGAATATGTTCCAGAAAAATTTATTGATGAATCAATGGTTAAATTTGTACTTGATATTAATCCAAAAAACATATTTAAAATACCAAGCTCTAAAATACCAGAAGAATTACGAGAAGACTGCTACAAAAAATTAACTGGAACAGAAAAAAAGCAATTAGTTAGATATGGGTATATGGAAGATTTAATGACATCTGACCGCCTAAATCATTTAATAAATTCACGATTAGTTTTGACTAAAAAAAGAGTTGATTATGAGTTTTGGAGAAATATCCATAAAGAAATAATTACTGAAAGAGTAGCTAAATTAATGTTTGATTGTAACAGTGGTTATGTACGATATATTCCTGAAAAATACTTAACTAATGCAATGATAAAGCAAGCTCTTGAAGATGGGAATAAAATAATAAGTGTTATTCCTAAAAAGTTTATGACAAAAGAAAATGTTGAAATGGCTCTAAAGAAAGATCCAAATGAAATATTTAAATTACCAGAAGATATTATGGCACAATATCTTAATTTTGCTATAAGTCTAAATGGTAAAATTTTAGGAAGTATTCCTCATGAGAAAAAAACAGAAGAATTATGTAGAATAGCATTTGATAATGATTATATGACATTTAAATACATTCCTCATAAATTTAAAACTCAAGAAATGTGTATTATAGCATTAAAGAAAAATCCAAAATTAATTAGAAATGTTCCTATAACAATATTAGACAATGAATTTTTAGCTACTTTAAAAGAATTAGGAATAGTTATAAGTAAAAAAGATGAAAACTATGTTGAAGAAGCAATTCGCATTAATAGCAAAATTAATATGCCAGAAGAGGAAGAAAAAACAAGCGAAAAATCTTTAGATATTTCTCCGGAAATAGCCAACATTTATATACAAGATGTACATGAATACTTTTCCAGCAATGCTCAAGCTGCATTAGAAAGTATAGGTATTTATACACTAGGTGAATTACTCTCAGTATCTAGTAAAAAAGAATTTGCTAAAGAACTTGCCGATAAAAAAGTATTTAGTGAAATTCTAGGTACAATTAAAATACTAAGATGCAAATATTTAAATGAAGATCCACTAATTGATTTAAACGATGAAGAATTAGATCTACCTGAATTATTTAAAAGTTTAGGTTTCTCAACTCGAGCAACTAATTGTTTAATGCGAAGTGATTTTTGTAGAGATTCTAAATCATTCCTTGAAAAATTATCTTCACCAAGTGCTGCCCGAGATTTAAAAAGAGTAAGAAATTTAGGCAGAGGTGGTAGCCTAGAAGTAATGACTAAAGTAAAAGTTGTTCTTGATTATTATAGAAATAAGGAAAATCAAGATTCAGCAAGTAATCCTTTAGATGAACTTAAAGAATTAAGTCAAGAACTACAGAGACTAATAGCTATAAGAGATAAGTATGATTCTTTAATAACTGGAGTAATCAGTAAAATTCAAGAAAAACTAGAAGAAAACTCTATAGGAGGAAATACTAAATGAAAGAAATAGAAATTTTGAAAAGAGAAATTGATAAATTAAAAGAAGAAATAAAAATAAAAGAAACAATATTAAATAATATTATTGAAGAAGCAAACTAATAAAAGCAGAAAAGGAAAGTGATTTCCTTTTTTTATGTAACTAAAAATGCTATAATATTTTTAGAAAGTGGTGAGTCTATGCAAGATAGAATGAATGAATTAATAGATATAATAAATGAGGCAGACTATAATTATCATACCCTAGATAATCCAACAATTACCGATCAAGAATATGATAAATATTTAAGAGAATTATTTGAAATTGAAGAAGCACATCCTGAATGGGTAAGAGAAGACTCGCCTACTCAACATGCCGGTGGAAAAATAATTGAAGGATTTACTAAGGTTGAGCATAAAATACCAATGATGTCTTTAAGTGATGTTTTCTCAGAAAGTGAGCTTATTAAATTTGATGAAAGAATTAAAAAAGAAGGTATTAATCCCCAGTATATGTGTGAATTAAAAATAGATGGTTTATCTGTTTCCTTATTATATGAAAAAGGAAAACTAGTTAGAGCGGCTACTCGTGGAGATGGAACAGTAGGAGAAGATATTACTCATAATGTTAAGACAATTAAAGTTATACCATTAAAATTAAAGGAAGAAGTAGATATTGAAGTTCGTGGTGAAATATTCATGAATAAAAAGACTTTAGAAGAGTTAAATGAAAAAAGAAAAGCTAAAGGTGAACCACTTCTTCAAAACTGTCGTAATGCCGCAGCTGGTTCAATTAGACAATTAGATTCTAAAGTAGCAGCAGAAAGAAAACTAGATAATTTTATTTATCATTTACCAAATCCACTAGATTATGATTTACACACTCATGCAGAAGCAGTAGAATACATGAAAAATTTAGGATTTAAAACAAATCCAAATAATAGATTAGTAAATTCAATTGAAGAAGTACTTGAATATATAGAGGAAAAAGGAGAACTACGTCCAAAACTAGCCTATGATATTGATGGAGTAGTAGTAAAAGTAAATAGTATTGCTGAACAAAATAAATTAGGTTATACAGCTAAATATCCTAAATGGGCTACTGCCTATAAGTTTCCAGCTGAAGAAGTTTTAACAAAATTAACAGATATTATTTTTACAGTTGGAAGGACTGGTCAAATAACTCCTAATGCCGTACTAGAACCAGTAATAGTTGCTGGATCAACAATATCAAGAGCAACTCTTCATAATGAAGACTATGTCCTTGAAAAAGACTTAAAAATAGGGGATATTGTCTCAATTAGAAAAGCCGGAGATGTAATACCGGAAGTGGTTGAAAGAAAACTAGAAAGAAGAACTGGTAAAGAAAAAGAATTTGTTATGATTACTGAATGTCCAATGTGTCATACAGCCTTAGTAAAAAAAGAAGGACAAGTAGATTATTATTGTCCAAATAATAAATGTCCAGCGCGTCACATTGAAGGACTAATTCATTTTGCTTCCCGTGATGCTATGAATATCGATGGGTTAGGTGATAGAATCATGGAAGATTTCTATAACTTTGGATTTATTGGAAATATTGCTGATATCTATTCGTTGAAAGAACATGCAGAAGACTTAAAAAGATTAGAGGGATTTGGTGAAAAATCAATTACTAATTTACTAGATGCTATCGAAAAGAGTAAAGAAAACTCCCTAGAAAGATTAATATTTGCTTTAGGCATTCCTCATGTTGGAGCAAAAACAGCTAAGATTTTAGCTGCTAACTTTGAAACAATGTCTAATTTAGAAACAGCTACTGAAGAGCAACTAGTAAATATTCCTGATATTGGTGGTATTATTGCTAAAAGTGTAATTAATTATTTTCAAGATGATCATCATAAAGGAATAGTAGAAGAACTAAAAGACTTAGGATTAAATATGACTTATCTAGGTCAAAAAATAGAAAAAGATGAAAACTTTGAAAATAAAACATTTGTCTTGACCGGATCTCTTCAAATATTCACTAGGGATGAAGCTAAAGAAAAAATAGAAAGCTTAGGTGGAAAAACCGTAGATTCTGTTTCTAAAAAAACATCAGTTGTAATAGTCGGAGAAAATCCAGGTAGTAAATATGAAAAAGCAAAAAAATTAGGAATAGAAATCTGGACAGAAGAAGAGTTTAAGGAAAAATTACCAGAATAAAAGAGGTTATTATGTCAAAGAAAAAAAAGAAAAGACTAATTATATTAGGTATTATCTTAATAATATTTTTACTAACTTGGATTATTATCTCAATTTATAAAATAAGGTACAAAAAAGAAAAACAGGAAATAACATATCCAGAAAAACAAACAATTATCTGTTCAAAAGAAAAATCTCATGATGATACATCAAGAATAGAAGAAGTATATCTGGAAAAAGGAAAAATAATAAGTAGAACAGACACGATAACTTGGAATAAAACTATTCCTAAAGAGCAAACATGCGAGTATTACACTCTAAATAGTCAAAAACAAAATGCTTTAACTGGAATTACAAGTACAATTAATTGTAATGAATATAGAGGAGAAGTAAAAACTATCTACACAATAGCTGATATGGATACAGATAATACTAAACTAAAACAATTAGAATATACAGATATTGAAGGACACTTTGATTATCATGAGTGGATAATTTATATGAAAAAAGATGATTATACTTGTGAAATCAAATCATAACTTTACAAATCACTAAAAAAGTAGTATAATATTCGGCACAAAGGGGACATGTTTATGAATAAATATGATGACTATGAAGAATATGTTGAATATGAAGATGAAGACTATGAAGACTACGATGAATATGATGAAGAGTATGAAGATTATAATGAAAAACCAAAGAAAATTAAAGTAAAAAGAGAACATAAAGAAATAAGAATATTTAGCTTAAGAAATATCATAATAGCTATAATTATTGCTATACTCATATTATTTACTATAACAATGATAGATATAAATCGTGTTAAACATAATAAGAAACCAATTCTTACAATTAAAACTGTAGCTTATAAAGATGGAGGAACAAAAGAGTATTATGGAATTGGTTATAAAGTGATAAAATACCATCAAATACAAGGTAGAAGAGATACTGAATTTGGTAGTTGGAAACTTAAATATAATACCGATGCTATTACTGTTAAAGATGTTGATTTAGCCATTCAAATGACTGGTAATGAATTAAAAACATTTGCTAAATATAATAAAAAATTTGTAAGAGTAATTTCTACACTAAAAGAAACAGATTTAGAAGATAATAAAATAGTAATGGGCTTTACTGATGAAGATGGTAAATACTCACTAGATATAGTATGTAAGATGGTAGATGATTATAATGGTATAGATGAATTAGAATTAGACAAAGAAACTACTATCATTGGTACTGTAGAAAACTACAAGAGAAAAACAAGTAAAACACCTAATACAATCTATATTAAAAATTGCTTTGCAGAACAATAAAGATGTGTAAACATCTTTTTTTTGTTATCAATTATATTGTATACTAATTATAATAAGGGTGATAATTGTATGAAGAAAAAAGATTTATTAATCTCATTTCTAATAATAATTATCATTTTATTAATAGTATCAGTAATGATCCTATGTATAAAAAAATAGTACTCAATCTAATACTAGATTAAGTACTAAACTAGATTAATTCTGGGCAAGTACTCAACAGGGTATAGTTAAGTATTTCCCTTTTTTATTTTATTCAAGTTTCCTTGACAAATACATAATACCATAAAAGCTGATTTTTTTCAAGATATACGATAGTAGCTGTAAAAATTGTTAATATATGATATAATAAGATGAGTTATGAAAGGAGTTTTTTTAATGAAAGATGAACTATCAAGAGAAGAAGTATTACATGTTGCAGAACTTGCACGTATTTCCTTAACTGAGGAGGAAATTAAAAAGTATCAAGTAGAATTAAAAAAACTTTTAAATGAAGTTGAAAAGATAAATGATGTAGAAGGCTATGACGATGAAATCTTAATAGCTAATTGGGATTCTAATGCTGAGTTAAGAAAAGATATCGCAGGAGATATGTTAAATCCTAAAGAAGTGCTTGAAAATGCACCTCGTCATGCAGGTAATTATATTGAAGTACCTGTCGTAATAAGTGATGGGGAGGGTGCTTAAGATGAAATATTTAAATAAAAGTATTACAGAAATACACGAATTATTAAAAAGTAAAAAGCTTAAGCCAATTGATTTAGTAGAAGAAGCTTTTGAAAATATTGAGAATAATAAAGAATACAATGCCTATATTACTTTAAATAAAGAAGAAGCCTTAAAACAAGCTAAAGAATTAGAATCTAAAGAAGTGGATAACTTATTATTTGGTCTTCCAATAGCAGTAAAAGATAATATTGTAACTAAAGGATTATTAACAACATGTGGTTCGCATATGCTAGATAATTTTGTACCTATTTATGATGCTACTGTAGTAGAAAAATTAAAAGAAAAAAATATGATTATTATTGGTAAGACTAATATGGATGAATTTGGTATGGGATCATCTTCTCGTACTAGTTATTTTGGTGCTCCTAAAAATCCTTGGGATAAAACTAAAATTGCTGGAGGTTCATCTGGTGGTTCTGCTACAACTATTTCTTGTCGTGATGTTTTGTTTGCTCTAGGAACAGATACAGGGGGATCAATTAGACAACCATCATCATATACCGGAATTGTTGGAATGAAACCAACATATGGTAGAGTATCAAGATATGGCTTAGTTGCTTTTGCATCAAGTCTAGATCAAATAGGTCCACTAACAAAAAATGTTTATGAAAATGCTGTTCTATTAAATGCTATTGTTGGTAAAGATGAAAAAGATCTTACTTCAGCTAGAAAAGAAGAAGAAGATTTTACTAGACTAATAGGAGAAGATATTAAGGGTATGAAAATTGCTGTACCTAACTACTTAATGAGTGATATTGTCTCTCCAGAAATAATTGCTAAGATTAAAGATACAATCAAAGTATTAGAAAAGAATGGTGCTAAGGTTGATTATGTTGATGTAAAATATCTTGATAAAGCTATGACTCTTTATCAAATAATTGCTATGGGAGAAGCTAGTTCTAATCTAGCTAGATTTGATGGTATTAGATATGGCCATTCTAAAGAAAATCCTAAAGACATTCAAGAATTATATTTTGAAACAAGAGCTGAAGGCTTTGGCGAAGAAGTTAAACGTCGTATCATGGTTGGCTCATACTTACTTAGTGGTGAAAATGCCAAAATCTATTATAATAAAGCATTATCTATAAGAGATGATATGAAGAAGGAATTTATTAATGTATTTAAGAATTATGATTTAATTATTGGCCCAACTACAACAACAACTGCCTATAACCTAGATGATCCAATGGATGATCCACTAAAATCTTTCATGGATGATGTTTTAGTAATACCAGTAAATATGGCTGGATTACCTGGCTTAAATTTACCAGTTGGTTTTGATAAAAATCATATGCCTATTGGTATGCATATTATTGGTAATGCTTTTGAAGAAGCTAAAATCTATAAACTAGCAAGCTTCATTGAAAAAGAACTTAATCTAGATTTAGAACCATTTGGAGGTGAAAATAATGAGTAATTATATTCCAACGATTGGTGTAGAAGTCCATGTTGAATTAAAAACTAAAACCAAGATATTTTCTAATTCTACAAATGGTTATGGTCAAATGGCAAATTCTTTAACTAATGTTATTGATTTAGGCTACCCTGGAACACTTCCAACCTTAAATGAAGAAGTAATTAATTTAGGCATTAAAGCCGCTACTATCCTTAATTGTAAAATAAGAAAAGTAATGCACTTTGATCGTAAGAACTATTTTTATCCCGATAATCCTAAAAATTATCAAATTACTCAAGCTAGAACACCAATTGGTTATGATGGCTATGTTGAAATAAATGTTAATGGTGAAAGTAAAAAAATATATATTGAAGAGATGCACATTGAAGAAGATACTTGTAAAAGTGCTCATCGCGGAACAAAAACTCTTCTAGACTTTAATAGAGCTGGAGTACCACTTATTGAGATAGTTACTAAACCATGTTTAAGTAGTGGAGAAGAAGTAAAACTATACCTAGAAAAATTAAGAGAATTATTATCATATGGAGAAATCAGTGACTGCAAAATTGAAGAAGGTTCAATGCGTGCTGATGTCAATGTGTCAATCCGTAAAAATGAAACCGATCCATTTGGAACAAAAGCCGAAATTAAAAATATTGGTTCTATATCCAATGCTAAATTAGGTGTTGAAAAAGAAATAGAAAGACAAACAAAGCTATATGATAATGGAGAAACATTCAAACCACAAACAAGAAGATTTGACGATAAAATAGGCGATACGGTTTTAATGCGTATAAAAGAAACTGGAAATGATTACAGATATTTTCCAGAACCAGATATTCCTTTTGTCGTTTTAACAGATGAAATGATAAATAATGCTATCGAAACTCTTCCAATGTTGCCAGATGAAAGAAGAGAAATTTATCAAAAACTTGGAGTTGCTAAACTAAATACCAACAAATTAGTCCAGAATAAACAACTAAGTGATTATTTTAACTCTCTCTTAGATAGTAAAATTGATTTTAAAGTAGCAAGTAATCTATTATTAGGAGATATCTCTGCCTATCTAAATAAAACAGAAAAAGCTATAACAGATACAAAATTATCAAAAGATAAATTTATTGAATTAACTAATTTAGTAAGTGATAACACTCTAACAAGTAAAAATCTAAAAGATATTTTAGATACAGTTATGGAAAGCGATGAATCAATTAAAGATATTATAAAAGAAAAAGGTATTGAAAATATTACTGATGATAATGAAATACGAAATGTGATTAAAGAAATAATTTCAAATAATCCAGATAGTGTTAATGACTATAAAAATGGACATGATCGAGCTATAAAGTTCTTAATGGGACAAGTCATGAAGGAAACTAGAGGAAAAGCTAATCCACGTATAGCTATGGAAATTTTAACAGAAGAATTACAATAATTTGCAAGTTGAAAAAGCACCACGCATAGTGTATAATAAAATATAATAGGATGTGAGTATATGAGTATGAAGAAAACTATTAAGAAGAATTTAAGCACAATAATTGTAATAGCTGTAGCTATTCTTGTGTTATTAGGAATAATATTTATAAAAAATACTTTTTTTGCTGGAGAGTCCAAAGCCATTTATGGTAATCGACTAGAAGGACGTAAAGAAGTAGAAATATCATCTAGTACAAAAGATAAAGTAAAGAAAAAAGTTGAAGACTCAGCTAAAAGTGTAAGTATTAGAATAGCTGGTAGAATTATTTATATTAGCATTAATGCAAAAGATGAAGTTACACTAGAAGCTGCTAAAAATTTAGGAAAACCAATTTTGGAAGAGTTTTCTGATAAAGAAAAGGCATATTATGATATTCAACTTCTAATTCAAAATGATGCTAATGCAGCTCAATTTCCAATAATAGGTTATAAACATCATACTAAAGAAAACTTTAGTTGGACAAAAGATAGGACGGAATAGTATGAAGAAAAAGTTAATTATTATTCTTCCAATTTTAATAGCGGCAATAGCATTCATCTTTGTCTATCGCTATTATAATAAGGAAGATAAAACAACAACTCTAACGGTAACTGAAAAAAGATGGATTGAAGAAAATAAAGATCAAGAATATGACTTTGAAGTAGTTAATGACTATCCATTATATGGTTTAAATGGAGAAGGAGTTATTTTCGATTTTATTAAAGATTTTGAAGAAAAAATTGGTATAGAATTTAATAAGATTCCATTTTTAAAAGATTCAGAAGCAACTACTGATAGTTATCGTATTAGAATTCTAGAAAATGATGATAAATTATCTAAAAATGATTTATTTTTATTCAATGATAATTATGTTGCAGTAGGTAAAAATTATCAACGAATTAATCACGTTAAAGATCTTAAAAACATGGTTTTTGGTTCATTAAAAGCAGATACTGAAAATGTAAGTTTTTACTTAAAAAGTGGAACAAATCTTTCATATAAATCATATGAAAATGTTGCAGATTTATATAAAGCTTTAGATAGTGAAGAAGTTAACATGATAGTATTACCTAACATAATGTATTTAGATTATACTATTGAAAAAAATAAATATTATGTTAACTATTATTTCACTGAAATGAAAAAGCAAATTGTCTTAACTTTAAGTGACAATAATAAAGAATTAAATAATATAGTTACAAAGTATTACAATAAATGGCGTCAAACAAATTATATTAAAGAATATAATACTGCCTATTTAAACTATTACTTAGATAAGAATAAAGTTGATTCTAAAACTAAAGCTAAATTAATATCAAAAAATTATACTTATGGTTATGTTGAAAACACCCCATATGAAGTAAAATTAAATGGCAAAGTAGCAGGAATTGCTGGAGAATATATAAATCGTGTATCACGTCTTGCGGATATTAATTTCAAATATAAAAAATATGATACTAAAAAAGATTTACAGAAAGCAATAAAAAATGGTGATATAGATGTTTACTTTGATTATTATAATTTTAATGATGATAAGTATTTAGCAACATTATCAACTTTTGTAGAAGATTATGTTATCCTAGGAAGGCAAGAAGATAATCATATAGTAAATTCATTTGAAAGTCTTAGAAATCAAGAAATTGTTATGTTAAAAGATGATTCACTATATAATTATTTTTCGACAAACTCTAGAGCTAAAATAAAGGCATATGATAACTTAGATGACTTAGTTAATAATGCTAATGACAAAATGATAGTAGTGGATAATGAAGTATATACATACTATCAAAATAATAAGTTTAAAAAACTAAAATTACTATATAAAGATACTATGATGAATGATTATAAATTCATGGTTAAAGCAACGAATGAAGCTTTCTATGATATGTTTAATTATATTATGAATACTAATTCATACTATAATTATAGAAATTCTGGAATTGAAAATTTAAAAGCAACAATTCTAGAAAATTCTACATTGCAAGAAGTTTATACAATCGTTTTAGCAATTATCTTTATTCCATTAATTATTTTAACTTTAATTTACTGGATATTAAAAAGAAAGAAACAGATTAAGAAAGTAAAAATAACTGATCGTCATAAATATACTGATATGTTAACTTCTCTAAAAAATAGAAATTACTTAAATGTAAAAATGAAAGAATGGGAAGATTGTGAGGTATTCCCTCAGTCAATAGTTATGGTTGATCTTAACAACGTTAAATATGTTAATGATAATTACGGCCATGAAGAAGGAGATCAGTTAATTATAAAGGCTGCGGGTATCCTAGTAAATACGCAATTAGAAAATAGTGAAATAATTAGAACAGATGGAAATGAATTCCTAATCTATTTAGTAGGTTATAGTGAAAGACAAATAAGTACTTATGCTAAAAAATTATCTAAAGAAATGCGTAACTTACCACATGAATTTGGAGCTGCTATTGGTTACAGCATGATAATGGATGAAATTAAAACTTTAGATGATGCTATCAACGAAGCAACACTTGAAATGATTACAAATAAAGAAGAATATAAATAAAAAGGTGAGACAATGGAAAAAGCAAGAGACTTTATTTTGAAAATATTCAGACTGCTTATGCGTCCTGAAATGCGAATATTGCCAGGTCAACTTGCTTTTTTTATTGTCGTGACAATAATACCATTACTAGCATTAGTTGCAACAATCGCAGCAGCTTTATCAATTTCTATTGAAACAGTACGACTAGCTATCTCTGAATCAGTACCACCAGGAATTGCTAATATTATTAATGCTATTATTAGTGGAGATGGAATTAACTTTAATATGGTTGTATTCTATTTCTCAACTTTTATTCTTGCCTCAAATGGATCTTATTCAATGATTAATGTTTCAAATGAAATCTATAAGGTTCAGCCTCGAAATGTTATAAGCAGAAGATTTAAAGCAATAATAATGACATTCCTATTAGTAGGATTAGTATTGTTCTTGGTTTTAGTGCCAGTTTTTGGAACAACTCTATTTGATATTATTAAGGAAATAATAGGAACAAAAACCATTGTATTATTTATTCAAGAATTTCTTCATATTTTAAAATATCCACTTATATTATTAATATTATATCTGGGAATACACTTAATGTATGTAGTGGCTCCTGATCAAGAAATACCGGCTAAGACTGCTAGAAAAGGTTCAATTTTTACAACGCTAGGTTGGGTATTATCAACAGAAATATTTGCTTTTTATATTGAAAAATTTACAAAATATGATGTTTTCTATGGAAGTATTTCAAATATATTAGTATTACTATTATGGGTTTATTTATTATCATATATATATGTTCTAGGCATGATTATAAATGCAAGTGATTATAATAAAGAATTATCAAAATCATGATAATTCTTTTAATATTTAAGGATATTATTTTAATAATTGAAAATATATAAGGAAAATGCTATAATTATTAAAGTGAGGTATTATGTATGAAAGCAATTAAACATTCATTAAATAAATTAAAAAAACGTATTATAAAAGAAATAAATAGAATTAAAACTGAGCGTTTGGTTCAAGAATACTTCAAAAATAATGTTTTATTTGTTACTTTTGTTGCAACAGCAGTAATAAATTCAACTGCACTTAGATTTTTTTGTATGCATTCACTAGAAAATTATTTATCATATAAAGCTATACTTGCCGATACAGTGGTTGCTATGTTTATTGGTTCATTTGCTTACTTAATTAAACCTAAAAACAGATTTACATATTATTTAGCATTTTGTATCTTTTTAGCAGCTATTTGTATTGTTAATTCAGCTTACTATACATTCTATACATCTTTTGCTTCTATATCAATGCTTTCACTAACACAATATGTTGGAGAGGTTAGTGATGCAGTAGTAGAGAATGTAATCCAATTAAAAGATTTGTTCTATTTAATAGCACCAATAACTTTAGTAGTGGTTAATTTTAAATTAAAAAAGAAGAATTATTATAAAAAAGTAGAATTAAAAACAGAAAGAAAAGCAAAAGCATTTAAGACATTAGGAGCAACAGGAATCTTATTAGTAATATTCCTTATCTCACTTTCATCGTTAGATATATCCCGTTTCTTTAAACAATGGAATAAAGAATATGTAGTTATGCGCTTTGGAATCTATATTTATCAAGCAAATGATGTCATAACATCTGTTCAACCTAAAATAAATGCTATGTTTGGTTACGAACAAGCTTATAAAAAGTTTAATGATTACTATGCTGAAAAACCTGAAAAGGAAGATAATGAATATACAAATATATTTGCTGGTAAAAACATTATTGCCATTCATGCTGAAAGTATGATGACTAATGTAATTGGGATGGAATTTAATGGATTAGAAGTTACCCCTAATTTAAATAAATTATCAAAACAAGGAATGTATTTTTCTAACTTTTATTCTCAAGTTAGTGTTGGTACTAGTAGTGATTCTGAACTAACATATAATACATCTCTAATGCCAACTAAGAGTGGTACTGCATTTGTTACTTATTCTGATAGAAAGTATATTGCTACACCACAGTTACTAGATGATATGGGCTATTATACATTTAGTATGCATGCTAATAATGCTGACTTTTGGAATAGAAGGACAATGCATAAAACATTAGGATATAATAGATTCTATAGTAAAACAGATTATGAAGTAGAAAAAGAGAATATTATAGGATTAGGTTTGTCCGATAAAGAATTCTTTAAACAATCACTTGATAAATTAGAAATAATTAATTCTGAAAATGAACATTGGTATGGTCTATTAATTATGCTAAGTAACCATACACCATTCTCTGAAGTAGACAAGTATGGTGAATTCCCTGTTGACATAAAAGAAACTGTAGAAACAGAATTTGGACAAGAAGAAAAAACATATCCATATATGGAAGGTACAAAGTTAGGAAATTACTTTAAGTCAATTCACTATGCCGATGAGGCTCTAGGAGAGTTTATAACAGGATTAGAAGAACGCGGCTTACTAGAAAATACAGTTGTTGTATTATATGGTGATCATGATGCTAGACTTCCACGAAAAGAATATAATCGCTATTATAATTATGACAAAGAAAATGATACAACATTATCAAAAGAAGACCCTAATTATAAAGAATATGATTCATTCCAATATGAATTAGGTCGTAAAGTGCCTTTTATAATTTGGACAAAGGATATGGAAGGAACTGAACTAAATTTTGAAAATAAAAATGTAATGGGAATGTATGACGTTATGCCAACTTTAGGAAATATGTTTGGATTCTATAATAAATATGCTCTAGGTCATGACATTTATCAAATAAAAGATAATAATATAGTTGTTTTCCCTAATGGTAATTGGGTAACTAATAAAATGTATTATAATAGTCAAAAAGCAGCATACTTATCTTTGTCAGATGAAGCAATAACAGAAGAAGAAATAACTAATAATACAGAATATGCTAATAGACTACTAGATGTGTCTAATGATACAATTGTATTCGATTTACTTAACGAAGAAAAAAGAAAGAATATGGAATAGAGGGAAAATATGAAATTAAAGAAAAAAGTAAAGATAACACTTTATATCATTTTATTACTAATAGTTGCTTTTGCTGGAGTATTTGTCTATAAAAAGTTTTATGATAAACCAGAGGATATTAAAGAAGTAAAAGTAGTAAATAAAGTTGAAAAATATGGTTATAGTCTTAAGGAATCAAAGCCAGCAAAATATAAAGAAATGTTTAAAGAATTGAAAGAAATATTAAGTAAAGATAAAGTTGATGAAGAAGCATATGTTAAAAAAATCTCTGAAATGTTTATATATGACTTCTATTCTTTAAATGATAAAGTTGCCAAGACAGATATTGGTGGAACAGATTTTGTCTATAATGAAGTACTAGAAAACTTCCATCAAAATGCTCAAGATACATATTATAAGTATATAGAAAGCAACATCTATAACAACCGTAAGCAATCACTTCCAGTAGTAGCAACAATAAGTGTCGATAATGTCGAAAAGAAGGCTTTTGCATATGGTGATAAAACAGATGAAGAAGCTTATGTAGTAGATGTTTCATGGACATATACAGATGATCAATTTTCAGATTATCAAAATAAAGCTACATTAGTATTCATTCATGATGATGTAAAATTAAGTTTAGTAGAACTACAATAGTAGTTCTTTTTTTTATTACATGATAAAATAATTGTAATATAGGAAGTGATACTATGAATAAAAAAATAATTATCAAGAATATAATAGTTGCAGTTTTGATATTTGCATTCTTTTTTTCAGCATTTTTAAATGATAATTGGGGATTGATTATTTCAATTATATCTGGAATATTAGTAATGGGATTATTTATTGCTATTCTTGGACTAATACATTACTTATGTTGTAAAGAACTATTATTAAGTAAAAAGGTTTATCTCAAAATATCTGCCATTGCTATAATGATAGGATTTTTATTATTGGTAACAGGCGGCACTACGGCCTTTCTTGGTGTTGGCTTTGATGGATTATATGAAGTTGACCAAGTACGTGTTATCAAGAAAGAAAAGAGCAAAATAATTATTGATTATACAGAATATAATAATGATGATTATGCAGAAAAAACAATAAATAAACCATTTTATGCAAATCCTAAGGAAGGCAAATTAATTTATGTAAGATATCCGAAAGATAATCCTCATAAAATGCACTATATACTTGGTCCAAAAAATGCAGGAAAAATAGTACTTTTAGGATTAAAAAATGAGTTGTTTGGTGGTCTAATTGTTTCAATATATGTATTGGCAAGAAAAATACCAAAAAAGAAAGGTAATCGTAAATGATTACCTTTTATTTTATTCATCTGGATCATCTGATGAAATAGGGGGATTAACAGGAGGCTCATCACCACCACTGCTACCACCACCTGGAGTATCTCCACCGCTAGGAGGTGTTGGATCATCACCTGTTTCATCATCACCACCAGTAGGATCTTTATCCTTATCTTTATCTTTATCAGATCCTTTATCTTTGTCTTTGTCCTTATCCTTATCCTTATCCTTATCTTTATCTTTCTCATCGTCTTTTGAGCTAGATAATGTCAAAACAACGCTACCTTTAATTTTATCTATTCTTGTTCTTGCTGGATAACTTTGTTCAACAACAGTTCCACCAGAGCCAACAAATGTAACTGATATTCCATATTGACTAGCAGTGGAACGAGCTTGCGCTTCAGTATCACCTGTAAAGTCAGGTAAAAGAGAATAACTAAATCCAGTTCTGTATGGCCCCTGACCAATTATTGGTTTTTCATAAGGATTATTAATAGAAAAATGAAACTCTGTAATATCTTCATGTTCAGCTAATTCAAGATTTTCTTTCATAGCTTGAATAATATCTTTTCGACTGTTTTTATTAGGAACATAATCCCATAAAACCATTCTTGCTCTTTCATCATAAATCATTTGTCCAGTACCTTGAAGATATAATTGCTGAATGTTAATTAAATCTGTATCTTCACCATTAGAACTCTTCTTTATAATATCTTTAGCAATATTGTAGAATGATAGAATTTGTTTTGTAGTAAGATTTGTATCTAAACTATTAGAAATAGTATTTAATAAATTCATAAATGTTTTAACATCTTTAATTGTCTTTATCTTATTAATTAGAGCCATAACAATTTCTTGTTGGTGTTGTGCTCTTCCGAAATCACCGTTAGCAAGTGCTTTTCTATTTCTAGCAAATACAAGTGCTTGTTCACCATTAAGTGTTTGGTATCCTGGGTGAATACAAATTTCAGCACCACGACTAGAATCATCAGTACACAATGTTTGCTCAACGTTAACATCAACACCACCGACAGCATCTACTAATTTAACTAATCCCTTAAAGTTAATCTTTGCATAATAATCAATTGTTACATCAAAGTAGTTTTGAATAGTATTAATCATACAATCATTACCATAAGCTGCAGCATGAGTTATTTTATTTTCAGGTCTACCACTCCAACAAGCAATTGGAACATAGGAATCTCTTGGAATAGAAACCATTGTTGCATTAAGTGTCTTAGGATTAAATGTAATTAGTATTAAAGTATCACCATTAGCAATTGCATTCTTAGATAAAACTTCATCAGTAGAATCAATTCCCATTAAAAGAATTGTAAATGGTTCAGTAACAGATTTTCCAGAAGAAGCTGTTTCAATCTTTGAAGTAGCAGCTTTCTTCATTTTTTTCTCTTTACTAATAATTACCTTTGTATCAGTTTCAATATTTTCATAACCTGTTATCCCAGAAAACATTGAAACATAACTATCAGCAACAAACATACCATCTAATTCATCAGAATACATATCAACAAGCATTGTCGTATAATCATCATATTCTTTAATTTCATTATCATCTTGTAAATTATGTTCTTTTATTATCTCTTGTGGAATTATATAACCTTCAGGATTTTTCTTATCACTTAAAATACCAATAGTCATATCTTTAACATCATCAATATCCTCAGCCGGATTATTACTCATCACAAGTAAATCTGAAGTATAAGTAATAACTTCTTTATTAATGCTACTTAGTTGACCATATACATAGAAAATAGCACCACCAATTCCTAAACAAATAATTGAATATAAGAACAATATAAAGGTAAATAGACCTTTTCTTTGTTTCTTCTTCTTTTTCTTTCCTTTTATATATCTTCTTACTTTAAATATAAATATTAAATCAAAAAGAGCAATAACTCCCATTACAATATATCTTATTAAATCTTCGATTGAATCTAATAAGAATATCTCATATATTGCAAATGCACTAGATACTAAAGCTAGTATTAATATAATTATCATAATAAAATTTATAATTTTCCCACTTTTTTCTTTACTTTTTGCCATTTTACGTCCTCCAAAACTAAAATCCTTATTATATGATTATACCTAATATTTGATATTTTATCAACCCAACTAGAATAACTTTCAAATAAATTTATTACTTGTAAAATATTGTCAACAATTAGAAAAGGGTATTAAATGCCTTAGTTTTAAAAAAGCAAAATGTTATAATAGAATTAGGAGAATATGAGGAGGTATAAAATGAAGAAAAAATTATTATTAACAATCTTATTATTATCATTAGTAACTGTAAAAAATGTTTATGCCTTTGATTCTAATAATTATAAATATCGAACTTTATGTGGTAACTATGAAGTTGCTAGTTTTCATAGTGATGGAGCAATTGAAAAAATTTCTTGTCACAATAACTATGATGAAGCAAAAAATGCCATGACTAGTAATGGTTCAAAAGATTTAGCAATGATGACTAGAGTAAATGGAGAAACTAAAATAATAGATGCTAATGTAGCCTTACTTGACTTAAGTGTTAATCCAGAAACTCTTACTTATTTTTATACAAATAGTGAACTAACATCTTCTGCTTATACTTATATGGATACTGGTTCTCTATATGGTGGAGTAGATGGAGCTCATATTGCAACAAGCTATTCTAATGCCAAAGGCGTTTGGACAGCTAAAGTTAGAATTGGTAATTTTACTGGTTGGATAGGACAATCTACTTATGAAATAGTTCCTATTACCTGGGTAAAATCAGCAAGTTCTTATACAATAACTAACAGTGACATTAGACACAATTACGTTGCTAAAATTCAAAATGAATATTATGGTTCAGGTGGTAGAACTATAGGACCAAAACCTTCTATGCTATCAACAGGTACTTATTATAGTTATGATGGTCATTACTTTTATCGTGATTTAGAAACTCTAATAAAAGATTATAAAAATAATCATTATAATAATTCGGTAAATAAGAATAATCCATATTATAACTATTATATGTATTTATCAAATCATACTAAAACAGCATATTCTAGTATAAACATTGATGAATATATAAGAAATAATTTAGGCTATAAGAAAAATGTTTATGGTAATTCAGCTAGCACTGGAACTTCAAGATTATATGGTTCTGGAACATTCTTCTACTATGCCCAACAAAAATATGGCGTAAATGCTATTCTTTCCCTAAGTTTAAGTAGAAATGAAACAGGAAATGGAAGAAGTAGCTTATCTATTAATAAGAATAATGGCTTTGGTCTTAATGCAGTTGATTCTAATCCAACTCAAGCAGCCAACTGGTATGCAACATTTTCAAGTAGTATTTTAGGCTATGCTTCTAAATGGATAACTTATGGTTATGCCCATCCAAGAGATTGGCGTTATTTTGGTCCACAATTTGGTGATAAATGGATTGGTATGAATGTTAAGTATGCATCTGATACTTATTGGTCAGAAAAAATGGCTGCTAACTATTATTCATTAGATAAAGCCTTAGGAATGCAAGACTATAATTATTATCAATTAGGAGTAGTTAATGGTCCAACTAATGCCTATAGTGAACCATCAACATCATCTAAATTTATCTATTCATATCCAGAAAAAGAAGATGCTTTAGTAATTGTTGATGAAGTAACAAGAAATAATGAAAAATGGTATAAAGTTGTAAGCGATTTAAACATTGATTCTAATTTTAATGAAAAAACATCAGGTGATTATAATTGGAATGGTTATGTTTACGTAAAAGCAAGTCAAGTACGTAAAATAAATGAAGGTAAAAATGGAAATATTAGTCCAAATAATGTCTTTGAATATCAAGACTCTAATTATGAATATGATCTATATATAAAAAATGCTGAGTTAAAACCAAAAGTAGCTATTACAACTAAAAATACTCCATATTATTATGATAGTTCGCTAACTTCTAAAACAGGAGCAACTTTATTAAAAGATCGTTATGTAATGGTTTATACGGTAGCTTATTCAAATAATAAGCCAGTTGCTTATTTAGTAACAAGTGACTATTTCCATGATCAAAAAGAATGGGTAAGTGCTGATAGTCTAAAATTTACCGATACAAGTTATGGAAAAGTTAGTGTAACAGTATCAGGCAATCAATATACTTGGGTAAATTATAATACTGAAGATGCAAGCTATTCATTAATTAGTGGACTATATACATATACTTATGTCCCTGTATTAGAATCTCAAAAAGTAGGTGATAATACTTGGTATAAAGTACCAGTAGGCTTAACTGACAATAATAATGTTTATGGTTACACTCTAGCAAGTGCTCCAGGAGTAAGTATAACTTTATCCACACCAATTGTGGAAAATACAACTCCAGCAATAACTGCTAGTGATAAAACAATTTATATTGAAGATGATTTTAATCCAAAAGAAAATGTAACAGCCTATGATAATGAAGATGGTGATTTAACAAATAAAATAGAAGTAATAGAAAATACCGTAGATAATAAAAAAGCAGGAGAATACAAAGTAACTTATAAAGTTAAAGATAGTAAAGCATTAGAAACAACTACTACAATAAAAGTAATAGTAAAAGAAAATAAAGCTCCAGTGATTACCGCATCTGACCTAGAAATAAAAGTAGGAGATAACTATAATCCATTAGAAAATGTAAGCGCAACAGATGAAGAAGATGGAAATATAACAAATAAACTAATAGTAAAAGAAAATAATGTTAATCAAAAAACACCAGGTGAATATAAAGTAATCTATGAAGTAGAAGATTCAAGAAATAAAAAGGTAACAAAAGAGATAACAGTAACAGTAAAAGAAGAAGTTGTTGTAGAACCTCCTGAAGAAATAGACATTGATTTAGATGACTTAGAAGATATAGAAAGTCTAGAAGATTTAGGTATTACTGAAAAAGAAGCTATTTTCTACTTTGATTATTTAAAAGAAGTAGATAATAAACTAGAAATAAAAGGATATAATACAATTAAAGGAATAGATAATACTTTAGATGAAGAAATAGTCTACATTTTGGTTTATGAATCTTTAAACAATGATGATATTTACTTTGACTTATTAGATAGAATTACTGATAAAAAAGAAATAACTAGACCAGTATATTCAACTGATAACTATGATTATACTTATTCATGGTTCAAGGGAAATATTAATACTGAAGATATTCCTGATGGCGATTATCGTCTAAGTATCATTGCTTTAAGTAATAACTATTATTCAGTATCTACAATTAGTAATAAAGTTTTAAAAACCCAAGATTCTAATTACGAAGGAGAAAAGTATGTAACTACTAGAACTAATTATCTAGATAATGAATTACCACTAGAATTAGTAATTAGAAGTGAAAAAATTGGTACTAAAACAGCAAGTAGTGTCTATAATATGTATAATCAATATCGTAAATTAGAATTTACTAATAATAAATTACATCTAAAAGGAACTTCTTATTCATATGGTATGAATCTAGCACTAAATGCTAATGTCAATAGAAAAATAATTTTTGAAAATACTGATAACTATAAAAAATATATTTATGATTTAGGAAGTATAACTAATGGTTTATATAAAGTTGGTGCTAATCTAGGAGATAATCTTGATAAAGATAGGGCTTGGTTTGATAATGAAATTGATATCTCTAATATTCCAGTAGGAAACTATGCTATCTATATTTCAAATACTTCTAATATTAGTGATTATGGAGAATTAAATGAAATATTAGGTAGAGACTTATCTGATGTAATAGTTAAAATTAATAATAAAACATATTCATTTGAAGTTAATACAGATAATAGATATCGCATTGAATTAAATGTTGAATAAAAGGTAATAATTTACCTTTTTTTTCATTTGTTATATAATTAGAATGATTGGTAATAATATTAAAAGGAGGAATAATAATGAATGAATTACAAGAAAAGTATGCTAGAGTACTATTGGAAACTTGCCTAAAAGTTGAAAAAAATCAGTCTCTATTCATAAGTTACAATATTGAAAGAAGTGACTTTGTAAGAATAGTTACAAAAATAGCTTATGAATTAGGGGTAAAAGATATATTTTATGATGTATCTGATCCATACTTAAAGTATGAAGCTCTTAAGAACTTGGAAATAGATGAATTAAAAAAATTAAGTTTCTGGAATAAAGAAATGTGGAATGTTTATGCTAAAAAAGGAGCAGCTTTCTTGATGTTAGCATCTGAAACTCCTGGATTAATGAAAGATGTTGATCAGCAAAAAATGACAGCTATGACAAAATACTCATATGAAACAAGAAAAGATTTTGATGCTTTACGCGATAAATCAATGGTTCCATGGTGTATTGCTGCAGTACCAACAAAAGCTTGGGCAGAGGAGTTATTTAAAAATGATTCTAACCCTGTAGAAACATTATGGAACAAAATATTCGATATCTGTAGTATCAAAGAAGAGGATCCAGTAAAAATTTGGAATGAAAAAATCGAAAAACTAAACATTAGAGGAAAAAAATTAACTGACTATCAATTTAAAACTTTAAGATATAAGAGTTCCAATGGAACAGATTTTAGAATAGACTTACCAAACGGACATATCTGGGCATCAGGAAAAGAAACTTTAACTAGTGGAAAAGAGGTATTAGTAAATTTTCCAACTGAAGAAGTATTTACTTCACCTGACTGTAAAAGCGCAAATGGAATTGTTTATTC
>CAZVUP010000013.1:0-40285 GCA_964630365.1 uncultured Muribaculaceae bacterium
CTACTCCCCCAAGATTATTTTTTTTGTAATAATCTTGAATAAAATCAATTATGTTTTTTGCTTCTTTTTTTGCATCAAACATATTATCACCTACTTATACTTCTTTTTGAGGTTTATTTTTACCACATTTATATTTTATTTCTTTAATCATTTTCTTCTTTAATGCTAATAAATCAAGTGATAAATCAACATAATACTCTTGAGGATTTTCTAATCTCTTTATTTCTGGATATATTGTATCCATCTGATTAGCCACTCTTTCTTTTCTTTCCTGTATTGTTGGTTCATCTATTACTAATTTACCATTAATAAAGATTGGTTGCTGTAATTCAACAATTTCATAATTAGTTAGATATTTTTGTTTATCTTCATCGACTGGACTGACTAGTGTGTATTCATCTGTTGGAATTGTCTCTTCTGCTAAAGCAATTAAGTCTCCTAAAGCATATCCTGTTTCTTTATCATAGAAGCGATATACTTTTTTATATCCTGGATTAGTTGTTTTTACTGAGTCGTTACTCAATTTGATTCTTGGAGACAAGTCATTATTTATTTCAATAGCACTTAGCTTATATACTCCATTCACGCGATCATTTATAGCACTGATATTATCTCCAAGACCGATAGTATCAAAGCATGCACCTTGATGGCGAAGGGAACGAATTGTATTTTCATCCAAGCCATTAGATAAACATATTTTTGTATAGTTATACCCAGCTTCATCTAACATTTTTCGAGCTTTTTGGGATAAATATGCTAAGTCTCCGCTATCTATTCTAATTCCTTTAAATTCTAAATTGTTTGGTTTTAGGTAATTATCTGCTACCCATATTGCATTTGGTATTCCACTTCGAAGTGTATCATATGTATCAACTAAAAATGTACAATTATTGGGATTGCTTTTGGCATATTTTAAAAATGCTACTCGTTCATCTTCATAACTTTGTATTAGTGAATGTGCCATAGTACCCATGGGAACTAGACCATATTTTTTAGCTGCTAAAACATTACTTGTACCAGCCATTCCCCCTATCACAGCATACTTTGCAGCTTCTATTGCTGCTTCTACTCCCCTACTTCTTCTTGTACCAAATTCCATTATTGCTCTACCTTTAGCTACAGCTGTAAGTCGAGCTGCTTTTGTTGTTATTAATGAGCCATAGTTGAATAAAGTGAGCAATGTCGTTTCTAGTATTTGAGCTTCTATTTTAGGCGCCTTTACAGTTATAATCGGTTCATTAGGAAAGATAATTGTTCCATCAGGAATTGCATAGATATCTCCCGTAAATTTAAATTTTTTCAAATACTTTAAATAATCCTCTGTAAATAATTCTAGACTTCTTAAATATTCAATATCATTATCACTAAATTTTAATTCTTTAATATATTCAATTATTCTATCTAATCCACCACTAACAGTATAATTACCATTGAATGGATTAGTTCTAAAGAATAGGTCAAATATAGCTATTTCATCCTTCTCATTATTATCAAAATACACTTGACCCATTGTTAATTCATATAAATCAGTTGCCAAGGCTTTATCTTTCATGTCTATACCTCACTTTATTACTTTTATACCATTATTTTCCATATCTTTTAGACTGTGAAAATTAACTTCTTTGCGATTATGTTCTTCAGAATCATAAGTGTCTATTCCTTTTTCATGAACACATATTTCAATATTTTTATTATTTTGATCAAAATAAGTTCTTAAAGAAAGAGCTCCTATTCTTACACACACATCGCTTAAACAGCCTATTAAATGTACTTTTTTTAGATTCTTCATTTTGTCTAAATCTTCAATAAAATTAGGTGCAAAAACAAAGTTAGTTGAATTTTTCTTATATTCTATTGTTGAATAATTTTTTAATTCTTCTATTATTTCTGTTTCACTAGTGCCTTCCAAGCAATGCTTTGGATAAACATTAAATTCAACAGCATTTTTTGAATGGTTATCTCTAATAAATACTATTCCTTTATTTTTTCTTTTATAAAATTCTTCTATAACTTTTAATTGATAGGGAACAATTTCTATTATATTAGGAACTGCTAAAACACCTTCCTTGACAAAGCCATTTACCATATCAATTACGATTAATAATTCTTCTATTTTACTATCCTTTAAATTCTCTTTTGTTAGTTTCATTTTATCTCCTATATTCTATTTCTAATATAATTTTATTTTGATAGACTACTTTAGTCAAGTATGAAAAAATAAAAATCTAGTTTAAAACTAGATTTAATAATATGAACGTAATTGTTTAGGATAAATGTTATCTTTTCTGTATACTCTATCTCTATCTACCAATACTAGTGGTGTTTTTTTAAACCATTCTGGTGGATTATTTTCCCCGGAATCATGATAATCATCTAATAAGCGACAATTATCCCCACATGGCCCATTCATTAATGAATCTGTGTAATAGTATCCTAATCTATTTAATTCTTTTGTAAATAAACTTAATGTACGTGGTGGGATATTTTTAGCATCTCTTTTTAAGTATTTTTGTACTTCGATTCCCGCTACTACAACACCTCTTTTATCCCTAACGAAAACTTCTTCTAAATTCTTAATTATCAAATATAAATCAGGGCATATTATATCTTCGTATGACCATTTGGTTGAACAAAGCTTAAAAACATAGTCACCTATTCTATAGCAACTGGCAGTTGAACCATCTTCGATAAATTCATGAGTCTTATCACTACTTAAATCTAAGTATTTTTCTAAGTAAGTTTCTAATTTTTTGCTTAATCCATAATAGTCAATATCTGATAATGTTCTTTCCCTTCCTTGACAAAAATAAGATATATATTTTTTATATTGCTCTATTAATTCACTACTTATTGAAGAACCGTAGTTTTTATAAATTTTTAGTTTTCCTCTACCTGCTGTTTGAAAATAAGTATCAGAATCACTAAGAAATTCAGCAATACCTTCATCATTATCAACAATTATATATGTATTATCACCTTGGGGTACCATTTTTAGATCTATTAAATAGGATGCTAGATAATTATAAGGGTAATTATTTAAAATGAAATTCTTCATTCTAAGATAAGTCTCATAATCATAGTTGTTATCAAACAATAGAAAAGCTAACTCTGATGCATCTTCTATAGTCATTAAGTCTGGTATAATAGGTAATTGTTCGTTTTCTTGATAGTTAATTGAAGTTAAATATTTTGAAATATCATCATAAAAGTAATTAATCATTTCAGGATTATTTAATAAAAGATATTTCATAAATGAATAGCGTAAATGAAGATCTTTACTATAGGCAACTCTTTTTAACTGCTCATTATATTTTTCTTTATTACTTATTAAGAATTTAAAAATAAAATCTAAATCATCTTTATAATTATCCAATAATTCTGATAAATTACTTAATAAATAATTAGAAGTAGCTGAACTATTATTTAGAAAGTTTTCTATTTCTTCTTTAGAAAATGATTCTATTTTAAAATAAGTTCTAAGTAAATATATTGTTTCGTTGTAATACTCATCCATATCATAAATAATTGGTAGACAAAAACTTGGATAAGTATCTAGTAGTTTATTAAGAAAGCCCTTTACTATCTCTCTTTTTCTTTCACTGTTTCTTACATTTATTATTAATGATTTATGATCACTTATAGTTTGTTCAAAAACGAAATCAACATTACCTTGTTCTAAATATTCAAGTGTATTAAAAGCCATATAATCACTCCAAAAGTGTTTTATATTATAAAGCTTTTATACCTTAAAGTAAAGATTATTCAGTGTCAAAATAATAAATATTTTCTTCTTCATTTAATTTTTTATAATACTTTGCCCCTAATTTCTCATAATATCCTTTTAACTCTGTTTTTAAATAAAGTTGTTTTATATTCATAGTTTTAGCTTTTTCTAAAATTGCTTTAGTTAAGATTTTAGAGTATCCTCTATTCCGATATTCTTCTTTTACATAAATAGTAGCATACCAGGGTGTTAAGTCTTTATACTCTTCACAGTCATGGGGAAATATTGAAACAAAGCCTATTAATTCTTTAGAATCTAATAATATGAGTTTTACAAAATTTTTTTCAGAAAAAAGAGAATTTATTTTAGCAATTTTTCTTTATATTCTTGCTTGATAGTCTTCTTCTTTATTTTTTGCCCATTCATTATATTCAAGAGTTGCAACTTCTTTTAAATATTCTTTTTTATCTTTTAAATCATATATTTTTGGCATTTTTCTCCTCATAAAAAGATGCCATCAGGCATCTTCTTTTATTTTCTTTTTTTATCAAGATTTAAATATTTAAATACATAGGCTGCTAATGCTCCACCTACTAATGGGGCTACTATAAAAACCCATACTTGTTTTAGGGCAGCACCACCTAAGAATAATGCAGGTGCTAAGCTACGAGCAGGATTTACTGATGTTCCAGTTAAATTAATACCTAGTAAATGGACAAAAGCTAAAGTAAGTCCGATAACTATTCCTGATACATTAGCGTATTTTTCATCGCTTGTAACTCCTAAGATTGTGTAGATGAAAACAAATGTTAATACTACTTCTGTAATTAGAGCACCCACTAAAGTAATTCCTGTAGCTGATTGTAGGCCATAGCCGTTAGCTCCTAGTGCTGCTGTTCCAAGATCTGTTCCTGATAAAATACCATATAAAATTGCAGTTCCTGCTAATGCTCCTAAAACTTGAGCACACGCATAATAGGCAAACTCTTTAGCAGACATCTTTTTTGATAAAAACATTGCTAAAGAAACAGCTGGATTAACATGGCATCCAGAAACACTACCAATTACATAAGCCATTGCTACAATTGCTAGGCCAAATGCAAGTGCAGTAGCAACTAAATCACCTCCTGATACAACAGCAATTCCTGTTCCAAATAGTACTAATACAAGTGTTCCAATGAATTCAGCGATATATTTTTTCACATTCATTCTCCTTTCTAATTTTATTTTAATTCTTTTATTTAATGGTTGTCAATTTTTTTATACTTTTTATTTTTTTAATGCTAATAATAAAGATGGTAAAACTTATTTCAGAAGAGCTGTTATACTTTCGAAAATGGATTTAACTCATCCTGTAGATTTAAGTCAAAAACAGCAAATTGCTAATAATCTCTTAAGCCATGAGCGACTAAGATGAATGATTAATTCTAATCATGCTTACAGGAAAACAAGCTTATTTTGATTGCAAATTTGAAAAAAAAGTTATTTGTTGCTGAACATAAATAAAATAGGTAATTATCTTTTATAATGTGATATAATACTTTCCGAGGTTTTATTATGGAATTATTAAAGTGTTGTAATTTATGTCCTAGAAAATGTGGAGTAAATCGCTATGAAAATATTGGTTATTGTGGCGCGAATAACAAAATCAAAGTGGCCTACTATAGCCTTCACATGTGGGAAGAACCTGTTATTTCTGGAACAAATGGTAGTGGGACTATTTTCTTTTCTAATTGTAATTTGCGATGTCTATATTGCCAAAATAAAAAAATTAGTATAGATGGATATGGTAAATATATTAGTAATAAGCGATTAAAAGAAATTATGTTAGAGCTGCAAGAAAGAGGTGCTCATAATATAAATCTAGTTACCCCAACGCATTATGTTCCTCAAATTGCTTCTGTACTTCATAAAGTTAAAAATAACGATTTGAATATACCTATAGTTTATAATACTAGTAGCTATGAAAATGTTGGAACTTTAATTATGCTTCGAGGATTAGTTGATATTTATTTAGCTGATTTAAAATATTATGATGATGATTTAGCAAAAAAGTATTCTCTTTGTGATAATTATTTTGAAGTTGCGACGATGGCTATTGATGAAATGTATCGACAAGTTCCTAAGATAGTGCTCGATGATAATGGTATGATGCAAAAAGGTTTAATTGTTAGAGTTTTGATTTTACCTAATCATGTGAGTGATGCAAAAAAAATAATTGACTATTTATATAAAACATATGGTGATGATATTTATATTAGTATAATGAGTCAATATACACCGGTTAATAAGTGCAAGTATGATAATCTAAATAGAAAAATTACAGAAGATGAATATGAGGAAGTTATCAATTATGCATTAACTATTGGAGTTAATAATGCATTTATTCAAGAAGGAGATAGTGCTGATGAAAGTTTCATTCCTGATTTTAACAAAAATATTATTTAATTTTTTGTACTTTTTAATAATTTGTGCTATTATATCTCTAGGAGGTTAATTTGATGAAAAATTTAAAGATTTTAGCTTTAGTCTTAGCTGTTTTTCTTGTATTACCTTTAGCTGTTTTTGCAGATGAAGCTACTGAAGAAGTTAATGTTTACTTATTTAGAGGCGAGGGTTGTCCACATTGTGCTGAAGCAGAAGAATGGTTTAAAAGCATTGAAGATGAATATGGTGATTTATTTAATGTAGTTGATTATGAAACTTGGTATGATCAAGATAATGCTGAATTAATGCAAAGAGTTGCCGAAGCAAGAGGAGAGGAAGCAAAAGGTGTTCCTTATATTATAATTGGTAACAAATCTTGGAATGGATTTGCTGAAGATTATGAAGATGAGATGCTTAGTGAAATACAAGAAGTTTCTAAACAAAGTGTTGCTGACAGATATGATATTATGAATCTTTTACCTAGTCTTGAAAAAGAAAAGGATAAACCAAAATCTTCTAGTGATGTTTTAGCACTTATTATTATTTTACTTGTGGCTGGCGGACTTGGTTTTGGAATCTATAAAGCTAGAAAAGCAAATTAAAAAACCTTAATAAGGTTTTTTTATTTTAGTTTTAGTTGTTGACCTATACTTAATAAGTTACTATCTAAATTGTTTAGTTTTTTTAGTTCAGCTACTGATATATTATTATTTTTTGCAACTGACCATAATGTGTCTCCAGCCTTAACTATATATATTTCTTCATTTGAAGCACCATTATTTGGTACGATTAGTTTCTGACCTATCTGAAGACTTAAGTCAGTCAAATTATTTAGACTAATTAATTCTGGTAAGGGGATATTGAATTGTTTTGATATTTGCCAAAGACTATCTCCACGTTTTACAGTATATTCTATATAATCATTAAAATTATAATCCGGTTTAGGCATAGAATCAGGTATTATCAGTTGTTGGCCTATTTGTAATGTATTGCCAGTTAGATTATTTGCTGTTTTAAGTTCATCTATAGTTAAATTGTTACTTAACGCAATCGAATATAATGTATCTCCTCTTTTAACGATATATGTATCGGCTGTTGGATAGTCAATTGTTTGTTCTTCAAGTTTTAGTGTTTGCCCCACTGATATATTATTGTCTTTTAGATTGTTTAATTGTTTTATTTTATCAACTGAGATATCAAATCTCCTAGCAATTGAATATAGTGTATCTCCTCTTTTTACTACATACTTATCTGTATTTGAATTTGGAGGTATATAAGGATAGCCAGTATATTCTGCTAAAGCTTTCACAACAGCTTCAGCATATTGTTCAATATTATTTTTTAATTTTTCAGCGTCTTTTACATTATCTATAAAACCATACTCTATTAATATGGGTTCTGTATTTCCACTTTCTCTTAATATGTAATAATAGTCTTTATTAGGATTTTCTGGTAATCTTCTTTGATAAGTCTTCCTTTTTACTTGACCTGCTTCACCAATGTTGTTAAGAACTAAATCCGCTAAAGTTGAATTGTTTTTTAGTGAATATACTACTTCAGCCCCTTCGGCTCCTCCGGCATTTATGTGGTTGGACACTAGTATTGTATTAGGACTATTGTTATAGAGGCTCAATACTTTTTTTATTCTATCTGCTTTAGGTAAATATTCATCATCTTCTCTAGTTAAAACTGCTGGTATTCCTAATTCTTGCAATCTGTTATAAATATATTTTCCTGCTCGTAAATTTAAATCCTTTTCTTGAAGATTGTTCCCTACTGCACCGCTATCAATGCCTCCATGACCACTATCAACAATTATTCCTACTAAATCATTCATATAATCACCTATATTATGATATGTCTAATGTTTTTTTTTGTTAAAAATTATAAATATTTCTTTATTCTTTATTTCTTTCTATGCTATACTTATATCATAGGAGGCGTTTATATGAATAAGAATAGAAAATTAATTGGAGCTATGACTTTTGTTGTATGCTTATCTCTACTTAATGTATTTTTAACGCTTAGTTTAAATGATAGTTATGCTATTGATCCTGGTATTGATCAGTCTGGTTATCCATCAGATAATTTTAGTTCGGCGCTTAGTAATAATACTGATACGGTTAACTATGTACGTGCTGCTTATGAGTCATTATCTAGTAATAAAAAAAGTACAGCAAGAACTGGTTATATTAGCTCTTTTGCAGCAGTAAATAATTATACTACTGATGGTACTCCGCTTTATAGTTTAATGAAAAATGCTGAAACACCAGATTCAAGAGATACTTTTGGTTTTGGTGAGAGTCATCCAAATCCTGTTAGTGTTACTGATAAAGGTATCTTATATATTTTAGGACATGGATATAATTCTACTAATAGTGATAAAAATATCTTTAGTAATTCTCCTACAAGCCTTGAAAATAGCGAAAAACAATATGTTACGCAACTTGCTCTTTGGCTATATATGGTTGAGAGTGACTTTAGTGATAGTTATTGCTCATCTGCTGAACAATGCAACTTTTATAATAATTCTAACGCTGTAATTAGTGCATCTGAAATTGAAAGCCTTATTACAGATTGTGCAACTGTTAATGGTTATGAGTATTTAGCTTATATTAATCAACTTGTTAGTGAAGCAAAAAACTATAGTGGTAGCCAATCTTCTACAATTGCTTTATCTTCAACTGAAAATTTAGCTTATACTTTTAATAATACTTTTACTACTTTAACTACAGCAGTTGTTACTCCGAGTGTAACTTCTAATAATAATAATTTTATCCATTATACGGTAGAACTTGAAAACCCAAATAATTATGATGCCTATTTGGTTGATAGTAATGGAACTAGGTTAAGTAATGGAAATGTTGTTAATTCTTTTAAAGTTGTAGTTCGTTCTAATGATAAATTTGAAAATATGGATTTACGTACCCTTAAAGTTAGAGTTTTTGGTCACTTTGTTAAAGATAATGAAGCTAGAGCTTATCATGTAACATCAACAACTAAATCAACATTGATTGATGGTAAATCTGAATTATTAAGATTAAATTTAGCTCAAGATGATAAACTTCAAAGATTTGCTGATGTTTTGTTTGGATACTTGCCTACAGAAATAGTTGAAAGTAATTTTACACTTCATAACTTTACTAAAATAAGCAAAGTTGATGCTACTACAAAGGAAGAACTTCCAGGAGCAACGCTTACAGTTACTAAAGAAGGTGCTTTATCTCCTTTAGACACTTGGACTTCTGGAACAACTCCACATTATATGTACATTACTGAAGATGGTAATTATCAATTATGTGAGACTATTGCTCCAGAAGGATATGAAACACAAACTGAATGTGTTACATTTAATGTTAATAGTGGCAAGGTGACATCTGCTACTATGGAGAATGCATTAACTCCTGTACCTGATACTGCAGCTTTTGGAAATAAATTATTTAAAGTACTTGGATGGTTATTTGTTACTATTGGCTTATGTGGTTTAGGATTTACTTATATTAAGAAATATAAAAATAAGAGTTCTATTAGTTAGAACTCTTTAATTTTATTTTAGTTGTTTTGGTTTTACCATCTCTTATATATTTAATTTCAATGGTATCATTTTCTTTAAACTGATATAGCTCATATTTAAATTCAGCTATATCTTTTATTTTTTGCTTATTAATCTCAATAATTATGTCTCCTGTTTTTAAAGGACTATTATCATTAACTTTTGTTATAACAACTCCCTCTTCTACATCATCTGGTATTGTTATATCTTTACTGGCAATAGTTGCAGATTCATCGATATTTACTATTCTTATTCCAAGAGATGGACGTTTGATTTTTTTTTCAGATTCTAACGTGTCTATATAATTTAAGGCATATTCTATTGGGATAGCAAATCCCATTCCTTCTACATCATCTTCAACAAGTTTTAGAGTACAAATACCAATTACTTCGCCATTAGCATTTAATAATGGACCTCCACTATTTCCATGATTAATTGGAGCGTCTATTTGTAATACTTTCATTATCCAATCTTCTTCGGCACTAGCAGTTGTTTTTACTTTTCTGTCTTTACCAGATAAAACACCTACTGTTACACTGCCCCGATAGTCGTAACCTAATGGTGATCCGATAGTAAAGATAGTATCTCCTAGTTTTATTTCTTTGCTTTTTCCAAGTGTTGCAACTTTACTAACATATTTTTTATTTATTTTTATGACTGCTAAATCCAAATATTCATCTTTTCCAAGTAGTGTTCCTTCTACTTCTTTGTCATTTGATAATATTATATTTATCTTATCATTATCTCTTATAACATGCTCGTTTGTTAATATATAACCATATTTATTATCCTTTTTATAGATAAAACCTGTTCCTGTAGTAGCGACACTTAAATCTTTATAATTTTGTATTGTTACTACAGCATCATATATTTTTTCAATGGATGTGGATATAGATTTATTTTGGCATATGTTTTTTTGAACTTTTAATTCTTTATAATTAAAAATATTAACTATAAGAAGCATTGTTATTAATCCAGCTATAAATGAGCCAATGATTATTACTGGATTACTCTTTTTCATAAGAGTTTTTGCTCCTTTCAATGTTAGCTAAATCACTCCAATTTTTTGGGAATCCCATTCTGTGTAGAACATCATCTATTTTTATTACTGTTAAATTATAATTTAAAGTATTAATTATATTGTTAATTTCTAAAGTCATATTCTTAAATTCATCAGCTTTTAACATTTGTTTCATGATTATTATTAAAGCAAATAAATCATTTTTTCCATATATATAGTCGTCATCAACTCGCTTAATTTTCAATAATTGATGATATAGTGTGTCATCAATTGCTTTTTGAGTACGATTTTCATATAATATATCTTCATGAGCACATAAATTTCTATAATTAGCTAGTATTGGTAAATAAACCGTTAGGTTTTCTTCATCTATACCATAAGTATCTGCAATACTTTTTTGATCCTCTGGCTTTAAGATTGTATACATTTCACTTACTATACCAAAAGATAAGACTTTAACTAGAATCCATAGTGGAATATATCCATAATTTGAAACATAGTGAAGTGTTGCTGAATGCTGCGAACCATTTACTCTTATTTGTCTTTTCATTTTCTTTAATAAATCATTTAGTTGAGCTTGTTTCTCTGGTGCTCTAGTAAAATTCTTCTCTTTTAAATAATCTCGTTCACGGTAACCATATTTCTTTGATAGTTGATAAGAAATTATTGATTTTAAATTGTTTTCTATTACCAATAAGTATTTAAATATAACATTTCTTATTGATCTATCAAAGAGGAATAAACTATACATTTCTTCGAAGGTTGTTCCTTCTTTAAAAACTCTTTCTTTTTCTGATTTTAAAAATAAATGACGATATCCATTTAAGAAAAAGTAATTCTCGCGTAGTAGTACTTCTTTAGTATATTTTTCATCATTTATAATCATTCCTTTATGTTTTAGTATTTCTACTTGTTCATCTAAATTTTTAAATTGCTTTTCTATCATTAGTATCACCTATTATAAATTATAACATACTATTAAATTATTAGTGTAAAATTATTTAATTTGTGTGATATAATTCTATTAGGTGGTTATTTAGGGGGAGGAATATAATATGCCAGCAACAGTTACTCATGCTTATTTTGCAAAAGACGTTATTGATATTTTACCAGAAAGTATAAAAAGTGGACTAGATATTAAAAGGTGTATGATGTTTTCACAAGGTACAGATAGTCTAATGTTTTATAATCTATTTTCAATTTTACCTGGTAAAAAGATTAGAAGATTTTATGAGTATTTTCATGATAATAAATCACAAGAATTTTTTGTAAATTTATTAGACTATGTAAAAGATAGTAAAATAATTGATTCCGATGTATTTTCTTTTATAGTTGGATTTATATGTCATTATGCTCTTGATTCGACTATTCATCCATATATTATCTACAAAACAGGTATCTTTAAAAAGAATTATCCAAGTACATATAAATATAATAATGCTCATCACTTTATGGAAACATTTATTGATAATGACATGATTAGTCGTAGAACTAATTATAATCCTTATAAATTTAGAATTAGTAAGTTTTGTTTTGATACTTCTAAGTTTTCATTATCTTTAAAAGATACTATTGATAATACTTTTTATGAGACTTTTGATATTGACAATATGAGTAGAATATATCGTAAATCTTTAAAGCAGATGAAAAATTATTTAATGATATTTAGAAGAGATCCATATGGAATTAAAAAATTCTTCTATATGCTTATTGATACTTTTACTCCTAAAAAATGGTATCGTTTTGAAGCAATTAGTTATCATTACCCATTGGTAGATAGACATAATTATTTAAATAGTGATAATAGCATTTGGCGTAATCCTACTACTTATGATATGACTAGTAATGAATCTTTTGTTGATTTATATTTAAAAGCTATAAAATTAGCTAAAGTTCTTATTTGTGCTAGTTTTGATTATTTAGATGGTAAAGATATTGATTTAAAGAAAATATTTAATAATAGTAGTTATATAACTGGTCTTAATTGTGATGTAAAAAAAGAATTAAAATATTTTGAATTTTAATTCTTTTTTATTTAGGCTATTATTAAATCTTTTAAAGCTTCATCTGCATCTCTATTCATTTCTATTGTATTTTCAAGGAATTTAGAGTAACCTTCAACTGTCGCAGCAAAATCAAGCAAGTCCTGAATATTTCTATTTTGAGCAAGTTTATTTATTACTCCTGCTTCTTTTTTTAATTCAGCTGCAATAGTTATAATATCCTCATATTTTAATTTATCAATCATTTCCTAATACCTCCGGTGATACGGTTGAAACAGGCGCGGGATTTTTAAATGTTTGAGCATAATTAGCAACAACTTGTCGATATTCATTAATAGATTCAATATAGTTATAATTATCCTGACTATTCCAACCAGCTTGCATTTTAGCTAAATAATCGAATATTTTGTTAATTGCTGTTACATATTCATTATATTCTGACATAAACCCTCCTTAAATTAATATTATTCTTGAACCATTTTTTAAATCGGTATCTCTTATTGTTTTATTAACATCATAATACTCTCCTGTTTCTTTACTGTAGAAATTACTTTCTTCTTTTGGTGTGTATGCATTATCTGTTAACTCTATCAATGATTCCTCTATTAATTTCTTAACTGTTCCTATTTTTTTATTACAAGGAATGAAAAGATCATATTTTTTTTCAATTAGTGGAATTTCTAATTCAATTAAAATCTTATTCTTATTCATATTATCACCTATTCATCAGATATTAGTTTTATAAGAACTGCTTTACCTTTTCTAATAACATATCCAAATCCTGGTTGGATTTCTTCACGTAATACTCTCGAGTTGGTTGTTACTTTTAAAGTAAATTGGTTACCAATTCCATTTCCTAGCCAAATTCCTTCTGATAAGTCTGCATTAGTTTTATACCAAGGTTCAAAAGCCATTCCCTTAATAACATCGATTGTTTCAATTATGACAAATCTAATATTATTACTATTTTTACAACTATCAATTAGTGAAGTAAATTTACCTTTTTCAATACTGCTTAGTTTATTTAGTAATGCACCTATATTAATAATAAAGCAGACAATTGTTTTTTCAGAATTTTTATTTTCGTGTGCTTCTGTTAATTTATCTATACCTTTATAGCAAGTATCTGTATTATAACTTACCTTTTCGTTGGCAAAATCTCCTAAAACATTGTTAGTATCTAATATTATGCCTTCGCAATTATTAACAGTTAGAATATTATTTATCAATCCTTTAATGAATGGTATATCAGATGTTACATCTTCACCAGTTATATTAGTAATAAATTTATCCTTTATATTTATTCTAGCAATGTCTAGACTTTCTTTTTCGACACCTACAGGAATATTGTTTAATTGTCCTAGATAGTCTTTTACGAATTCTTGATTTACAACCTCTGGTAAAATTGGTATTTTAGGAGCACGATAATTACAGATTTTGTTTAATTTAGAGCTTATTATTCTTAAGTAATCTGTCATTCTTTCTTCTCTGTAAGCATAAGCAGTTTGGAATTCATATATTGCATCTAATAGAATTAAACCACGACCAAAGCTTTTTGATGGTTCTTTTTTCCTTACACCTGGTAATACCGAAGCATAATCCATTGGGTCATTAAACTGCAATACTATATTTTGTTTAAAGTTTTGGCGTAAACGATATCTTACTGTATTTGGTCCATTAGTACTAAATATGAAGACTACACCATATTTTAAACAATCTCTAGTCATTTGACCCATTATTTCTTCATATTGATTATATGTTTCAATAAATGCTTCAACATTATTTATTACTATAGCTATTAATGGAATTTGTTTACCTCCATGATTAATATAAAAGTCGTATGATCCATTGTAATCTACAAAAATTTTCTTTCTTTCTTCAATTATAGAACCAATCATTTTAAATAAGTTATCTATTTTTTCAGCATCGTTGGATAAAATAACTTCACCAACATGTGGAGCTTCTTTAAACATTCTTAGTGTTTCAGCACCAAAATCCATTATGTAAAAGTTTATTTCTTTTGATGAGTGCATTGATATTGATGAATATATAATACTTGATAGCATTAATTCCTTACCACTACCAGCTGAACCATAAATAATAGTATTTCCACCATTGGAAAGTGAAATCTTTAAAATATTTTGAGCTTGATTATCGGGATCATCATATTCTCCAATTATTGGTTCAATAACATTTTTCTTTGGTTTATAATTATACTTTTTCTTTAAATCATCAACATAAATAATATCAGGAATTCTATTTAGCCATAATTGATCTACTGATATATTTTCCTTATTTGCTTGTTCAATTATGTATTTAATTATATTAGAGATTTCTTCTCCCTTTGAATGAACAACAACTTCATTCTGTTTTGTATCTAGTGACTTAACTGTAGTTCCTACGTTATCAATAAAATTGATTGCTTGATCTACTTTTTTCTTTCTTTTTTCTGTTGGATAATATTGAGCTCCTGCCCAAGCTGCTTGTCCTAAAGCAAATAATTCATTATATCCAACTTGGAGATAAAAGCGACCTGTTGTTTTTAATTCAGCTGCATCAGGACATTTAATCATATCCATACTGTCGGACTTATCTTGAACTCTTAAACAAACTCTAAATTTGGAGTTTGACCAGATTTGATCATTTACAACACCACTTGGTTTTTGGGTTGCTAGTATAAGGTGGACACCTAGGGAACGTCCAATACGTGCAGTTGAAATTAATTGTTCCATAAATTCTGGTCTTTGATCTTTTAATTCAGCAAACTCATCACTGATTATAAATAAATGTGAGACTGGCTTTTCAACAGCTCCTCTTCGATATAGGCTTTGATATTTATAAATATCAATTGTGCTTTCATCTAGTTTGTCACGAGCTTCATTAAATATTCTTTGACGTTTACGCAACTCACTTTGAATTGATGCTAAGGAACGATTCATTTCAACAGTATCTAAGTTTGTAATTGTTCCGGCTAAATGCGGTAGTTTTAATCCAGTTTCTTTATTTTCAAAGGCTCCCGTTAACCCTCCACCTTTATAGTCGATTAGGACAAATTGAACTTCATCTGGGTGATAATTTAGAGCCATCGATAAGATATAAGTTATGATAAATTCTGATTTACCAGATCCAGTCATTCCAGCAATTAAACCATGTGGTCCATGAGCTTTTTCATGAAGATCCAATTTGAATAATTCATGAGACTTATCAAGTCCAATTGGAGCTTGTAATGATTTTGTTGGATCGTTATTTTTCCAACGACTTAAAATATTTAACTGATCAACCATACCAACATTATACATTTCAAGGAATGAAACGCTAGATGGTAATGTTCTACTTTCTTTTGCTATATCAATTGGAATATTTGCTAATATTTGGCAACATTCTGTAATATTTAATGTCGGATCAAAATCTTCAGTAAACTCTTTTTGTTTATTTGATACTAGTTCACTTTCAAATAATCCTGATTTTTTATCACCTATACTAATAAATGTTTTACATTCGTTTGGAATGTTTACTAATCTAGGACTTATTACTACTAAACTAAAACCATAATTTATTTGCATTTCTGCTATATCTTTAACTAATTCAATATCTCTTACTAGCTTGTAATCATCTGTTATTACAACGTAATAGGGTCTGTGCTTACGATAGTCAGTTGAACTTGTTTCCATCTTTCCATTATTATCTGTATAGCGGCGTGCTTGCATTTCTTTTTCTAACTCCAAAGATATTTCTTTAGCTTCATCAAGATTAGTTGCAAAATATCTAAAATTACGATTGTTACTCCAGTTATGAGGAGCTATTTTTAAATATTCCCAATTTATAGCATTCTGTTCATTGGTTAATACCACTATTTTTAAATCTTCGTAACTGTGATAAGCAAGCATTTGAAGAACAAGTCCATCCAAAAACATTTTTTTGTTATTACTTTTTCCTATTATAGCAATAATATTCTTTTGAACTAAATTAACTGATACCGGAACATTTTCTAATAATTTTGATGAAGCTCCAACTGCATAGACCTCACTTAAAAGTTTATCATCTTTTAATGAAAAATGTTCTTCAGGTATATTAATTTTTCCCTTTAATTCAGTTGATCCAACGCCCAAACGCAAATCTAAGAAATCTTCTTGTTCTATTTCTCTTTCCCATAAATTTCTTTTCTTTTGATAAATAATATCCTTTGTATCTGCTAATGGAAGATAATTATCTATTAAGATTTGTCTTTGAATCTTCATCTCAGTTTGAATTTTTTCTTTTTTGTCCTCTAAATATTCTAAGTATTTAGTTTCTCTTTCTTTTTCTTTCTTTTTATGTTGTTTTTTCTGATACATTCTTTGAAGATTTGGCCATAAAAGCATAGTTGCTATCATTGCCCCTGACATTAGTAAAGATGGTAAAGCTGCTCCGATATCGACAGAACCATTAACAACTCCCATTACACTATTATATCCCATTGACATTGACATCATTGCCATTGTTAACATTGGACCGATAGTGAAAATTGCTGGTGTTTTATCCTCTTCCTCTTGGCCAGGTGGAGGATCTATTGTGATAATAGCTTCCTCAATACTTGTCTTAAATCTAGGCGCTCTATAAAAATAGTCATCTTCTTTAAAAAACTCAATTCCTTCTTCATCAGGATTATCAAATTCTGTTTGTCTTTGAACAAGGGTAGGGACTGGTTCAAATAATTCATTATTTATTTTTAAATTAGATCCAGGATTATTTATGATTAAAGTATCTTTCATTACTATTATTTTTAAACCCATAATGAAAACAATATCACCATATTCTAATTCTTTGGTGGTAACTGCTATATTATTAACATATGTACCATATTTGCTATTTAAATCTTGAATTATCCATTTATTGTCTGTATATATTAATCTTGATTGCTGTCTTGATACAAGTGGGTGATTATAATAGATGGGGCTTCTATTATCATTACCGATTGCTATCTCACGTTGATCTTTAATCTTTAATTTAAATATCTCTTTATCTACAGCAGGTGAACAGTATAGAATAACATATTCATTTTCAGTATTTATTTTTAAAAAGTATAAACTATAATCCCTTAGAATAGCTGATTCTACTTCATTCTCACCTGACATGATCTTGGTTTCAAAGTCACTTTTAATTTTCCATTCACCATTATATTCTTCAACGTTTATTAAGTTTCTGGCATTTCCTAAAGAATCAGTATCAGTAACCCAATAATTGCCTTCAACTTTATTTGGTAAAAAGAAATTATAAATTTTGTTTTTCTTTATCAATCTAACAATCATTAGAAAGCACCCCGTATTATTCCAATTATATATAATATATTATACCTTGTAATATCACATTTTACAATATTATTTTATTCTTTATTTTAACTGTTTATCAATTTGCGCATATTTTATAATGGTGATATATTTTGATAAATATTTTTGTAAATTTAAATCCTATTTACCAAGCATTAATAGCTGGTATGGTAACATTTTTTATTACAGTTCTTGGATCTAGTATGGTTTTATTTTTTAAAACAGTTAATAAAATGACTATGGATATTATGTTATCTATTGCTGCTGGTATTATGTTAGCTGCTTCTTATTTTTCACTTTTAAAACCAGCAATTGAAATAGCAATCACTTACAAATATATAGTATGGTTAGTTATATCTTTAGGTTTTATTTTAGGCGGAATAGCACTGTTATTTGGCAATAAATTAATTGATGTTTTTTTTAGAAATACTGATAAATCTAATAGTATCAGTTTTAAACGTTGTATTATGCTTTTTATGGCTATAACTCTTCATAATATTCCTGAAGGATTAGTAATAGGTGTTGCTTTTGGTGCTATTCTGCATGGATTTAATAGTGCTGATTTAATTTCTGCTATTACTTTAACAATTGGTATCGCTATCCAAAATTTTCCTGAGGGTGGCGCTATAAGTTTACCGCTTAGACGAGATGGTCTTAGTAGAGGAAATGCCTTTATTTTTGGGGCAATTAGTGGTATTGTTGAACCAATCGCAGCTGTTTTTGGAGCACTGTTAGTAATAAAGGTTCAAACATTATTACCATTTATTATGGCTTTTACTGCAGGGGCTATGATATTTGTTACTATTATAGAGTTAATTCCTGAAAGTCAAGCAAACAAACATAATGGTATAATGACTCTCTTTACTATGATTGGTTTTACGATAATGATGGTACTGGAACTTATATTATAATTTTATCCACAATTATTGTGGATATTTTATTTGCTATTATTTATTTTTTTATTTCTTAATTTAGTGTAAGATGCTAATTTACCTTCAAAAGTCTTATATATTGAATCTGCTCCCAAGAAAGAAAAGAGTCCTACCCATAAACTATTTATGATTGATATTTTTGTAAACGTAAGACAAAATATTATTGAAATTATTATATTAACTATAAAAGAATAGATTAATAAATACCTAGAACTATTAAATAGGCTTTTTGTTTTTTGAATAAAAGTACAAGTAATAGTACTGAGAAACAATGAAATAAACAGTAGATTTTTAATATACTCAAAATTAATCATATTAATACCTCCTTTATATTTTATGTTTATTAATTTTATTTCAAATTAAAAATCACATCTGAGATGTGATTTTAATATTACTTATTTTTATTCAAACAATAATCAAATAATTCATCATAAGTATATTTTTTGTTTTTTACTATGTTAAATTTATCATTACACTTAATTACATCGTAGAATGGAGTATCATAGTAAAGAACATCTCCGGCATCTGTTCCGACATAAGTTGAAGTTTCTCTAAACATAGGCGCGACATTATTTGTTTTAACATTTATATAATCAGTAAAGAATAATATCCCTAAACTACCCAAAAATATTAATAATATTAAAAGTAACCTTTTATAATACTTGATATAGCGTGTTAATTTAGAGATTCCGATTACAAAAATAACTATCCCAAAAACTGAATATATTGATCCCCAGCTACTTTCACTAGGAAATATCATAATTGCGGACATTGAAATAAATAATCCAAATATGACTAATAGTAATCCTATAATATTACTATACTTGCTTATTTTTTTAGTTGAATAATCAATTGTATTGACAATATTTTCTTCAAACTTTTCTTGATAGTCTGTCTTATTGATTTTTTCTCCACTCATTAAATCATTGATAGTAATATCAAGTTCTTTACATAGTGGTTTAAACAATGATAAATCAGGCATATTTCGGCCATTTTCCCAGTTCCCTATTGATTTGTCTGTTACTCCTAACTTTTCTGCTAGTTCAGATTGCGTCATTTTTTTCTCTTTACGACATTTAGCAATAAATTTGCCAATTTTTTCTTGATTCATAGTATTTCTCCTTCCATAGAAGATGATATAATAATCTAATTAAAAATAACAGGAAATAAATCTAGGGTTATTATATTGTATTTATTTTTTTAAGTGATTTTCTTAGTGCTTTATATCTATATGTCTCATCTAATTCTTTTTCTTTTAACTCACTAAATGCTACATTAGTTCCATCTAAAATAAATACTGAATAAAAATATGGTCTTTTAAGTTCACCAATAATATCTTTAGAGATTGTTCCTTCACTTATACCAAATTCTTGATGATAATCTCCATTAGGCATCATAGTAGTTACACAACATTTGTATTGTGCTTTTCTGTTTTCCTTTTCACTTAGATTTCTAAGTAATTTTACAACACATTGATATTTTGGTAAACTTGGGTCTTTAGATAGTTCATCATCAGCGTATCTAGCTGTATACACTCCCGGTTCTCCATTTAAGGAATCAACAAATAATCCAGAATCATCTGTTATGATTGGATATTCTATATTATGATCTTTACAAAAAGCTAATATAGCTTGGGCTTTAATTAGTGAGTTTTCTTCAATAGTGGAGCCAGTTTCTTCAATTTCTCCTCTATCCCAGGCAATATCTTCCATACCAATTACTTCAATATTTAACTCCATTTCATCAATTATATTTTGTAAGTCTTGTACTTTTCTTTTATTTGTAGTACCAAAAATTATTTTCATAAATTTCTCCTCATTTCCTTTGATTATTTATAATTCTTTTATCATTGTATGCATTCTTGAATGATAGTCTTGTTTAGTATAAAAACTTATTCCATTTTCATTGTAAGCAAATACATCTACTAATATATATTCACAGCCAACGGATTTAAAATAGTTTTCCATTTTATCTATCAGCGATTGACCAATTCCATTACTTCTTATTTTTGAGGTAACTATTAATTCTGTAATTTTTCCTTCTTTTGGACATTTATAGTCTAAATAATCATATTCACTAAATTTTATTATAGTTCCCATGATTAGGCCAAGGACTTTATTATTTTCTACTGCTAAAAAGCATTTGCCATTATTATTTTTTACTTCTTCCAAATCTAATAAAGCCATTTTTTCACGATATTCAGGATGGACATGGTCTAATTGATCTTTATCTATTTCTACAATATATTCTTCTAATTCAACTAGTAAGTTTCTGACATCTTCTAAATATTTTTCTTCGTATTCTACTATTTGCACAATTATTCACCTATAGATAGTATAACATTATTTTTATAATCTAGATAGATTATGCCAAAAAAAACCATAAGTTGGGCTTTTGAAATATATTAACTCTTACTAAATTAGCGTCCCTTTATTAATGCGGGTTTGTGAGCATTTTGCATCCTATATACCTACATAACAGGTTCCCAGTTTTCTTAGTACTACCCTAGTAATTTTTTACACATTTTTAAATTATATCATTGATTATAGAACGTTTGTTTGTTATAAATATATCTTGGAACATTTAATGAGTTGGGTGGAGCCAAACTTCTTGACAGAAGGGAGGCGAGAATATGAACAAGAAGGATTTTTTAATTCTATCTTTAGTAATTATTATCTTCCTTTTACTATTCTTACTATTTATAGTATTAATATAAAAGAAATCCACCTAACTCAGCAATGATTTAGGTGGAATCGAATTTATTCGGCAACACTCAACATGCGACATTAAGTGTTCCTTTTTTATTGTATGAAGTTTCCTTCATCTGTATACACTATATCATAAATTTGTATTTTTATCAAGCCATATACGTACTTAACAGTATCTTAGTAATTATTTCCTATCTAATTATTTTTCCTCCATGGCATTTCAATACATAAATTTTATGATTGTTTTTATAAATTGTTTCTTCTCCATTAAAGCAATTTAAATCGCCTGTTACATTAAATATATACTTATATTCTCCATTAATATATTCTTTAGGTCCTCTTACTGGAATAGTACTATCACTACCAACTTGCATAAGTGCAGGCCTTAAAGCACTATCCATCGCTTCTTCTGACAAACTTTTATCCAATATTATTCCATAATAATTCATACCCCATATCGGAGTTTTATCTCGCTCATATACCACTTCTTCTCCCATGAAATTTATTCCACCGAAATAAGTATCATGGTACATCATATTACCATCACTGTATTCATAATCGTGTGAGCCTATCCTAGATGAACTAACTTTTTTAACATTTTCATTAGCATATGTGTGTTTTTTTGCCGCTATTAAAAATTTACTTAGGTTTTCCATATATATAATCTTCCTCTCCAAGTATTATATCATATTAATTCATAATTTATTTACAAAGTTAATTCTACAAGCCTAAGTTAGATATAGAAATTACGAAAACTTTGGAGCCTGCGACCTTTAAAAAGCACATATTTTTGACATTTAAGCATCAAAAAAAGCCCATAAGTTGGGCTTTTGAAACATATTAACGTTTTGAGAATTGTGGTGCACGACGTGCTTTCTTCAATCCTGGTTTCTTACGTTCTTTCTTACGTGAATCTCTTGTGATGAATCCTGCTACTTTAAGTGATTTTCTAAAGCTATTTTCTGATTCAGCTGGAGTAGTTTTATCATAGTCTAATAAAGCTCTTGTAATTCCTAAACGGATTGCTCCTGTTTGACCTTGGAATCCTCCACCTTTAACTTTAGCATCAACATCAAACATTTCTCTTGTATTAGTAAGTTCTAGTGGTTGGCATAGATCCATTACACAAATTTCAGATGGAAAATATTCATTAACATCTCTTCCATTTACTGTTATTTTACCTTTTCCTGGTGTCAATGTTACTCTAGCAACACTTGTTTTTCTGTGACCAGTTCCAGTATATACATTTTTCTTTTCTTTTGCCATGATCTAACCCTCCTACTTAACTTCTAGCACTTCTGGCTTTTGAGCCTGTTGATTGTGCTCGCTTCCTGCGTATACAAATAATTTCTTATACATTTGTCTTCCTAGTCTATTATGTGGAAGCATTCCTTTTACAGCTCTTTCCATCATTTCAACTGGATATTCTTCACGCATTGTTTTAGCATTTCTTTCTCTTAATCCACCAGTATACATTGAGTGATTATAATACATCTTGTTTTCTAATTTATTTCCGGTTAAGTTTACTTTTTGTGCATTAACAATAATGATATAATCTCCACAATCAATATGTGGTGTATAAGTTGGTTTGTTTTTACCACGTAAGTAAGTAGCTGCTAAAGTAGCAACTCTACCTAAAGATTTTCCTTCAGCGTCAATTACATACCATTTACGCTCTACTGTTTCTTTTTTTTGCATATAACTTGTCATAATTTTTCTCCTTCTACTTCGATTAACTTTTCCCAGGAGTTAATCAAGGTGGGATATTTGAATGTACCGATTGTAATTATACTAAAAAAAGTATTAAAAATCAATACTTTTCTTTTATTTTATAAACTTTTAGCATCTTCATTTGTTATGATAGATGATTCTAATAAATCTAATTTTTCAAGTGCTGCAGCTAATTCTTCATCTGACATTGATTCAACATAAGCAGAGGCATTTCTCTCACTCCACTCTCTATGTACTTTTTCACTTCTTAAATCAAGTGCTGAGTTACTAATAGCTGATGTTCCTGTTGACACTAGCGATGTTGTTAATCCTCTTTTAACTTTTTCATCATCTACTGCACCATCTGTTGTTATAGCTTTATATCCAAGATATAGTCCTCCTCCAACTGATGTTGTTATTAATGTTGATTTCATTTTGTTTTCCCCCTATTATTATCTATTTTTCTTTCTCTTTGTGCTTCTTCTAATAATTTTTTCATTTGTCTTAATTGTTCTTTATTTTCAATGCTTCCAATAATATCATCAATTGATGGTAAATCAGAAGATTTTTCAATACTTTGACTTATTACTTTTGATGCTTCACCATATTCTTCTATTCTACGCTCTGTTTTTTTCTGAGCATGTTTTAGTAAAGCTTCTTCAGCTCTTTTATAGCGGCAAATATTATAGTTTTGAATATTTATACATTCAAAGTTAATCCCTGCCTTAAATAGTTCAAAAGCTAAGAGTGGAGCTGATATAGCTGGGAAAAAGAATAAACCTGCTATTAGAACTGGAATTGCTACTAAGTTTAATTTAAGATTTCTCTTATGAACACTTTTATTCCATTCTAGATATTCATATGTTTCCTTCGGATTATTTTCATTCAAGTGGTAGTTTCGATTTTTTTCTTGATGAAATTCTTTACGCATAGCCATTTTGGCATTTTTATATTTTCGATTAATCTTTTCTACTTCTGTGGTGTTTTTTGCTCTTTTTAGTTCTCTTTTTTTCTTCCTATCACAATATTTATCAAAATGTTTTAAAAAGTTAGGACAAAATTTTTTTATAATTTTAAATTTTGCTCTTTCTACTGCAAAAACAACTTTTTGAAATTTTAGAGCTCCTAATTTTTCATATAATTTTATTTTACGATTATATTCTGCCTTTTCTTCCATATAACCAACCCCATTACATTCTATCTCAAATGTGCCCATATTATATCATAAAACATAAAGAAAAGCAAGTTATACTTGCTTGTTGCTACTTGTTTTAACATAAGTTTTAGCTGGAATATCTACCTGATCAGCTAATATAAATTCTTTTTCTCTTTCTTCTAAGATATTAGAAAATTCAACTAATTCTGTATCAGATAGTGAATTAATGTAATTATCAGCCATTATAAGATCAATTCTTGCAGCTGGATGAGCTGTTGCGGTTGACATTACTGATACAGCTGTTGTACTAAGTTTTTCGCTATAATCATCGTTATCTATTGCAGTGGCGGTTGTTGTTAATAATGTTGCTAATGTTTCTAAGTTCATTCAGATTCCCCCTTGTTGTTATAATAGCATAATGCCATTTAATAATCAACAGAAACCAAATATAGACCTTCAGCAGGTGCTGTTTTTCCAGATTTAGTTCGATCTTTACTTTCTAATATTTTTTTCAAATCGTTTGCCGATAGTTTTCCTTCACCAACTCTTATTAGTATGCCTACCATATTGCGTACTTGATAACGTAAGAAGCCATCACCCACGAAAGTAATTATAATTTTCTCATTTTGAATCTCAATATTTGCTTTTGTAATGGTTCTTATACAATTATCTTTATCTTTATTTTCAGTGACAAAAGCTCTAAAGTCATGTTCACCTATAAATATTTTTATTGCTTCCTTCATCTTTTTTATATCTAATTCATGATTATACTGAAACGCATAATTTCTTTCTAATGGATTATATTCCCCTACATTTATAATGTATTTATATGTTTTACTTTTAACATTATATCTGGCATGAAAGTCATTTGAAACTATTTTTGCCTCAATTACATGAATATCTGGTGGTAGATTACTATTTAGGGCTCTTTTTAACTTTTTTTCATTGATTTTAACGTCAATATCGGCATGAGCATATTGGCATAAAGCATGAACACCTTTATCCGTTCTTCCTGTTGCAGTTATTTTAGTTGGTTTATCATTAACTTTTGATAAGGCTTTTTCCATTTCTTCTTCAATTGTTAATAATCCGCGTTGCTTTTGAAAGCCAGAATAGTTACTTCCATCATATGCAAATTTAATTAAATATCTCACTATATCCACTCCTATACGTGTTTATATATGTCTTTTATTATATCCCTTACATCTTTATGATAATCTATTTTTATACCCTTATTTTTTTTAGCTAAGTATGTAACTTTAACTATATCTGGTATATTTATTTTATTTCTATTTAGAAATGATATTTTTTGATAAACATCTGAAGGTATTCCTTCCATCAATATATTTTCTTCTTTAATTATTATCATATGTCCAGCATATTTATATATTATTTCAGAGTCATTAGTTATAAAAATGATTGTTTTATTATATTCATCTTTCATTTTTCTGAAAAGAATTGATAATTTTTTTTCATTTTTTAAATCAAGTCCTAAAAATGGATCTTTTATTATTAGTACTTCTGCATTATCTAATAGCGCTAAGGCTAGCATAAATAGCTTTTTTTCAGATGATGATAATTCACTGAAGTTTTTATTTAATGTACCTGATTTAAGTCCAACTATTTTTAGAGAATCTATTATTTTCTTTTCTTCATCTTTTAAAACTAAACCTCTATTTTTAATTTCTAATTGCATTAAATCTCTATTCTTTTTATTGTAATATTGATTATGTATATGACTTTTTACAATACATATTTTTTTATCTGAAGTAATACTAAATTCATTATTATCAAATATTATACCAGTTATAGTCTTAGTTGGTACTTTAATATCAACGTTATTTAAATTAATAGTTATTTCCATAATCTATCAACCATCCCTTCAGGGGTTATTTCTATATCTGATAATAACTCATAATCTTTTAGTTTTACTGATAGATCTATCATAAAAGGAATTTTTAAACCAATTCTATTGAGCAAATTATCATTTTTTAGTACTTCTAGTGGTTTTCCTTCTATTAATAATTGACCATTATTTATGATATATAAGTAATCAAAGTCAATTGTTTCTTCTAAATTTACTGTTGTGTATATTATTGTTATATTTCTTTTTCTTTGATATTCTTTTAAAAATTTAATAATTTTTATAACATCTTTATAATCCATGTATGATGATAATTCATCTATTAAGATTATTTTTGGTCTTTTTAGAAGAATCAGTGATAGTTGACAAAGAATTATTTCTCTTGTTGACATTTCCATAAATTTATTTTTTAAGATTTTCTTAAGATTGAGACTTTTAAGTATATAGTTGGTTTCTTCATCTAAAATATTTATTTTGTGTACTTTTAATTCTTCTTCTAAGTTCGTTCCTTGAAAATTCACATCTAATGGGAATAAACTTTGAATAATAGATCCATACTGACCTAATTTATAATCATTTAATCCTTTACCTAATATTTCTATTGGTATATTTCTTTCTTTTTCTCCGTTTAAAATTCTCATTAATGTAGTTTTGCCACAATTATTAGGGCCAGAGAGCGCAATAAAAGAATTTTTTTCTATAAGTAGATTAAAATTATTAAACATTTTATAATTAAGATTTTTGATAATAATTATATTCTTCATTATACCCTCCTGAATCTATAAAAGCCAACGTTTAGCTGGCTTTTCTTTTTTGAATTCTATAAATTATTTTCAACATAAATTTATCTGAGACAAAACGACCAAAAAACTTAGAACATTTCATTTTAAATCCTGGAATAATTAGCATTTTCTTTTTAAACATTTTATCTATTGCATACTTAGCAACATATGAACTTTGAAGAGGTTTTACAGCAAATGTAACTCCTGCGACATTATTAAAATTTGTTGATACTGGTCCTGGACACAACACTGATACATGAACATTAGTTTTTTTCTTCTTTTCTTCATAGTATAAAGCTTCTGTAAGCTGATAAACATATGATTTAGTAGCATAATAAGTACTCATTAATGGACCTGGTTGAAAGGCAGCAGATGAGGCAACATTTAATACATATGTGTCATTTTCCTTTTTCTCCATGTCTTTTACAATTGATTTTGTTAATATGTGAACAGCTTTAATATTAGTATTTATTAATTCTAAATCCTTATTCAAGTCAGTATCTGTTAGGTATCCAAAATCTCCTAAACCAGCATTATTTATAAGAATATCTATGTTCTCTTTCTTAGCTAATACATATAACTCTTTTACCTTTTGTTCATTAGCTAAGTCTGCTACAATTATGGTTACTTTTGTAGGTAACTTTTCTTGAATTTCTTCTAGCTTTTCTTTATTTCTAGATACCAATATTAACTCATATTTCATAGTGGCTAAATATTTTGCCATATCAAGTCCAATTCCAGATGAAGCTCCTGTTATTAATGCCTTCATAATATCACCAACTTCTAAGATAATTATAACAAATTGGCTACTATTTTACCAGAAAAAAAACAAGTCTAAAACTTGTTCTTAATTATTTTTCTTCAGCTTCCTTTTTTGTTGTTTTTCTAGTTGTTCTCTTTGGAGCTTTTTTCTCTTCCTTTTTTTCTTCTTTTTGTCCTTCTTCAACTAATCTTAAAACTACCATTAATGAGTTATCTCCACGTCTTTCACCTAATTTTAAGATTTGAGTATAGCCACCATTACGATTTTCATAACGTTTTGCTAAATCATTGAAGATTTTATCTACTACTACTTTATCATTATGTAAAAATGCTAATGCTTTACGACGAGATACTAAATCGCCTTTCTTTCCATAAGTTATCATTTTTTCAACGAACTTACGAACTTCTTTGGCACGTGTATCAGTAGTAGTTATACTTTCATTATTAACAACTTGTTTTGTTAATGTTGCTAGCATACTTCTTCTATGCTTATTATCTCTACCTAATTTTCTATATGCCATGATTATACCTCCTTACTTTTAGTCATCATCACGTAATACTAAACCCATTTCTCTAATTTTATCTAATACTTCTTTTAGAGATTTTTTACCTAAGTTACGGATTTTCATCATATCTGATTCACTCTTATTAACTAGATCTTGTAATGTATGAATTCCAGCTCTCTTTAAGCAGTTATATGCTCTTACTGAGAAATCTAAATCTTCAATAGAAGTTTCTAAAGCTTTAACTTTTGGATCTTCTGTTTTTTCGATCATCATTCCACTTACATCAGCTATTGCTGATAAATCTGTTAATAATTCTAAGTGTTCAATTAGAATACGTGAAGCTAAAGCAATTGCTTCTTCTGGTTTTATTGATCCGTTTGTCCATACGTCTAGAATTAATTTATCATAACTTTCATCTTGTCCTACACGAGCATTTCCTACTTCATATGAAACTCTTTCAATAGGAGAATATAATGAATCAACTGCTATTTCGCCAACTTTTTTGATATCATGAATTCTTTTATTGTCTTCGCTTCTAACATAGCCACGACCATTTGTTACTGTCATTTCCATGTTTAAGCTTGCTCCTTTTGATAAAGTGCAAATAACTTTATCTGGATTAATTACTTCTATATCTGCATCATGTTCAATATCAGCTGCAGTAACTGTTCCTTCTTTTGAAGTATTAATTCTAACAACCTTTGCTTCACTTGAATGATTTTTAAATACTATTCCTTTTAAATTTAGTATTATTGTCGTAACGTCTTCATAAACTCCATCCATTGTTTGGAATTCATGTAATACGCCATCTATTTTAACGCTACTAATGGCACTTCCTGGTAATGAAGATAACATAACTCTTCTTAAGGCATTACCGATTGTAGTACCAAAGCCTCTTTCTAATGGTTCTAATTCAAATCTTCCATAAAAATTATTTTCTATAGAATCTGTTATTTTATATATTGGTTTTTCAAATTGTAACATGAAACTAACCTCCCTTTATTTTTTTTCACAAACTAATTTATAACTATCCACGTGGACGTTTTGGTGGACGACATCCATTATGTGGGATTGGTGTAACATCAACTATTGATGTTACTTCTAGTCCTGCAGTTTGTAATGAACGAATTGCTGTTTCACGACCTGGACCTAAACCTTTAACGCGTACTTCCACTTTACGCATTCCCATATCAAATGCAGCTTTACCAGCAGCTTCTGCAGCCATACCAGCAGCAAATGGGGTTGATTTTTTACTTCCTTTAAAACCAATTGCTCCAGATGATGCCCAACTTATTACATTTCCGTCTTTATCTGTTATTGTTGTAATTGTATTGTTAAATGTTGAATGTACATGTGCAATACCTTCTGGAACATTCTTTTTAACTTTTTTCTTTCTTGTTTTATATGCCATAAGTCTTACCTCCTTTTATATTTTACTTAACTAAACTTTCTTCTTATTTGCTACTATTTTACCTTTACCCTTACGAGTACGAGCATTACGATTAGTTCTTTGTCCTCTTACAGGTAATCCTTTTTTATGACGACTTCCTTCATAAGAATTAATTTCCATTTTAGTCTTAATATTCATACTAACTTCACGACGTAAATCTCCTTCAGTTAGATGTTTATTAATTTCATCACGAAGTTTTACTAAATCATCTTGTGATAAATCTTTTGTCTTAGTAGCTGGATCGATACCAACTGCTTCACAAATTTGCTTTCCTAGACTTCTTCCAATACCATAAATGTATGTTAACGAAATACAGATATGTTTATCATTTGGAATATCTACACCTTTAATACGTGCCATCTAATACACCTCCTAATTAACCTTGAACTTGTTTGTGTTTTGGATTTTCACAAATAATTCTAATTTTACCTTTACGTTTAACCACTTTGCATTTTTCACAAATTGGTTTTACTGATGCTTTAACTTTCATATTTTTCCCTCCTATTAACGACGATCTTTGCCCACAGTAAAGCTATGGGCACTTCGTTTATTTACGATAGGTTATGCGCCCACGTGTTAAATCATAAGGCGATAGTTCTATCATTACGGTATCTCCTGCTAAGATACGAATGTAGTTCATTCGGATTTTACCAGAAACGTGAGCTTCCACAATGTGTCCATTTTCCAATTGAACTTTAAACTTTCCTCCTGGAATAATTTCAAGAACTTTACCTTCTATTTCGATTGTATCTTCCTTAGCCATATCTTTTCACTCTCCTGTGCAAGATTTTTTGTACCTCCAAAGAAGGTATATTACCTTCTTTAGGCTGGGTACTACTAATCTGAAATAATTTCATCGATACGAGCAAAAATATTTTCAACTGTATCGTCTCCATCTATTTCAGTCAATACATTTTGTTTTCTGTAATAATCAATAATTGGTTCTGTCTTTTCAAGATACATATTATATCTAGTTTCAAAAGCTTCTAAATTATCATCACTTCTTTGATATAATTTTCCTCCACAATTATCACATACAGATTCTACCTTTGGAGAACTCTTTGGATCATTGATATTATAAATTGCTTTACAATCCTCACAAGATCTTCTTCCAGTAATTCGCTTCTCCAAGATTTTTTTATCAACATTTATGAAGATAACATTTCCAACTTCATAACCAAGATTCTTAAGAATCTTATCATATTCATGAGCTTGAGCTATATTACGTGGAAAACCATCAATAATAAACCCGTTTTTGCAATCTTCTTTTCCTAATCTATCTTCAATTAATTGATAAGTAATTTCATCTTTTACTAATTCTCCATTAGCTAATGTTTCATAAACATATTTACCTATTTCACTATCTTCTTTAGAAATATCTCTTAAGATATCTCCAGTAGATATGTGAGGAATTCCATATTTTTCTACCACTAATTCTGCTTGAGTTCCTTTTCCAGCAGCTGGTGGTGCTATAAACATTATATTTTTCATAATTATCTTCTACTATATCCTCTCTTATAACTTCTAGTTAGTATACTACCTTCTAGTTGTTTATAAGTTTCTAAGGCTACACCAACTACGATAAGTAATCCTGTTCCTCCAATTGATACAGATGTTGGTAGACTTGTTAATTTTGAAAAAACGATTGGAAGTCCAGCAATTACTGATAAAAATACTGCTCCAAGTACTGTTAATCTAGATAAAATCTTACTAACATACTCTTTAGTTTCTTCTCCTGGTCTAATTCCTGGGATATATCCGCCATTATCTTGTAAATTCTTTGCAAATTCTTCTGGTTTCAATTGAATGAATGTGTAGAAATATGCAAAGAAGAAGATAAATATTACATATAGAATAAAACCAACTGGAGTTGTATAAGTTAAGTATTTTTGTACTATCAATCTAAAACTATCATTCTTTATTACTTGAGCTAAAATACCTGGAATTGACATTAGACTAGATGCAAAGATTACTGGTATTACTCCAGCAGAATTTACTCTAATAGGCATGAAACTTTGAGAAGCTCCATAGGCATTTGTTGATTTATTTGCATATTGAATAGGAATTCTTCGTTCTGATTCTTGAACAAAAATCATTCCAATAACGATTGCAAAATAAACCAATACAAATAGGATAAATTTAATTATTCCTAAGGCAATTACTTGTGTTGTTCCTTCAAATGATATTAAGCTATTGAATGCTGTGATAAACATCTGAGGAAGTGTAGCAATTATACCTGCCATGATAATTAAACTTACACCATTACCAATTCCTTTTTGAGTAATTTGATCTCCCATCCATAGCAATAATGCTGTACCAGCAGTTAATACTGTTGAAATGTACATATACTGTAATGGATTTCCACTTTTGCCAATAAAAGCAAATGCAAAAGCATATCCTTCAATGAAAGCAAAAGCAATTCCCATATATCTAGTTATCTGATTTATTTTCTGACGACCAGTATGACCTTGTTTTGCTAATTCTGTAAAATATGGAAAAATATCCATTTGTAGTAATTGTACAATAATTGAGGCAGTGATATATGGCATTACACCAAGAGCAAATATAGAAAAGTTCTTTATTGCTCCACCACCTATGGTATTAATTAGCTCTAAAAACCCTAGATTCTTAGTTAAGTCTTCTGTGCCAGGCACTCTAATAGAAATACCTAATATGAATACTGTTAAGCATGCTAGTGTGAAATAAATTCTATGACGTAAATCTTTATTTCCTGAAGTAAATAATTCCTTCATTGTTTTAAACATCTTAGATCACCTCAGCTTTGCTTCCTGCCTCTTTAATCTTTTCTAATGCACTAGCTGAAAATTTATTAGCTTGAATAGTTAATTTTTTCTTTAATTCTCCATTACCTAGTACTTTTACACCATCTAATTGTTTTTTTAGTAATCCAGTATCTTTTAATAAAGCTGGTGTTACTACAGTACCATTTTCAAATCTATTTAAATCACCTAAATTAATAGTTCCATAAACTGTTTTGAATTTGGCATTTGTAAATCCTCTTTTAGGGATTCTTCTATATAGTGGTAACTGTCCACCTTCAAATACTGGGTTGATACTTGCTCCACTACGTGCTTTTTGTCCTTTTTGACCTTTTCCACTTGTTTTACCAAGACCACTACCTGGACCACGGCCAACTCTTTTCTTTGCGTGTGTAGCACCGATATTTTTTTCTAATTCATGTAACTTCATTATCCTAATATCTCCTCTACTGTTTTTCCGCGAAGTGCTGCTACTTCTTCTGGTGTTTTAATTGATTTTAATGCACTTATTGCAGCTCTTGCCATATTTAATTTTGTTCTTGCTCCTAGTGATTTAGAGACAACATCACGAATTCCTGCTAATTCTAAGATTGCACGAACAGATCCACCAGCAATAACTCCAGTACCTGCAGAAGCTGGTTTAATAATAACTCTAGCAGCTCCAGCATGACCAATAGCTTCATGAGCAACTGTTCTTCCATCTGTTAGAGGGATTGTGATAATATTCTTATTAGCATCTTGTAATGCTTTTTTAATTGCATCAGGTACTTCGTTAGCTTTACCAATACCTAATCCAACTTTACCTTTACGATCTCCAACTACAACTGTTGCTGAATATCTTCTTTGACGTCCACCTTTGTTAACTTTAACAACGCTTTTAACATCAATTACTAATTCTTCAAATTGTTTTTCTTTAGAGTCTTGAGTTCTTTTTTGCATATTACCCTCCTATTAGAATTCTAATCCATTTTCACGTGCAGCTTCTGCTAAGGCTTTTACACGTCCATGATATAGGTATCCACCTCTATCAAATACTACTTTTGTAATTTTGGCTTTCTTTGCTTTTTCAGCAACACTCTTACCAACAACTTTAGCTGCTTCTACATTACTTCCATTTTTAATTTTTAAATCTTTATCTAATGAGGAAGCAGATACAAGAGTAGTTCTAGTTTCATCATCTATGATTTGTGCATATATTCCTGTATTAGAACGAAATACACATAATCTTGGTACTGCGCTTGTTCCTACTAAAGTTTTACGAACTCTCTCATGACGAGAAACACGCATACTATTACGAGATTCTTTCTTAATCATAATTTATTCTCCCTTCCTACTTATTAAGCAGCTTTCTTTCCTTCTTTACGACGAACATGTTCATCTTTGTAACGAATTCCTTTACCTTTATATGGTTCAGGTGGTCTTACTTTTCTAACATTAGCAGCAAATTCACCAACTAATACTTTATCAATACCTTTAATAGTTATTTCAGTATTACCATTTGCTTCTACTGTTAATCCTTCTGGTACAGTCATGTTTACTGGATGTGAATAACCAGCGTTTATTACTAATTTTTTACCTTGAACATTAAAACGATATCCAACACCAATTGTTTCTAGTGATTTTTCATATCCTTTAGTTACACCAATAATCATATTATTTACTAAAGAATTCATTGTTCCATGCATTGCTTTAGCATTTTCATTAGCTCTTTCTAATGTTATTTCTGTACCTTCAATTTTCATTGTAATGTCCTTTAACATTGGTTGTTTTAATTCACCTTTTGGGCCTTTTACTGTTACAATGCCATCTTTTTCTTCTACAGTTACTCCAGCTGGTACTGTAATTATACGATTTCCAATACGACTCATAATGACACCTCCTATTTCTTTAAATTTACCACATAACTTTAGTTATCTGGGTTTCAAACATTGTCCTTATTACCAAATATAAGCTAGAACTTCTCCACCTATATTTTGTTTACGAGCTTCTTTATCTGTCATAATTCCTTTAGATGTAGAAATGATTGCTATTCCTAATCCATTAAGAACTTTTGGAACTTCATCATTTTTTGCATATACTCGAAGTCCTGGTTTGGAAATTCTTTTTAATCCAGTGATAACTCTTTCACGTTTATCAGTATATTTTAATGTTAAAACGATAGTTCCTTGAGCATTATCACTTTCAACTTTATAATCTTTTATAAATCCTTCTTCTTTTAGAATTCTTGCTATTTCCTTTTTAATGTTTGAAGAAGGAACTTTTACTTCTTCATAACGCATTTGATTTGCATTACGAATTCTTGTTAACATATCTGCAATTGTATCTGTTACTACTGCCATTTAAATTTCCTCCTTTCCAATTACCAACTTGATTTTTTAACCCCTGGTATTTGTCCTTTATAAGCTAACTCACGGAAGCAAATACGGCAGATTCCGAATTTACTCATAACTGCATGTGGACGTCCACAACGAGAACATCTTGTATATTCACGCACTTTATATTTCTGTGGTCTGTTAGCTTTTGCTATCATACTTTTCTTTGCCATAATATTCCTCCACTTACTTTCTAAAAGGAATTCCAAGTCCATTTAATAAGTCATATGATTCTTCATTAGTTTTTGCTGTTGTTACGAAAATGATATCCATTCCACGTACTTTTACAACATCATCATAATCAATTTCTTGGAAAATCAATTGTTCTTTAATTCCCATTGTGTAGTTTCCTCTACCATCAAATGCTTTTGGACTAACTCCACGGAAATCTCTAACTCCTGGAAGTGATATTGATATTAACTTATCCATAAAGTTATACATATTATCTCCTCTTAGAGTTACTTTACAACCAATTGCTTGACCTTCTCTTACTTTAAATCCAGCGATTGATTTTTTTGCTCTTGTTATTACTGGTTTTTGTCCAGATATTTTAGTTAAGTCTGCTACTGCTGCTTCTAATAATTTTGAATTAGTAGTTGCATCTCCAACTCCCATATTAATAACAATTTTTTCTAGTTTTGGAACTTCCATTATTGACTTATAATTATATTTTTCTTGTAAACTTGGAACTACTTCTTTCAAGTATTTCTCTTTTAGGCGGTTCATAAATACCCTCCTTCCAATTAATCAATCTTTTCGCTTGATTTTTTTGCAATTCTTATTTTTTTATTTGTTTTTGTATCTGTTGTATGTCCTATTCTAGTTCTTTTCTTAGTTTTAGGATCAATTATCATAACATTTGATGCATTGATTGGTGCTTCTACCTCAATAATTCCTCCTGATTCTTGTCCAGTAGGTTTTTGATGTTTCTTAACAATATGAACACCTTCAACGATTACTTTGTTTTCTGCTTTTAATGTTTTAATTATTTTTCCTTTTTTACCTTTATCAGAACCAGTGATAACTACAACTTCATCTCCTACTTTAAAGTTCATATTTATCCTCCTCTTATAGTACTTCTTTTGCTAAAGAAACAATTTTCATGTAATCTTTATCACGAAGTTCTCTTGCTACTGGTCCAAAAATACGAGTTCCAACTGGACTCTTGTCATCACGAATGATAACACAAGCATTGTCATCGAACTTAATATAACTTCCATCTTCACGACGAACGCCTTGACGACTACGAACGATAACTGCTTTTACAACTTTTCCTTTTGGAATTGGTGAGTTAGGAATAGCACTTTTAACTGTTCCAACTACTACATCACCAATGTTACCTGTTTTAACTTTGCTTCCACCTAATACACGAATTACTAATAGTTCACGTGCACCAGAGTTATCAGCAACTTTCATACGGCTTTCTTGTTGTAACATAGATTATTCCTCCTTCTTCATCTAAGCGTTAAATAATAACTGCTTCTTTTACTATTTCTTTTAAATAGAAATGCTTAGTTTTTGATAATGGTCTAGTCTCAACTATACGAACAGTATCTCCAACTTTAGCTACATTTTTTTCATCATGTACACAATATTTCTTAGAGCTTTTTACTCTTTTGTGATATAACGGATGGTTTTTATAAGTTTCAACTAAAACAGTGATTGTTTTATCATTAGTTGCGCTTACTACTTTTCCAACTAATTCTTTTTTATTTTTCTTTTCCACTTACTTTCCCTCCTACTCGCTCATTTCGCGTTCTTTTAGAACGGTTTTCATTCTTGCAACGGTGTGTCTTAATTCTCTTATTCTAGAAGGTTTTTCTAAACTACCTGTTGCTTGTTGAAAACGTAAATTGAATAGTTCTTCTTTTGTTTCAACTAATTTCTTGTTGATTTCTTCAGTTGATAATTCTCTTATTTCCTTAACCTTCATTTTTTTCACCACCATTTTCTTTCATAACAAATTTAGTTGCTACTGGTAGTTTATGAGAAGCAAGTCTTAATGCTTCACGAGCAGTTGCTTCATCTACACCTGCTATTTCAAACATTATTTTTCCTTCTTTAACTACAGCAACCCAACCTTCAACGTTACCTTTACCTTTACCTTGTCTTGTTCCGATAGGTTTTTTAGTTAAAGGCATATGTGGGAAGATGTTTATCCAAACTTTTCCACCACGTTTCATGTAACGAGTCATAGCAATACGTGCTGCTTCAATTTGATTAGCTGTGATCCAAGCTCCTTCTTTTGCTTGAAGACCATATTCACCAAAATGTAATTCTCTATTACCACGTGATCTTCCTTCGTAAGGTAATCTATGAACACGACGATATTTAGTTCTTGACGGTATTAACATATTAATTACCTCCTTTTGCCTTTTTGTTTAGGATTTCTCCTTTATAGATCCAAACCTTTACACCAATTTTTCCAAATGTTGTATCTGCTTCACTTGTAGCATAATCAACATCTGCTCTTAAAGTGTGTAGTGGTATTGTTCCTTCTGTGTATCCTTCGCTACGTGCCATATCTGCACCACCTAGACGTCCAGATACTGATGTTTTAACTCCTTTAGCTCCTGCTTTCATTGCATTTCTGATTGCACGTTTTTGAGCCATACGGAATGATGCTCTATTAGTTATTTGACTTGCAATTGAATCAGCAACTAATTGAGCATTTAAATCTGCTTTTTTAATATCAACAATTGAAATTTGAACATTTTCATCAGCAACTTTTGCTAATTGTTTCTTTAATTTTTCAATTTCTTCTCCACCATGACCAATCATTACACCTGGTTTTGAAGTATGAATTACAACTTCTGTTTTCTTAGTACTTCTTTCAATTTCAACTTTAGCAATTCCAGCATTTTTTAGATTTTTTTCTAAATATTCACGAATTTTGATATCTTTATCTAAATATTTAGAAAAATCTTTTTTATTACTGTACCATTTTGCTTCCCAGTCTTTATTGATACCAAGTCTTAGTCCATTAGGATTTACCTTTTGTCCCATTTTGTAACCTCCTTATTAGTTTCTTGTAGCCACTACTATATTAATGTGACTAGTTCTGTGATTTCTATGTCCTATATGTGAACGTGAATCAAAAAAGTGACGTTTCATAACAGGACCGGCATCTACTCTTGCTTCTTTTACATAAAGTGTTTCAGCTTCAGCGCCATTATTGTTTACTGCATTAGCGATAGCAGAATCTAAAACCTTTTTTGTAAGTTTTGCTGCTTTATTATTAACATTAACTAATATGTTTAATGCTTCACTAACGTTTTTACCACGTATCATGTCTGCAACTAAACGTGCTCTGATAGGTGATATTCTTAGGCCTTTAGCAATTGCTTTTGCTTCCATTTATTTACCCTCCTAGTCATTATTTCTATTTCTTTTTGTCTGAACCATGTCCACCGAATTTACGTGTTAAGGCAAATTCACCTAACTTATGTCCAACCATATCTTCTGTTACATATACAGGAATGAATTCTTTTCCATTATGTACAGCGAATGTGTGTCCGATAAAATCAGGAAATATAGTGGAACGGCGTGACCAAGTTTTAATGACTTCTTTTTTTCCAGATTTATTTAATTCTTGAACCTTTTTTAGTAGTCTTGCGAATACATATGGTCCTTTTTTTAAACTTCTTGCCATTTTTTAATCATCCTTTCCTTACTTACTACCACGACGGCGTACTATGAATTTATCAGATTGTTTTTTCTTACGTGTCTTTAATCCAAGTGCTGGTTTACCCCATGGTGTCATTGGAGCTTTACGTCCAACTGGAGCACGACCTTCACCACCACCATGTGGGTGATCATTTGGATTCATTACAGAACCACGAACTGTAGGTCTAATACCCATATGACGAGTACGTCCAGCTTTTCCTACTTTAACAAGTGAAGAATCTTCATTTCCGACTTCACCTACTGTAGCCATACAAGTTCCTAACACTTTTCTTTGTTCACCACTTGATAAACGAATCATTACATAATCACCTTCACGACCAAGGATTTGAGCAGATGCTCCAGCAGACCTTGCTAGTTCTCCACCTTTTCCTGGACGTAATTCAATGTTATGAATCATTGTACCAACTGGAATATTCATAATTGGTAAGGCATTACCAACTTTAATATCAGCATTTTCTCCTGCTTCAATCATTGCCCCAACAGTTAAACCTTTTGGTGCTAAGATGTATCTCTTTTCACCATCTATATAGTTTATTAATGCAATATTTGCAGTTCTGTTTGGATCATATTCAATACTTGCAACTTTTCCAGCGACGTTTAATTTATTTCTTTTGAAATCAATGATACGATATTTTCTTTTAGCTCCGCCACCTTGATGACGAACAGTTATCTTTCCTTGATTATTACGACCACCATTTTTCTTAACAGTGATTGTAAGTGACTTTTCAGGAGTATTTGTAGTAATTTCTTCATTTACTAAAGTACTCATTTTTCTACGTCCTGGTGTAGTTGGTTTATAATTTCTGATTGCCATAATTTATTTCCTCCTTCTAACCAAGATCAATTGTTTGTCCTTCAGCAAGTGTAACAATTGCTTTTTTAGTACGATTAGTTAGTCCAGTATAACGTCCAACTCTTCTCTTTTTAGGTTTTACGTTAAGAGTTCTAATTTCCGTAACTTTTACATTAAATAATTTTTCAATTGCTTCTTTAATTTCAATTTTGTTTGCTTTTGGATCTACTTTAAAAGTATATTTTCCATCCATTTTAGCATTTTCTGATTTTTCAGTAATAACTGGTGCTTTGATTATTTCTAAATATTTTGTATCTTTCATTATTTAAGCACCTCCTCAACATATTTTAATGCGTCTTCTGTAATTACCATTACATCAGTACCAACTATATCTAATACATTAATTTCATCAGCTAATATTAATACAACATTTTGAATATTTCTAGTTGCTAAAATGATATTATCATCAAATTCTTTAACTACCATTAATACTTTTTTGTCTGCTACTTTTAATGCTTCTAATAGACTTAGCATTTCTTTTGTCTTAGGAGTTTTAACTGCTAAGTTTTCTAAAACAACTAATTCTTTTGCTGCTACTTTTTCAGCTAATGCTGATTTGATAGCAAGTTGTCTTTCTTTTCTATTTTGTTTTTTACTATAATCTCTAGGTACTGGAGTTCCATATCTTCCTCCGCCTACCCATTGAACGGCTCTAATTGAACCTTGACGTGCACGTCCAGTTCCTTTTT
>CAZVUP010000014.1:0-36429 GCA_964630365.1 uncultured Muribaculaceae bacterium
ATATAGAATTTAAATATAAGTAAAGTGGTGCGGTTGAAATTACAATAAAGAAAATGCTCATAAGAGCATTTTTTTATTTGAATATTGATAATATTCTAGTTTTATTTACAGGTTCTAAATTAGACATATATTTATCAGCAACTATCAGTTTTTGTTTAATAATATCAATATTTTTATTAATTTCATTATTCACATCGCTAGAAATACTGATATCCCTAATAATAAATTTTCTATATATTGATGGGGAAAAGCCAATATATTTTTTAAAAATTTCAGAATAGTACTCTTGAGAATAAAAACCGGAAAGAATAGATATTTTAAGAAGTGAATAATCACTATTAGCTACAAAACCAAGAGAATAATATATTCTCTTAATATTTATATATTCCACAATAGTTATTCCAATTTCTCGTTTAAACAATCTCATAATATAGTCTCTATTATAGTTAAAATAATTTTCTAATTCCTCAATACTAATTTTTTTAAATAAGTTTTTATTAATATAAGATAATATTTCAACAATCAAGTAGTTTGAATACATATTATCACCAACTTTATTATAGCATAAAGTCGTTATTGTTTAAATTATAAATTTAGTGAGTGTTAAAATATAAGTGAAAGGAGAGAAAAGTATGAGTTATGGAAGATGGTCCACAAACGAAGAGATAATAAACAGATTAGATGCTGTAAAACAAGATTCAATAATAAGTAAAGGAGGAATACCAATAGCGTATGATGATACACATTTATATATTGATAGTAGTGAAAATCATACATTGGTTATAGGTTCAACCGGAAGTGGAAAAACACAAGCCGTAATTTTACCTTCATTAAATCTATCATTAAGAGCTGGTGAATCAGTGTTTGTAAATGATCCAAAAGGTGAAATATATGAAAATGTTTTAGAAAAATTAAAGCAAGAAAATTACAAGACAATATTATTAAATTTTTCTGATCCAAATTATGGAAATAATTGGAACCCATTACATTTACCATATCAATTATTTAAAAATGGTAATCAAGATGCAGCAATGAAAATGTTAGAGGAAATAGGATATTATCTACTTAATGAAGAAAAACCTAATACATCAGATCCATTTTGGATTAATTCTGCAAGAAACTATTTTACTGGATTAGTTATGTATCTATTTGAAAATGCAAGCAAAGAAGAGATTAATCTAAAAAGTGTTGAAGCATTGAATAATAAATTTGAAAATGAAGAATTTACAAAAAAAATATTAGAAAATGTTAGCACACCAATCTATTTAAATTTAAAAGGAACATTAAAAGCACCAAAAGAAACAAAGGGAAGCATATTATCTGTTTTCTATCAACAAATAGCAAAATATCTAACTAAAACGAATTTGAGTAATATGTTAATGAAGAGTGATTTTGATATCACTAGTATTCAAAAAGAAAAAACAGCTATCTTCATAGTTGGTAATGAATCAGATAGCACAGGTAATTTAATACCGCTATTATTTAATCAAATAGTAGATGCAACAGTACTATTTAAGACCGATAATAGACGATTAAATGTTTTGTTTGATGAATTTGATAGATTAGTACCAATTAAAGATTTTAATCATGTAATAGCATTCTGCCGTTCAGAAAAAATCAAAATAACAGTATGTATTCAAAGTTTTGCCCATTTATTAAATATGTATAGCAAAGAAGAAGTAGAATTATTAAAAATGTGTTTTGGTAATATAATCTATTTATTATCACAAGATATATATACCCTAGAGGAAATAGTTAGATACTGTGGAAATAAGAATGAAAATGGACAAAAATCTCCACTTATAACAGTAGAGGAACTAAAAACATTAAAACCATTTGAAGCCATCATCTTAATGCCAAGAATGTTACCTTGTCGTACAAAGATGCTTCCAAGTTATACAATTGATTGGGGATATAAATCAGAAAAGAAAGAGTTCCCAAAAAGAAAACCAGTAGCAGAAAAAATTTATAATGCATAAAAAAAGCTATTAATTAATAGCTTTTTTTATTCATCTGCTAGATTATCAAAGTATCCTTGAATAAATACTACAGGAGTACCTTTATCACCACTACCACTAGTTAAATCACATAAAGAGCCAATTAAATCAGTAAGTCTTCTAGGCGTTGTACCTTGAGTTATCATTTGTCCTTTTAGATCAGCTTCTTTTTTTCTTATTTCTTCTTTAATAGCTTCTTTTAGTTCATCTCCATGAAGATCAGGAAACTTATTATCAGAAACAAACTTAAGTTTTATTTCGTTAGGAGTACCTTCTAAACCACTAGTATAGAAAGGAGAAACAACAGGATCAGCAAGTTCCCATATTTTTCCAACAGGATCTTTGAAAGCACCATCACCATAAACCATTACTTCAATGTGCTTTCCAGTAATTTCTATTAATTTCTTTTGGATATCATCAACCAATTTTTGTCCATCTTTAGGAAATAATTTTAATCTCTCCTCTGTAGATTTATTAGAACCTAGAAGCCCATATTTATCATTGAAACCAGAACCATTAACTGATTTATTTAGTATTTCAAAAAGTCCTAAAACATTAGCCCCAGCATCTGCTAATAATTTTTTAGTTTTATATCTTGTATGAATATCACAGTTAATAACATTTTTAGTATAATTTAAAATTTCAGTAGCTCTATTTGCCAATATAAAAACAGGTTCACATCCTTCAGCTTTTATAAGATTTCTATAAAAATTAATCATATTAATACCGGTAAAAGGATGTAAAAAATTACCAAAATTTTTATCATATTCTTCTTCTGAAATAATACTACTCAAATTGAAGTCACTTTTTTCAAAAACTTCCTCATCTAAAATACCATTACCAACTTCATCAGAAGGAAAAGACAATAGTACAAATAATTTTTTTGTACTTCTAGCAATTCCTTTTAAAATAAGTGAAAAACGATTTCTACTTAGAATAGGAAAAACTATACCTAATTCATTAGGATTATTAAACTTATTTTTTATATCAGTAGCAATATCATCAACAGTTGCATAATTACCTTGACTAATTCCAACAACAGCTTCAGTTATCGCAACTACATCTCGATCTCTAAACTCAAAACCTTCATTTTCTTTTGCTTGCATTAAAGAATCAATAACAATATCCTCTAAATTGTCATTTTCTTTAATAATAGGAGTACGAATTCCACGTACAACAGTTCCGACACTTCTCACAAAATCACCTTCCATTATAATTTTACCAAACAACTTTTTCAAAATCTATAATAATATAATAATTTACTTCTAAAATCAAAAATGATATACTATAAAACGAAAGAAGAGGGATATTATGAGTTTAACAGCAGGAATAGTAGGGCTTCCTAACGTTGGAAAATCAACTTTATTCAACGCAATTACAAATCAAAAAATATTAGCTGAGAACTATCCGTTTGCAACAATTGAGCCAAACGTTGGGGTAGTAACTGTACCAGATGAAAGAATGAATAAATTAAAAGAAATGTATGAGCCAGAAAGATTTATACCAACAGCCTATGAATTTACTGATATAGCAGGTTTGGTTAAAGGAGCATCTAAAGGAGAAGGTCTTGGAAATAAATTTTTATCACACATAAGAGAAGTCGATGCCATAGTTGAAGTTGTAAGATGCTTTGATGATGGTAAGATAATTCACGTTGATGGAGTGATTGATCCAATAAGAGACATAGAAACCATAAATTTAGAATTAGCTATAGCTGATTTAGATGTAATAAATAATCGTTTAGAAAGAGTATCAAAAAAAGCAAGAACAACAAAAAATAAAGATGATATGTTAGAAGTTGAAGTTCTAGAAAAATGTAAAAAATCTTTAGAAGAAAATAAGCCAATTAGACAATTAAACCTAACAGAAGAAGAAAAAAAGATTATAAAGTCATATAGTTTTTTAACTCAAAAGCCAATTATTTATCTAGCTAATATTAAAGAAAGTGAGTTAGGAGAGCAAGATAATGAACATGTATTAAAAGTTAAAGAATATGCAACTAAAGAAAATGCCAAAGTAGTTAGCTTATGTGCCAAAGTAGAAGAAGAACTAAGTGAATTATCAGAAGAAGATAAAAAAGAAATGTTAGAAGGACTAGGAATAGAAACATCAGGACTAGATAAATTAGTAATGGCAACATATGATATTCTTGGCTTAGCAACATACTTTACTGTTGGAAAAGATGAAGTAAGAGCCTGGACTTTTAAAAAAGGCATGAACGCTAAAGAGTGTGCAGGAATAATTCACACAGATTTTGAAAAAGGATTTATTAGAGCAGAAGTAATATCATATGAAGATTTAATAAATTATGGATCAGAACTAAAAGTAAAAGAAGCTGGAAAAGCTAGACTTGAGGGAAAAGATTATCTAATGCAAGACGGAGATATCTGTCACTTCAGATTTAATGTATAAAAAAAGAGCTTAGGCTCTTTTATTTTTCTGTAACAGTATATTCTTTTTTTAAAGGTTCAATAACTTCATTTACTAAAGTTTCCATATCACCATAACCATAAGTATATTCAGTATGTTCTCCATCAAGATAAAACTCTGGAGCATCAATAGAAGGATTATCTAATTCAAAAACTAATGCTCTATTGGATTTGATATTTTCATATTTAATTGGAACATATAAATAGACATCAGTATTAGCAAAAAAGTTATTGTACCTTGCTTTATATACAGCAACTATTATATTAGAATTCTTTTCTGCATTGTAAGCAACATATACTTTTTGTCTTTTTGGACTCATCTTTAAACTAAAATTAGTTAAACTATCATCATTTTTGCTAATAGCGGAATACGCTTTATTATCTAAATCACCAAAGTCTTCATTATCTAATTCTTCAGCACTAGTAAAGTATTTTTCTTTAGTAATATTTTCGATGATACCACTAGCATCACTATCGCTATCACCACTATCACTATTAGAAAAACTTTTATAAAAATTAATACCAACCACAACAAATATAATAATTGCCACAATTCCAACTAAAGCAGCAATAATATATTGCCCAACAAAGACACCGCCAAGAACTTTTGCAGCGGTACCAGCTGTTCCCTTTAATTCACTTAAGTTAAACTGCTCTGCAATATCATTAACATTGATACTATTATCACGTTCTATTTCAAAAGCTCTATGGCAATATTGACATTTACAACTTTTATCAGTATCACTAAATTCTAAGCTTGCTCCACAATTAGGACATTTTTTTTCAATCAATTTCATAATACAAGACCACCTTCTATTCATAATTATAACATAAAGTCAAAATAAAACCAGATTATTTCAAAAATCTTCTAGACATTTTTTTATTTTATTGTTATAATACCTTCGAGTATTTCAATACTCCTTGCTGCAAAAGCAGCCTTAATGTCCAAAAGGAGGTGTAAGAATGAATAAATATGAAATAATGTTTATCGTTAGACCAGATATGGAGGAAGCTGAAATTAGAAAAACAGCTGATAGCATGAAGAAGGTCTTAACAGATGCTAAAGCAAAAGTTTTAGAAGAAAAAGCAATGGGACAAAGAGAATTAGCATACGAAATAAAGAAGTTTAATACAGGTTATTATTACTTATTTGTAGTAGAAGCTAATAAAGAAGCAGAACAAGAATTTAATCGTGTTGCTAGAATTAATGAAAACTTACTTCGTCATTTAATCGTAAAGGTTGAAGAGTAAGAGAAAAAGAGGTATTTATGAATAAAGTATTTTTAATAGGAAGATTAACGAGAGATCCTGAATTGAGATATACTGGCAATAATACTGCTGTTGCGACTTTTTCCCTAGCAGTTAATAGAAATTTTTCAAATCAACAAGGCGAAAGAGAAGCGGATTTTATTAATATTGTTGTATGGAGAAAGCAAGCTGAGAATGTTAAAAACTACCTAACTCAAGGAAGCCAAGTAGCTATTGACGGTAGAATTCAAACAAGAAGTTATGACGATAATAATGGTCAAAAGAGATATGTAACAGAAGTAGTAGCTGATAATGTTGAATTTTTAGGATCAAAGAATTCCTCAAATAATTCTAATAATATGAATGACTCTGGAAATAAAGAGCCAACACCTTATGACTTTGGCGATGCCAAAGAACCAAAAGGAACAGATATTGACAGTAACCCATTCGCTGATTTTGGTTCAAGTATCGAAATAAGCGATGATGAGTTACCATTCTAAAAAGGAGGATTATCATGGCAGAATTTAACGGACGTAGAAAGAAAAAAGTATGTTTGATGTGTACTGGTAAAACAGTTGATTATAAAGATCCTGAAACACTAAAGAGATATATAAATGAAAAAGGAAAAATAGTTCCAAGACGTGTAACAGGAAACTGTGCTCTACATCAAAGATATACTACAATGCAAGTTAAAAGAGCACGTGCAATAGCACTATTACCATATTCAAGATAAAATGTAGGAAACTACATTTTTTTGTTGCAATAACGAACTATATATATTAGACAAATATTATAAATTATTATATAATAATATTATATTTATAGGAGGAACTATGAGTATAATAAAAGAACGCAAAAAACTTAATAAAATGATAAATAAATCTAAAAATATATTTTTAATGGCTCACAAAAATCTAGACTTAGATGCACTAGGAAGTTCCATTGGAATGTACATGATTCTAAAAAGGAAAAAAAAGAACTGTTATTTAATAATAGATGATAAAGAACATGAACCAGGAGTCAATAAAGTATTAAAAGAATTAGATGGCTGTATATCAATAATTAGAAGTGAAAATTTAAAAGAATGTTTATATCCTAAAGAAGAAAAAAATTTGCTAATAGTACTAGATACAAATAAGACAGAACTAGTTCAAAATGAAAAGGTTTTAAATCAAATTCAAAGAAAAGTAGTAATAGATCATCATGATTTAGGAAAAGGAACAATAAAAAATGCTATCATTATTAATGATAATAAAGTTTCAAGTACTTGTGAGATGATTACAAGTTTGATTGAATACTATGATGTAGAAATTGATTCTTATTATGCAACCATACTATTATCCGGAATTGTATTAGATACTAATAACTATACATTAAATACTACATCAGAGACATTCTATATATCCTATTATTTAACTTCTTTAGGTGCTAGTGCTAAAAAGGTTCAATATTTACTAAAACAAGATCTTGAAGAATATACAGAACGACAAAAATTAATGTCCTCAATTGAAACAATAAATGGTAATATAGCCTTTACTAAAGCAACAGCTAACACCCAATATCGAAGAGAAGATTTAGCTAAAATTGCCGATACGCTATTATTTTTCAATAATATAGAAGCATCTTTTGTTATTGGAAAATTAAATAAAACAACAGTAGGATTAAGCGCTAGAAGTTTAGGAAACTTTGACATTGTCAAAATTTTAGAAAAACTAGGTGGCGGAGGAGATACTTACAATGGGGCAGCTAAATTTGAAGATACAACCATAAGTAAGGTAGAACAGACCCTAAAAAAACTATTAAAAGAAGAAGGTGAATAGCATGGAAGTAATTTTCATCAAAGATTTAAAAAACCAAGGTAAAAAGGGACAAGTAAAAAATGTAAAAGATGGCTATGCCGAAAACTTTCTTATTAAAAATGGCTATGCCATAAAAAAAACCAAAGAAAATATGCTTAAATTAAATCATGAACAAGCAAAAAAGGCCAAAGAAGATGCTGAAAACAAAAAGCAAGCTGAAGCAATAAAAACCAAGTTAGCAAAAGAATTTTTAGAATTTAAGGTTAAAACAGGAGCAGGCGATAAAGTATTTGGTAGTATTAGTGTTAAACAGATTAAAGAAGCTTTACAAGAAAAGGGGTATAAAATAGAGAAAAATATGATAGAACTTGATAATTCCTTAGCAAGTTTAGGCTTCCACAATGTAAAAATCAATTTATATCAAGACGTAGAAGCCATAATTAAAGTACACTTGTTCAAATAGAGGTGATATAATGCCAACAAGAACTATGCCTAATAATATAGAAGCAGAAGAATCAGTACTAGGTGCTTGCTTCTTATCGAAATATGCACTTCAAAAAGCAGCAGAAAGTTTAACACCAGAGTCATTTTATAATGAAAAAAATGCAAAAATATTTACTGCTATGACAGAATTACAGGATTTAAAAAGTCCAATTGATATTACTACAGTAACAAGCCACTTAAGAAATAAAAATGAATTATCACTAGCAGGTGGAGTCGAATATTTAACTGAGGTATTAAATTATGTTCCCACAGCAAGTAATATTGACTATTATATTCAAAGCGTTGAGGAGTCAGCAATTCTTAGAAATTTAATTTTGACAGCTGAAGATATAGCAGCAGAAGGTTATAAAACAGATGAAACTGTTAATGAGATTTTAGATAATTCAGAAAAGAAAATTTTAAATATTATCAAAAACAGAAAAACAAGTGAATTTAGAACAATAAAGGATATATTAGCTAAAACACAATCAGATTTAGAAATGTTATCAGAAAGCAAAGGTGAAATAACAGGCCTTGCAACTGGCTGGTATGACTTCGATAGAATAACAACAGGACTACATCCTAATGAATTCATTATTTTAGCAGCTAGACCAGCTGTAGGAAAAACAGCTTTTGCTTTAAATTTAGCTGTTCATGTTGCAATGACTCAACCAAAATCTGTTGCCATATTTAATATGGAAATGAGTGCTGAACAATTAGCTATGCGTATTTTAGCTTCACTTGGACAATTAGATGGATTTAAATTGAAAACTGGAAATCTTTTAAATCAGGATTGGAAAAGAATAAATGAAGCAGCAGCTCAATTGGCAAGTACTAATTTAGTTATTGATGATACCCCAGGAATTACGATAGGCGAAATACGAGCAAAATGTCGTCGTTTAGCGAGTAGTGAAACTGGCTTGAGTTTAGTTGTAATCGACTACCTACAATTAATATCAGGTGGTAAAAATTATGGCGCAAATCGTCAGCAAGAAGTATCAGATATCTCCCGTAGTTTAAAGACTTTAGCTATGGAATTAGGTGTGCCGATAATTGCCTTATCACAATTATCACGTGGTGTAGAATCAAGAGAAGACAAAAGACCAATGATGAGCGATTTACGTGAGTCTGGCTCAATTGAACAAGACGCAGATATAGTAATGTTCCTATATCGTGATGACTACTATAATAAGGAAGCCAGAACAGAGGATAACAATAGTATCATTGAAATTAATATTGCAAAACATCGTAGCGGACCAACCGCAACTATTGAATTATTATTTAAAAAGAATACGCAAACTTTCTTAAATTTAAGAAAAGAGCGTAAGGAGGGGAACCCTAATGCCTAAAAAAATAAAAATATTACTATTATTACTAATTATTTTTTCTATGACATTTACAACAGGATTTACTAAAATGACTCTCAAACCCCAAAATGTTTATAGAGTGTATCTAAAAGGTAAATCATTAGGACTAATTAAATCAAAAGAAGATTTAGAGACATATATTGATAAAAAGAATGCCGAAATCAAGAAAAAATATAATGTTAACAAAGTATATGCGCCAAGTGATTTAGATATTTTAAAAGAAATAACTTATGAAGATAATATTAAAACAAACGAAGAAATCTATAATGAAATAAAAGATATTTCCCCATTCATGATTGATGGATATGTCATAAAAGTTAAGGGGTTAGATACAAAAACAGCAGATGGAAAAATCAAAAAAGGGCAATCACAACTATTATATGTTCTTGAAAAAAAGACTTTTACAAATGCTATTGAAAAAACAGTTAAATCTTTCATTCCAACAGAAGAATATGATAATTATGCTAATGATAGTCAAAAAGAAATTCAGGATGTAGGAAAGATAATAGAAAATATTTATATAAAAAATAAAATAACAATTAAAAAAACTAAAATCCCAACTAACAATAAAATATATCAATCAGAAGATGAATTAAGTAAATATTTACTATTTGGTACAATAGAAGATCAGGCAAAATATACAATTCAAGAAGGCGATACAATTAGTGATGTTGCTTTCAACAACAAAATATCTGTTGAAGAATTTTTAATTGCTAATCCTGATTTACAAGATAAAAATAGTTTATTATCTCCTGGTCAAGAAGTAACTCTTGGAATATTAAAACCTCAATTTAGTGTTGTCGAAGAGGACCATGTTGTTTTAAGGGAAGAAAAAAATTATACTTCTGAAACTAGATATGATAATGATAAATATGTTGGTTATGAGGAAGTTCTTCAAGCTGGAGTAAAAGGAGAGAATAAAGTTACTCAAAAAATCCAAAAAGTAAATGGTGAAACAGTTAATACAGTTACAATTTCGACAGAAGTAATAAAAGAACCAATAAATGAAATAATCGTTAAAGGTGGAAAACAAACAAGTTACTATGGAAGAGGATATGGCAATGTCATTGCTACTAAAGGCCAATGGGGCTGGCCAGCATCTTGTGCATCTATTTCAAGCGGTTTTGGTTGGCGTTGGGGAGTATTACATGATGGAACTGACATTGCAGGATGTGGATATGGATCAAATATCTTCGCAGCCCAAGCAGGAACTGTAGTAGTATCATCTGTTAAAAATGATAATGGACAATACATAATAATAGATCATCATAATGGAATGTACACTATGTATGCACACCTTTGCGAAGGTTGTCGATATGTACATGAAGGAGACTATGTAGAAAAAGGACAAGTTATTGGTGGCATGGGACGTACTGGAGCTGCAACTGGTGTCCATCTTCATTTTGCTATCTGGCAAGGATATCCATACCGTGGAGGAGTTGCGTTAGACGCAATGCAGTTCTATTAAAATGCAGTTTAAAACAATAGCAAGCGGCTCTAAAGGAAATTGTACAATTATCTTATGTGGTAATACAAATTTAATAATTGATATGGGAATTTCCTACTTAACTTTAAAAAGAAGTTTAGAAGAAAATTCCCTTTCTTTTAAAGATTTTTCAGGTATATTAGTAACACACAATCATAGTGACCATACTAAAGGTTTAGCATCACTAATTACCAAAACAAATTTACCAATTTTTATTCCTGAAGAAATGTATGATGGTCTAAAAGAAAAAGTCCCATATAATAAATGCCAATTTATAGATGATAAATTTACAATTAATGATGTTGAAATTGAATTGATACATACTTCTCATGATGCTCCATCATCAGTAGGATACATAATAACATATGATGATAAAAGCTTAGTTTATGTGACTGATACAGGCTATATCAATAGAAAATATCTTGCAAAAATGGTGAGTAAAGATGCTTATATCATAGAAAGTAATCATGATGAAATAATGCTCATGGATGGCCCATATCCAAGATTCTTAAAAGAAAGAGTTATTAGTGATAAAGGACACTTATCAAATAAAACAACAGCCAAATATCTAAAAAAAATAATCGGTCCAAATACTAAAACAATAGTGCTTGCTCATTTAAGCGAAAAAAATAATACAGAGGAAAAAGCTCTTTCAGCAATAACTGAAGAGAATTTACCAACTAATATTAATGTCTTAATTGCTAGACAAAATGAAGAAGGACCACTTATAGAGGTGTAATATGATAAAAATAATTTGTGTTGGTCAAATAAAAGAAAAATACTTAAAAGATGCTATCGAGGAATATCAAAAAAGAATAAAAAAATATACTAATATTGAGATAATAGAAGTAAAAGATGAAGGACTAGTAGAAGTAGGTAAAGCTCTAAAACTAGAAGAAGAAAAAATATTAAAACACATAAACGATAAAGACTATATTATAACACTAGAAATTGAGGGCAGAGAAATATCATCTGAAGAATTTGCTAAAAAAATCGATAGTATCATGATAGAAAATAGTAATATTACCTTCATAATAGGAGGAAGTTATGGATTATCAGAAAGAATAAAAGAAAAAGCTAAATATCATCTGTCTTTTTCTAAATTAACTTTCCCTCACCAATTATTTAGAGTATTGCTATTAGAACAAATATATAGAGCATACAAAATAAATAATAATGAAAATTATCATAAGTAGGTGCTAAAATGATAGGTAATAAATGGGATGAACTATTAAAAGATGAATATAAAAAAGAATATTTTCAAAATCTCCTACAATTTATCAAAGAGGAGTATAAGAAAAAGACAATTTATCCTAAACAGAATGAAGTTTTTAATGCTTTTCGTTATACTGACTTTGATAATTTAAAAGTTGTAATACTTGGTCAAGATCCTTATCATGGACCCAATCAAGCAGAAGGATTATCCTTCTCTGTAAGTAATGAAGTGCTAAAACCACCATCACTTCAGAACATTTTTAAGGAACTTGAAAATGACCTAGGAATACCATTTCCGAAAGCTAACTCGTTGAAACCATGGGCAAAACAAGGAGTATTGCTTCTCAATGCAGTCCTAACGGTCGAGGAACATAAACCAACTTCCCATAAAGATAAAGGATGGGAACAATTTACCGATGATATAATAAAAATAATAAATAAAAGAGAAACACCTATAGTATTTATACTATGGGGATCATATGCCAGAGATAAAAAGAAACTAATAACTAACCCCAATCACTACATAATAGAATCCACTCATCCATCTCCATTTTCTGCCAGAAACGGTTTCTTTGGAAGTAGTCCATTTTCTAAAACAAATAAATTTTTAAAAGAACATGACATTAAAGAAATTGATTGGAGAATTGAATAATAAGAGGTGAAATAATGAAAAATAAAATATTGGCATGTGGAAACAGAAATCAATAATAAATATAAGAATTGATTCTCGGCCAATAATGGAATAAAAAAATATAGACTGTTTATGTCTATATTTTTTATTGTTGATTAAATGTATTTTGTGGTTGCTGATAAGCAGTAGTTACTTGAGAAGTTTGACCAACTTGATTAACCACATTATTTACCTGATTAACAGTTTGTTGAATTTGATTTTGTACTGGTTGATTTACTTGATTAGCAAGGTTATTTAGAGGTTGCTCGATAGTCTTAGAAAGTAAATATATAATTATAACAATATATTCAAAACTATTTCTTAATGAACTAACTGCGGCAAATAAATTCATCATAAAATCACTTTGAGTAAAACTAAATGTAGCAACAATCACTTGATACACTGCAAATACAACAGCTAAGATAATTGTTACTTTTTTAAACTGATCAACTTTTTGATTATTAGATTTAATTAAAGAAAACAATGCCAATATTGCTAAAATTGCTACTGCATTACTAGTCAAATAACTAGTTATTCTAAATAATTTAGAAATGCCAGTACAAAAAGAAGAATAACAGCTAATAGAAATAAAAATATTATAAATAATATCAATTACAGTATCAGCAACAATAGCCATAACTCCATATTTACCAATATCAGTTTTACCTTTATCATATACATAAGCGAAAAGTATCAAAGAAGAAATAGAAAACCAAAAACCAGTAAAATATAGTGGCAAATCTTTAATAAAAACATGAAGTACATCGAAAAAAAGAATTACAAGATATGCATATAACCCATAAGTTAAATCTTTTTTAGAAAAATCACACAAACAATATTCTCCTTATTTTGCTTGAACAGCTGTTATAGCAATAACTCCAACAATATCATGAACACTACAACCTCTACTTAAATCATTTATTGGAGCAGCAATACCTTGAGTAATTGGTCCATATGCCTCAGCTTTAGCAAGTCTTTCCACTAGTTTATAACCAATATTTCCTGCATCTAAATCAGGGAAAATCAAAACATTAGCAAGTCCAGCAATTGTACTATTAGGAGCTTTAAAAGCTGCTATATCAGGTACTATTGCAGCATCTAATTGCATTTCACCATCTATTCTATAATTACTATATTTTTCTTTAGCAATTTTAACTGCTTCTACAACTTTACTAACATCATTATGTTCTGCACTTCCCATTGTTGAATGAGAAAGCATTGCAACAATAGGTTCATCTTCAACTAATAATTTAAATGTTTCTGCACTGCTTGCAGCAATAGCAGCTAATTCTTCACTAGTAGGATTTTGTACTAAACCAGAATCAGCAAAAATAAATGTACCATCATGACCATATTCACAATTAGGAACAATCATTAAAAAGAATGCTGAAACAAGAGGAACATTAGGAGCTGCTTTAATAATTTGTAACGCCGGTCTTAAAGTATTAGAAGAAGAATGGCAAGCACCAGAAACAACACCATCAGCTCTCCCGGTTTTAACAAGCATACAAGCAAAATACATATAATCCTCAAGAATTAATCTTTTTGCTTCATCATAAGTTAAACCTTTATTCTTTCTAAGTTCTACAAGTTTAGTAATTAATTCTTCTGTAATATCAGAAACCATTGGATCAATAATAGTTGTTTCACTAAGATCTAAATCACTATTAGTAGCTTCAATATCTATCTCATTACCAATTATTATTATTTTAGCAATTTTTTCTTTTGAAGCTATCTCTGCAGCTTCAAGGACTCTTCTGTCCATATACTCTGGCAAAACAATTGTTTTTATATTTTTCTTTGCTCGTTCTTTAATATTATCAATAAATCCCATAATCACACCTCTATTTAACATTTAATATTTCAAATATTTCTCTTCTTTCATTATTATAAAATTCTAATTTTTTATAGCGTTTTAAAAATCCTAAAATATTAGAAGGAAAAGATACTATTAATCTGTTAAATTCAACAACAGTATCATTATAGAACTTAATAGCACCAATAATATTTTCTTCATTAGTGTTTAATTGCTCTAAAATAGATACCAAACTCTCACTTTTCATTAATTTCTCATTCTCATCTAAGATTTTAAATAATTCATTATATGAACTTTTCAATTTATTATGATTTTCTAAATTTTTTTGCTCTTCAAATTCATTATCTAATTCTTCTAAAAATTCTTCTAATTTTAATTCTTTTTTAACAATTGGACGAGCTCTATTCAAAAGTTCTTGTTTTTTCATCAAATACATATCAATATCTTCATCAGCTTTATCTATCTTTATTATTACTAATTGAAATTTATTATTAATTATTACATAAATAAATAAAATGATTGTAATTCCTACAATTATTCCTACTATAGTTTCTAACATTAACTTCACCATCCTAATTAATTATAGCAAATTAAAAAAAATAGCACAATAAATGTACTATAAAAACTAATTATTAATATCAATTTCATCAAATGTAGGATCAGCTTCTTTCGGTTCGGTACCTTTTAAAAAATACATTAGTTTTTTATTTTTAGAATTATCACTAAGAGGTTTTCCAGATATTGGTTCAACTAATACTCCAACTACATTTTTTGGCTTCTCATACCAGCCATTATTAGGATCAACATCTTTTTCATGTTCTTCAACTGTTTTATACCAAATATTTTGAGCATATTTATAGTCACTCTTAGTTAATTCAGTATTATCATCATGACCAACCCAAACAGCACATAAAACATTTTTATTAAAACCTATATTCCAATTATCACTACTAGTTGTACCACTTTTTAGTGCATAAGTATGCTTTAATTTTTGTGATAAACTTATTGCTGTTGGATAATTATAATCTATATAAAGAGGGTCATAAGTAGCAGTTAAAATATTATTTAAAATAAATACTAAACTAGGATTTAAAACTAGTTCTTTATCTTCGTTAACATTATATAAAACATTACCTTTTTTATCTTCAACTTTTAGTATAAAATGAGGTTCAACTTTATAGCCTAGATTAGCAAAAGCAGAATATCCAGCAGCCATATGTAGTATATTAATTTCGTTTGTACCAAGAGGAAGAGAAGGAACTGCTTCTAATTTTTCTTTTATTCCCACTCGCCTTGCTACATTTATTAATGAGTCGTATCCTAAAAATGTATGTGTTTTAACAGCATATATATTATCACTATAAGCTACAGCTGTAGCCATTGAAATAGGCTTATTTCCATAATTATCATTATAATTATTTGGTTCATATAATTCTTTATTGTCTAAAGGGAAAGAAGTCTTTTCACTAATAAAAGAAGTACTAGCCGTAAAACCACTTTCTAAGGCTGCATAATAAAGATAAGGTTTCATAGTAGAACCAACTTGTCTTGCCGAATATAAGGCTCTATTATATGTAGACTTATTATAATCTCTTCCTCCAGCTAAAGCCAAAACTCTACCAGTAGTAGGTTCCATAACGACAACAGCAGTTTCTAAAGTAGAATCTTCAGGAAAAGTTTCTCTAATATTATTTTCTAAGTTCTCCTGAGTATTGTAATCAAGACTAGTATATATTTTTAATCCTCCAAGTGAACTATAATTATCAGGAATACTATTAATACTCTTTAATTCATCCATAACAGCATCTTCATAGTAATTAATACTAGATAAATCTTCTCTTTCTGAATTGCCTATAATTGTTATTTCTTCACTAAGAGCTTTCTTTTTTTCATCTTCAGAAATAATATCATTTTTAACTAGACTATTTAACACAATAAGTTGCCTTTTCTTAGCATTATCATAATTAATTATTGGTGAGTAATTACTGGGAGCTTTTGGTATTGCTGTAAGTAAACTAGCTTCTGCTAACGACAAGTCTTTAGCAGATTTACCAAAATAAAATTTACTTGCATTCTCAATTCCATATTTTCCATGCCCATAATTAATTGTATTTAAGTATCCCTCTAAAATTTCATCTTTACTATAATTTGCCTCTATTCTCATTGTATACCATAATTCATCCCATTTTCTTGACCAAGTCTTATCAAAGTTTAAAAAAAGATTTTTAGCATACTGTTGAGTAATTGTCGAAGCCCCTTGATCATTACTTTTGTTAGAAATATTTGTAATTATAGCCTTGCCAATCCTAAAAAAATCAAAACCAAAATGTTTATAAAAATTTTTATCTTCCGTATAAATTGTTGAATCAATAGCATATTTACTAATATCCTTTAATTCTACCCATTCTTTTTCTTGGCTTCCTTTAAAAAATATTTTATTATTTTTATCGTACAAAATAATATTATTAGCACTATTAATTATAGGTTTAGGAGAAAGCTTAACATATAGAAAACATCCAATTACTACTAAAAGAATAATAAAAGAAAAGAACTTTAATGTTTTTAACAATACCCGGAATACTCTCATTAATAATCCTCCATTCTTTAATAGTATTGAAAATAAAGAGAAAAATATGTATAAAAAAAAAGATTATTATGTTATAATCATTACAGCAAATTTTAAGAGGTGATTAAATGCCTAAAAAAAATATTGTTTACAAAATATCTAGTTTTGCTTTAGGAAAAACTCTTACATCAGAAACAGGAACCATTCCTGCAATATTTGAAGATAATTGTATTAAATATATTATTTCTGGAACAAAAAATATCTACAACTTAGAAAAAAATATTTTAACACGTGAAAATAGTACTCTTAAAATTGTCTTACAATTTATTAAAGATAAGAAAACTGAAGCTTTAGTAACAGCCAAAGATATTAATAAAACAGTTTCCATGAAGTTAAAAACAAAAGAATTATTTCAAGATAAAAATAATCTCATAGTTGAATATGAATTAGAGAGAGTAGTCTATAAATTTAGTATAGAGGTGAAAGAATGAGTATTTATAATGAATTAGAGAAAAGTATTAAAGAAATCGTCAAAAAGTCCGGATATGATGTGGATCATTTATTTTTAGAGCCATCTAATAGACGTGATTTAGGAGAATTTCAATTGAATGATGCTATGCAATTAGCCAAAATATACAAGGAAAATCCTCGTGAAATTGCATCTAAGATAGTAGAAGAATTTAAAAAAGATTCTCGATTTACAAACATCAATATAGCTGGTCCAGGATTTATTAATTTTAGTTTAAGTGAAGAATATACAAAAGAAATACTAAATAGAATTAAGGAAAACATCTATTCTAATATTAATAAACATGAACATAAAAAAGTTGTAATTGATTATGGTGGAGCTAACGTCGCTAAAGCATTACATGTTGGTCATTTAAGAAGTGCTAACATTGGTGAAGGATTAAAGCGATTAGCCAAGTTATTAGGATATGAAGTACTAGGAGATGCTCATTTAGGAGATTATGGTCGCCCTCTTGGCTTTGTAATTAAAGAAATTAAAGAAATGTATCCAGCACTTCCATATTTTGATGAAAAATATACAGGAAATTATGAAAATATAGATTTACCAATAACTAATGAAGATTTAGAAAAAATATATCCATTAGCATCTGCAAAAGCAAAGGAAAATGAAGAATATTTAGAAGATGGCCGAAATATTACTGTTAAATTTCAAGATAAAGAAAGAGGCTACTATGATTTATGGAAAAGAATTGTTGATATTTCTAAAAAAGATATTAAATCTACATATGATAGATTAAATGTTTCATTTGAACTATGGAATGGTGAAAGTGATGAAATGGCCTACTTTGATCAACTTTTAAAAATCTGTGAAGAAAAAAATATAATTCAGGAGAGTGAAGGCGCAAAGGTTATAGATGTAAGTAAGGAAGATGATAATGCTCCAATGCCACCATTACTTATGGTAAAATCAAATGGTTCAAAGTCGTATGATTCAACAGATCTTGCTGCTATATTAGAAAGAAAAGAAAATTTTAATCCCGATGAAATCTGGTATGTAGTAGATGCTAGACAATCCCTACATTTTGAACAAGTCTTTAGAGCAGCTAGAAAAGCAGAATTGGTATCAGAAAAAGTTAATTTAGAACATATTGGCTTTGGTACTATGAACGGTCAAGATGGAAAACCATTTAAAACTAGAGATGGTGGAGTTATGTCTCTAAAAAATCTAATAGAATTAGTAAAAGATGCGACATTAAAAAGAATTAACTCAGAAACAGTAAGTGAAGAAGAAAAAGATGAAGTCGCAGAAATTGTTGCTATAGCAGCACTAAAATATGCGGATTTATTACCATTTCGTGGAACTGATTATATCTTTGAAATTGAAAAATTTACTAGTTTAGAGGGAAAAACAGGACCATATTTACTATATTCAACGATTAGAATGAAATCACTCTTAACAAAAGCTGGTGATTTTACTCGAGATAAAATTAAAGTTTTGAGTAGCCAAACAGAAAAAGATATTGCTTTAACTATTCTTAACTTACCAAATATCTTGGATAAGTCATTAACAACAAAAACATTAAATGATATTGCCGAATACCTATATAATTTAACAGCTCTATATAATAAGTTTTATGCTGAAAATAAGGTTTTAATAGAAGAAGATCTTTCTAAAAAAGAATCTTGGTTAGTGCTAACAGAAATTGTCTATAATATTAATATGTTACTATTAGATGTACTTGGCATAAAAGTTCCTAAAAAAATGTAAAAAAAAGGTATTGCGTATATAAAAGATATATGTTATAAATTTATTGTTAATTTTATAAACACACAAATTTACTACAGACATATAATGTTTGATATAGGAGGTCTATATATGAGTCTTAAATCAATGAAGAAAGAAGAATTAGAATTATTATCAAATAAAGATATAGCATATTTAATTATGGAAGAAATGAAACGAAAATTAAATACAGCTGATTTATTTAGAAAAATAATGAAATTATTAGAATTACCAGAATCAGCATTTGAAACTAAAATTGCCGATTTTTATACAGCTTTAGCAACAGATAAAAGATTTATCTTACTTGATAATGGTAAATGGGATTTAAGAAGCAATCATACATCTGATAAGATCGTAAAAGTTACTGATGAAGAAGACGATGAAGAGGAAGATGAAGAGGAAGAACAACAAGAGGAAGAAGAAATAGAAGAAGATAATTTTGATGATCGCGAAGATGAAGATTATGATGATGATACAAATGAAGAATTAAAAGATTTAGTAGTAATAGATGAAAATGAATTAGAACTAGAAGAATAGTCTAATTTTTTTCTTAAAATGTGATATAATATAAGCAATCGCGAAAGGGTGATAAAATGATAGAACGTTTAGAAGCAACACTCGCAAAATATAATGAACTAGAAAATGAATTAACAAAACCAGAAGTTTTAGGAGATATCAAAAAAACAAGAGCATACTCAAAAGAAATGTCCGATTTAGAAGATATTGTAACATGTTATAAAAAATATAAGAAACTAGTTCAAGGTATTGAGGAAACAAAAGAAATGACTAAAGATCCAGAACTTGGAGAAATAGCCAAAGAAGAATTAAAAGACTTAGAATTAGAAAAAGAAAAATTAGATAAAGAGTTAGAAGTATTATTAATTCCTAAAGATCCTAATGATAGCAAAAATGTCATTATGGAAATTAGAGGTGCAGCTGGCGGAGATGAAGCTAATATCTTTGCTGGAGATTTATTTAGAATGTATACAAGATATGCAGAAAAGCAAGGTTTTTCTTACCAAGTTTATAATTCAGTAGATGGGACAGCAGGCGGATTTAGTCAAATTGAATTAATGATTAAAGGAAAAGGAGCCTACTCTTTACTAAAATATGAAAGTGGATCACATAGAGTACAAAGAGTACCTGTAACTGAATCAAATGGCCGTCTACAAACATCAACCGCTACAGTTCTAGTAATGCCAGAAGCTGATGAAGATGTTGAAATTGAAATAAATCCAAACGATTTAAGAATAGATATTTATCGTTCAAGTGGCTGCGGTGGTCAGGGTGTAAATACAACAGACTCTGCAGTAAGAATAACCCACTTACCTACAGGATTAGTTGTAACTTGTCAAAATGAACGTAGTCAAATACAAAATAAAGAACAGGCTATGAAAGTCTTGAAATCTAGACTATATGAATTACAAGAACAAGAAAAGGCTGAAAAAGAAGGTAATGAACGTCGAAGTAAAATTGGAACTGGTGACAGGGCAGAAAAAATTAGAACATATAATTATCCACAAAATAGAGTCACTGATCATAGAATCGGATTTACTACAAATAATTTAGACAGAGTGATTGATGGTTATTTGGATGATATAATAGATGCTCTAATTCAAGAAGATCAAAAAAGAAAACTAGAAGGAGAAACTGATGAATAAAGGGGCACCTACAACATTATTATGCCCAGAATGTGGTAGTACTTTTCCAATAAGAAGAAAGCAAGGAAAACAAAAAAAGAATTTTCATCGTAAAAAACTCTATTGTATTAAATGCAAAAAAGTGACAAATCACATAGAAATAAAAGAAATAGATAAGTTTTTAGGAACACTATCTTTTCTAGCCGAAGAAGAACTAACAGAAGAAGAAAAAACGGTTATTCAATTAGTAAAAAAAAGAGGTAATTAAATGACAGTAGATGAACTATTAGTATTTGCTAATTCTCATATTCATAAAGACCATGCTAGAATACTTCTTGCTGAAATAATAGAGAAAAACCCATTAGAATTATTATCATATTTAGATGAAATAGTTTCAGAAGAAAAAGTTGAATTATATAAGAAAGCTGTCTTAGCCCTAGAAGAAGGAAAACCATTACAATATATTATGCAGCATATAAATTTTTATGGATTAGATTTTTATATTGATGAAAGAGTGTTAATTCCAAGATTTGAGACTGAAGAATTAGTTGAAAATACTATTAAATATATTGAAAGAAATTTTAAAGAACCAATAGAAATAATTGATTTAGGCTGTGGAAGTGGAGTTATTGGCCTAACATTAGAAAAAAAAGTTTCCACAAAAACTGTGGATTTAGTAGATATAAGTAAAGATGCTTTAGAAGTTACTAACAAAAACTGTGGAGAATTAAATTCTCATGCCAACATAATAGAAAGTGACTTTTTCGAAAAAATAGATAAACAGTATGATGTAATAATAAGTAATCCACCTTATATTATGAATAATGAGGAAATAGAACAGATAGTAAAAGATAATGAACCTCATTTAGCACTTTATGCGGGAGAAGATGGACTTGATTCATATCGAAAGATATTGTCTACTATAAAAACTCATATGAAAGACAGGTGCTTAGTAGCCTTCGAAATTGGATATAAACAGGCTGAAGAAATAGTAAAACTTATCAATATTAATTTGGAAAATGTTAAAATTGAAATAAAAAAAGATTTATCTGGTAAAGATAGAATGATTTTTATTTTAAAAAATATTGAATAAAATTCGTAAACAAACCTCACAATTATTATGAAAGTGAGGTTTTTATATGAAAAAAGTAATAATAGTATTAGCAATAATTATAACTATTTTATCAATAAATAAATCTAGTCAAGTAATTATCCCAAAGGAAGCAATACGTTTTAGGGTAATAGCAAACAGTAATAGTGATGAAGATCAATTAATAAAAAAAGAAATTATAAAGAATCTTTCCACAGAAATTGTGGAAACAAGTAAAGCAAAAAATATTGTTGAAGCGAGAAACTATATTAATAATAATCTACCAACATTTGAAGAAATAATTGCTAAAACACTAGAAGAAAAAAACTTAAATAGAGAATTTACAATAAATTATGGTCAAAATCATTTTCCTAAAAAAGTATATAAAGATATTGTCTATGAAGAAGGTGACTATGAATCATTAGTAATCGAATTAGGAGAAGCTAAAGGTAAAAATTTTTGGTGTGTATTATTTCCGCCATTATGTTTAATTGATGAAAACAAAGAAAATGTTGAATATAAATCATTAATAAAAGAAATAATAGATAAGTATTTTTAAAATCATAAAAGAATAAAATATATAAGGTGATAAAATGTCACAAATACTTATATATTTTTTTATTGCTTTAAGTCTAAGCATGGATGCTTTTTCAGTATCTTTATCACTTGGAACCTTAAAACCAACAAGTAAAACTATATTTAAAATGGGAATAGTTGTAGGAATATTTCATTTTATAATGCCTATTATTGGTAGTATAGTAGGTAGAGTTATAAGCGATAGATTATATTTAAATGCTAACTATATAGTTTCTATTATATTTATAATACTAGCATTAGAAATGTTCTTTACAAAAGATGATGCAACTAAAACTAATACATTGAGTCTATCAACTATTCTGATTATTGCTCTATCTGTAAGTATAGATAGTTTATCAATTGGATTTGCACTATCACTATTAAAAAATAGTATAATAATACCAAGTATTATTTTTTCTATAACAAGTGGTATTTTTACCATTATAGGGTTAGTATTAGGAAAAAAAATAAAAAATAGATTTAACAAAACGGCAACATATCTTGGTATATTGATTCTTTTATTATTAGCTATAAAATACCTTTTTTTCTGATATTTACGACAAATTATTATCTATTTTTTGTCTTTTGTTGACAAAGAAATTTTAATTATCTATGATTAAGTTGGGTGATAATATGTTAGTAAATTTTAATGAGATGTTAAAGAAAGCTAAAGAAGGACACTATGCAGTTCCTCATCTTAATATAAACAATTTAGAATGGACAAAATACATTCTAGAAGAATGCCAAAAACTAAATGTTCCTATTATATTAGGAGTTAGTGAAGGCGCTGCCAAATATATGGGAGGTTTTGAAGCCATAACAGGTATGGTTAAGGGATTAATAATAGACTTAAAAATTGATATTCCAGTCTGTCTTCATGTTGATCATGGGCAATCATTTGAAACATGCAAAAAAGCAATAGATGCTGGCTTTACTTCTGTTATGATAGACGCCTCAAGATTAAAATTAGCCGATAATATAAAGGTAACAAAAGAAGTAGTTGATTATGCTCATGAAAGAGGAGTATCAGTAGAAGCTGAAGTAGGACATATCGGAGGAACAGAAGATAATATAACAAGTTCTGCAACTAATGCAACTTTAGAAGATTGTGTAACAATATACAATGAAACAGGACTTGATGCTCTAGCACCAGCTCTTGGAAGTGTTCATGGTTTTTATAAAGGAGAACCAAATCTAGATTTTGAAACAATGGCCCTTATAAATAAAGAATTACCAATTCCATTAGTATTACATGGTGGAAGTGGAATTCCCGATGATAAAATAAAGAAAGCTATCGAATGTGGAATTTCTAAAATAAATGTTAATACAGAATTACAAGTAGCTTGGACAGGTGCAGTTAGAGAATTTTTAAAAAATGATGATAAAGCATATGATCCACGTAAAGTAATTGGTAGTGGAGAAAAAGCTATGAAAGAAAAAGTAGCCGAAAAAGTAGCATTGTTTGCTACTAAAAGATAAATCAGGAGGTATGTATGAAAATTATTGAAATCGAAGGAAATAGAAATTTAACTGGACAGGTAAGAGTAAGTGGTGCAAAGAATGCTACAGTAGCCTTAATACCAGCAGCAATTTTAACAGATGAAGAAGCAACAATCTGTAATGTGCCAGAAATTACAGACACAACAGCATTATGTGATATCTTAGAATTATTAAAAGTAAAAGTAAATAGATCAACAGAAAGCGTTGTAATAAATCCTCAGACAATGGAAAATGTTGAAATAGGAGAAGAGTATTCCAAAAAGCTACGTGCATCATATTATTTTATGGGAGCTTTATTAGGTAAATATAAGAAAGCAGTTATGTATTTTCCAGGAGGCTGTTCAATAGGAGCACGACCAATTGATCTTCATTTAAAAGGATTTGAAGCTTTAGGAGCAACTGTTAGAAACGAAGGAAACAAATATATTGTTGAAGCTGAAGAACTAAAAGGAGCAAATATTTATTTAGATATTGCCTCTGTTGGGGCAACAATCAACATAATGTTAGCAGCTGTCAAAGCAACCGGAAAAACAGTTATTGATAATGCTGCTAAAGAACCAGAAATTGTCAACGTTGCAACATTCTTAAATAATATGGGAGCTAAAATATCTGGTGCCGGAACATCAACAATTACCATTGAAGGAGTATCAACACTTCATAAATGTTTTCACGAAGTAATACCAGATAGAATTGAAGCAGGTACTTACATAATAATTGGAGCGCTTTGTGGAACAGCATTTAAAGTTGACAATGTTATTCCTGAACATATTGATTCCTTACTATCAAAATTAGAAGAAATGGGGGTTAATATGGAAATCGGTTCAGATTATGTAATTGTACTTGATCGTAATGAAAAATTACATGCAACAAATATTAAAACAGCAGTATACCCAGGCTTTGCAACTGACCTTCAACAACCATTTACAGTTTTATTAACTCAAGCAACCGGAAAATCAAAAGTAACAGAAACCATTTGGGAAAATCGTTTTATGCATATACCATACCTAAGAGAATTAGGTGCAAATATAGAAATTAAAAATCAAACTGCAACCATTGTTGGTCCAACAAAATTAAAGGGTAGCGAAGTAGTTGCCACAGATTTAAGAGCTGGAGCAGCTATGGTAGCAGCAGCCTTACTAGCAGAAGGAAAAACAACAATTACTAATGCTGAACATATACTAAGAGGATATGAACAAATAGTAGAAAAATTAACAGCCGTAGGTGCTAAAATAGCCATTAAAGAAATATAATTAAATAGTTATATTTCTTTTTTTGTGGAGGCATTATGAAGAAAATTATCAAATTAATTATCCTAATCATAATAAGTTTTTCAGTATATTTCATCTATAAAAATACGGAAGGGAAAAATTTAATAATTCTAAATATTGGCGATAGTCTGGCTGTAGGAATTAATTCTTATGGTATAAAAGAATATGGTTATATTGATTATTATAAAGATTATCTTAATAAAACTAAAAATGTAACTATTATTAATGATTATTCAAAAAATAATTTATCAATAGATAAACTATTAGATAACATTAAAAGTAATCCAAAGATAAAAAGAGATTTAAATGAAGCACACGAATTAATACTAGTAGTTGGCTATAATGATTTAAAATATGGACTTAGTCTGGAGAATAATTTAAATAAAAATAAAATTGATAAAATAGTAAATAATATAAATAGTAATTATCAAGATTTAATAAAAGAAATAAGAAAATACTATAAAAACGATATTTTTGTTATTGGATATTATAGTAAAACAGATGATTATTATATAAATTATGGTTTAAAAAAATTTAATAATAGCTTAAGAAAAAATAGTAAAATCAAATATATTGATACAGAAAGTTTAGTGTTAAACAATAAAAAATACTTTTCTAATCCTAATAGTTATTATCCTAATCGCTATGGATATGAAGAAATAGCTAAGAAAATTATTAGAAAAACACTTGAAAAAAAGGAAATTATTTGATATATTAGTAACGCATTTAATTACTATGACATAAATTTTGTCATGGCGGAAGGAGAGATAGTATGAAAAAAGATATACATCCAGAAATAAAAGATTGTAAAGTAACTTGTGCATGTGGAGAAACTTTCACTTGCAAATCAACAAAATCAGAAATAAATGTTGAAATATGTTCAAAATGTCATCCATTCTATACAGGAAAACAAAGTAGAGCATCTCGTGCAGGACGTGTTGATAAGTTCAATAAAAAATATGGATTCACTGGAAAAGAAGCTGAATAGTTTCTTTTTTTATTTTCAAATGATATAATAAGAATAGAGGTGAATTAACAATGATAATTGGTTTTGCAAGTGATCACAGGGGTTATAAATTAAAAGAAGATTTAAAAAAAGCCTTAAAAGAAAAATATGAATTAAAAGACTATGGTACAGATTCAGATATTTCTACCGATTATCCAGATTATGCTTTCAAGCTAGGGGAAGCAGTCCGTGATAAAAAAGTTGATTATGGTGTTGCAATATGTGGCTCTGGAATAGGTATAAGTATTGCTTGTAACAAAGTACGAGGAGTTCGTTGTGCAAAAGTTGATAATGAATCAGATGCAGAAGTAACCAGAATAGATAATGATTCAAACATAATTGCATTTAGCGAAAGAATTCCCTTAGAAACAGCATTAAAAATGGTAGAAAAGTTTATTAATACGCCTTGCTCAACAGAAGAAAAACATGTAAGAAGACGTAATAAAATTAAAGAATATGAGGAACGTATATGACAGGAAAATTTTTTCTTTATGTTTTAGTAACAATTATTGTTATATGGGCAATGGATTCAGTTAACATAAACCAAATATTTAAAAAAAATAAGATTATTCAAGCTAGAGTATTTTACTTTTTATTAGGTTTATCACTTATCTATTTAGTAACTAATTTTTTTATAGATTTATTCTCTGCTGTAAAGATTTTTTAAAAAAGAGTATAAATCTTTTTTTTTGGTAAAAACTTATATTGAGGTGAAATAATGAAAGGTAGAAAAATAAAACTAAAAAAAGTCCCATTTCTAATAGCCCTACTATCTTTAATTCCAATTTTAGGATTTGCTTTTATTTATAATTATAATTTAAAAGAACCACCAGTTGATCCAGATCATATTACAGAGGAAGTAGTACAATCTATTACTCCTGTAATTAATGAAACAAAAAAAATAATTTATCCTTATACAGCACAAGATGTAACAATTGGTAAATCTTATTATGACTATAAAAGTAATGAGGAAGAACAACTAAAATCAATTACTGTTCATGATAATACCTATCTTCAAAATAGTGGTATCGATTATGTAAGTGAAAATCAATTCGAAGTAATTGCAATTTTAGATGGAACAGTAGTAGATGTCAAAGACGATGACACATTAGGAAAAACAGTTCAAATTAAACATGATAATGGTTATATATCAAGTTATCAAAGTTTAAGTGATGTCGATGTTAAAAAAGGCGAAATGGTTGGACAAGGGCAATTACTAGGACATAGTGGAACAAACGAATTGGATAAAGATTTAGGTAACCATTTACATCTAGAAATTTATGTTAATGGCCAAGCAGTAAATCCAGTAGATTACCTAGATAAGGAATTAAAGACAGAAAAGGAGAATTAATTCTTCTTTTTTTCATAAAATATAAATATATTTACTATAAAAAAATAAAACTATGATAAAATAAAAAATGGAGGAATGAGACTATGCTAGCACATGATATTGGAATAGATTTAGGTACTGCGAATGTACTAATATATATTAAGGGTAGAGGTATTGTCCTTAATGAACCGAGTATAGTGGTCGTAGATACAGAAACAAAGAAAGTTATAGCTGTTGGTACTGAGGCAAAAGAAATGTTAGGAAGAACACCAGGTAAAGTTAAAGCTATCAAACCAATGAAGGATGGTGTTATTGCCGATTTTGAATTAACAGAAATAATGTTAAATTCATTTATTAAAAAAATAAAAGCTAAAAAACTTTTTTCTCGTCCTAGAATTCTTATTTGTTGCCCAACTAATATAACTCAAGTTGAAAAAAATGCCATCAAAGAAGCAGCTGAAAGAACAGGTGCTAGAAAGGTTTATATCGAAGAAGAACCAAAAGTAGCAGCTATAGGAGCAGGAATGGATATTTCGAAACCAACTGCTAATATGGTCTTAGATATAGGCGGAGGAACTACAGATATAGCAATCCTTTCACTAAATGGTATAGTATCATCACAGTCCGTAAAAATAGCTGGTAATACTTTAGATGAAGATATTATTAAATACATAAGAGAAAAATATAAATTATTAATTGGTGAAAAAACTGCCGAAGATATTAAAATTAACTTTGCCAATGTCTTCGATCCTGATGCAGAAGAAGTGTTGGAAATTAGAGGTAGGAATTTAATAACTGGACTACCACAAGCAATTGAAATTAATCAAACTGAAACAAAAGAAGCTTTAAAAGATAGTATTCACAGAATAGTAAAAGCAATTAAAGGAGTTTTAGAACAGACTCCCCCAGAGTTATCCGCAGATATTGTGGAAAAAGGAGTAATATTAACTGGAGGAGGTTCTTTATTAACAGGACTTGTGGATTATTTTGAAGAAGAGTTAACAATCCCAGTTTTAATAGCTGAAACACCATTAACTTGTGTGGTAGAAGGAACAGGTATATTGTTAGATAATGTTAGAGACTTAGAAGAAGAACAATAATGTTTTTCTTTTTATTTAAATTTATATTTGGTATAATCTTTATAGAAAGAAGTGGTCTTATGAAGTATCAAATTTTATCAGCATCTAGAATAGTACTAATAACTTTTGTTTTTTCGGCTATCATAATGTTTTTAATGCGCAAAGTAGCAGTTCACATTGGAGCATTAGATATTCCAAGGAGCGATGAAGAAAATCGTCATATTCATAAAAAAACAACTCCTAAATTAGGAGGGGTTGGTATATTTTTATCATTCTTATTTGGATATATGTTATTTGGAGAACAAAGTATCAGAATGAATTCAATTTTAATTGGAAGCTTCATTGTAGTTTTAACTGGAATTGTTGATGATATAAAACCAATCAAAGCAACATATAAAATGCTTGGTCATATAGCAGCAGCTATGGTAATTACATTATATGGAGGAATCCTACTTAATAACATCACAGCTTTTGGATACTCATTTGATTTTGGAATCTTAGCTTATCCAATTACCATTTTATTTATAATAGCATGTACAAACATAATAAACTTAATTGACGGTCTTGATGGCTTAAGTGGTGGAATTTGTAGTATTTTCTACATAACAATCGCAATAATTGGTTTTTATCAAGGTAGATATGGAAGCTTAGTTATGATTTTAACATTGATAATGCTTGGCTCAACTCTAGGCTTCTTATTACATAATTTTCACCCAGCAAAAATCTTTGCTGGAGATTGTGCAACATTTATGGGTTTTATTATAGCTGTAATAACATTACTAGAATTTAAAGGACCAGCCTTAATATCCTTCTTTGTGCCAGTAACTATTTTAGGAATACCAATTTTAGATACATTATTCGCAATAATTAGAAGATTATTAAAAGGACAACCACCATTTCAAGCAGATAAGAAGCACTTACACCATCAACTATTAGGAATGAATTTTTCACAAACAGCAACGGTCTTAATAATTTATGGAATAAATATCTTATTCGCAATGGCATCAATATTTTATACATTAAAAGATCAAATAGTAGGAGAAATAATTTATATCGTAATTTTTATAATTGTACTTTGGTTTGTTCTTCATACTACTATTATTTCAGATAAAACACCAACTAAAACAAAAAAAATAATTGAAAAAATTCTACCAAAAAAGAAAAATTAAGAACACTAAAAAGTGTTCTTTTAAAATGCTTAAAAGCATGCTAAAATTATACTGGGACGCGTGATAGTATGATAGAGTTTATTATTTGTGAAGATAATGAAGCTTTTTTGAGTAAGTATAAATATATGATTGAAAAAGTAATGATGAACTATGACATTGAATACAATTTCAGTGCTTTTTCTGGTTATTCAAAAAGTTGGAAGAAAAGTTCAAAAAAGAATGAATTTAAAATTTATATTTTAGACTTAAAAACAGATGAAGGATCAGGTATTGATGCAGCTAGATATATTAGAGAAGAATTAGATGATTGGCAATCAATGATTATTATGGTTACAGCTTATCCAGAATATCGTTATGAAGCATTATGTAAAAGATTAATGTTAGTTGATTTTGTTAATAAATTAGATAACTTTGAACAAAGATTTTCACAAGCAATTCAAATAAGTTTAAAAAATTATGATAAGCGACCTAACTCATTAAAATATACATATAAAAAAGTAGTTTATAATATTGAATTCTATAAAATAATCTATATTGAAAAAGAACAAGATAGTAAAAGATGTTTAATAAAAACAGTTGAAAAAGATTACTATATTCAAGGAAATTTAAGCAAAGTTTTAGAATTACTAGATCACAGATTTATAAAATGCAATCGTAGTTACATTATTAATCTAGAACAAGTGGATTCATATAACATAAAAAGTAATATAATAACATTTAAAAATGGAGAAAAACTTTATGCAGTATCCAGAGATAAAAGAAAGGAAGTGTTGAATAGTGTTAGAGGCCTTCGTTAATTTTATCTGTGCTTTTTTATTAGCATTTGCCGGTTTTTATATAATTAAGACAATAACTCAGACAAATAGTAATATTTCTAAAAAAACACTATTAATAATTACAATCAATAGTATAGCAATTTCTTTAATTCATTTTTTAAATTACAGTTTTATATCATTATTACTAAATTTTATAATAAATACAGTAACATATAAACTAATATTTAAAAACACAATTGAAGAATCATTTATAGGTACTGGTATATTAACGTTGTTAGTAGTACTGGCAGATATAATATCTCTGATTATTCAGGTGAATCTAACAACGTTAAAAGATATAGAAAACAATCCAGTAATATATTTTATCAGCAACATATTAGTTTTAACAATAGCAATAGCAATTGTTTTAATTCCTGCCGTTAAAGAAAAATTGAAAAAAATGTACAATATCTTAATAAATAAAGATTTAAAAATAAGCTCCATATTCATAACTATAATAATTCTAGCAATTAGCGCCATCTTGTATAATTTGTTTCTAAATTATAAATTTAATCTTAAATTAATTAGCAATATAATTATAATAATATCTTTAATAGCCCTAGGCATTATTTATACTAAAAACAAAAATAGTTATATTAAATTGTCAAGTGAATATGACTCTTTATTATCAAATGTTCAAAATTTTGAAGAATGGATTGAAAAGGAACAGTATGTTAGGCATGAATATAAAAATCAACTTGCAGTTTTATATGCAACATCAAATGAATCCAATGTGAAAAGTAAAATCGAAGAAATTATTAACCAAAATTTAAATATTGAAGCTAAAGTAGTGAATAATTTAAAAAATCTTCCAAAAGGCGGACTGAAAGGAATATTGTATTATAAAACAATAGTAGCGCAGAACAAAAAAATAAATACTATAGTTGATATAAGCATTAAATCTAAAGGCATTTTAAGCAAACTTAGTGAAGAACAAATAAATTATATTGCCAAATTAATAGGTATTTATTATGATAATGCAATAGAAGCCGCATATGAAAGTCGCAAGAAGAACATTTTAGTAGAAATATATGAATTAAAAGATAAATTATCATTCATAATATCAAATACTTATAAAAAAACAAGTATTATTAAAGAAAATAAAAAGGGCCTATCATCAAAAGGTGCTGGCAGAGGTAATGGATTATATTTTGCTAAAAAAATATTAAGTAAAAACAAATGGATAGATGAAAAACATGAAATAATTGATAATTATTATGTCGAAACATTAACTATACTAAAAAAGCCCATCTAAAAATATGGGCTTTTCTATTTAATCTAAATTAAGTGCGGAAGCATTTGGCTCATCTACTAATACCCAAATACATCCCATACTAGCAGCACCAGTTGCTAATACAGCAACAGCAGCTAATAAACGAGCAATTGTTTTTTTCATACTCTACCTCCTTTTTATATATGCTAAAATATTTAATAATATTTAAGCCACAATAATTTTTTTATAGTTATTATAACTGAGACCAAGTAATTTATAGCTAAAAGGGTTAACCATAAAACTTTCTATAAGTAGTGAGCAAATAATAGGAATCTTAAAATAAGAAAATATGTATGCTATCAAGGCATATACAAAAACACAGACGATAGATAAACTCTTCCTTATAATACGCTTTTTTCTATTAGTTAATGGCCTTTTTTCAGTATCACTAGGAGCAAATAATAAAAATGAAATAAAAGATCCAATAAAAACGAAAATATAAAACCAATTAGGTATATTTACTTTTAATAAAATATAAGGAATTAAATTAAACTGAATTAAAGATATTATTAGACATTGCCAACTCTCTTTAGCATGTAATCCAAAAGCAAAAAACCTTAATATATTGAAAAAGACAAGTGTAAGTATTAAAATATCAAAATAATTAAAAATAATTCCAATGGCTAAAATTATAATCATTTTTACAATAGTTAAATAAATACCTTCAATACCATACTTGATCTTTAATAATTCTTCTTGACTATATGAAGAATTATTTTTTATAAATTTAAAAGTAAAATCAGTTAAAAATCTACTCAATTAAATCACCAGTAAAGATTATAAAAACAAAAAATAAATAAAAATAAAAAAATCTAGAAATAATCCTAAAATAGAGAAAATATAATTTTTTGTCGAAAAAAATCGAAAATATGACAAAAAGTATTCAAAAAATAACAGTTTAGGGAAAAAAGCTACTTAAAAGTGATTATTTGCTAAAATAAATTTACCAAAAATAAATGATGGTAGAATGAGAGGTGTAAAGAGTTATTGTGATGACTGGACGCGTGAAATGGTTTAGTAATGATATGGGTTATGGATTTATAGGCTTTAGAGAAAATGAAGATATATTTGTTCATTATTCCGCTATAGATCTAGATGGCTATAAAACATTAGCAGAGGGACAACTTGTAGAATTTAAATTAATAGAAACAAGTAAAGGTTACCAAGCGATTAATGTAAGACTATTAAAAGAAAACACCACAGTTTAAAATGGTAGTTTTTTTTTCTTCTATATGATATAATTAAATTACAAGGAGGCGATAGTATGGAAATAAATATTCATGGTGATAAACTAAAAATAACTAAAGCTATGGATGAATATATTAAAGAAAAGCTAGAAAAATTAGATAAATATCTAGAAAACAGCGATACAGTTCGCGCTAATGTCATAGTTAAAGTTAAAAATCATGAACAAACAGTAGAAATAACCATACCATTAAAATCATTTATTTTAAGATCGGAGGAAACACAGAACGACTTCTATGCAGCTGTCGATAAGACAATTGATAGATTAGAAAGACAAATTAGAAAAAATAAGACAAAACTAATGTCTAAAAAATTAAAACCTAGTTATGACTTTAACTTTTCAACAATTGAATTAGATGAAGAAGACGAAGATAAAAAAGTATTGAAGAGAAAATCTGTAGAAGTAAAACCAATGAATGAAGAAGAAGCTATTCTTCAAATGGAATTGCTTGGTCATCAATTCTATATGTATAAAGATGCAGATACAGATAAATATGCAGTTGTTTACAAAAGAAAAGATGGCAATTATGGTGTAATTGAATCAGAATAATTATAAAAAAAGGAGAAGTACTTTTAATTCTTCTTTTTTTTTGATAAAATATAAAGCTGAAGGAGACATGAAAATGAGTGTGTTAAAAAAATTATTCGATCATGAATATAAAGAATTAAGAAGATTTAATATAATTGCCAATAAAGTTATGGCTTTAGATGAAGAATATTCTAAATTAACAGATACAGAACTACAAAATAAAACAGAAGAGTTTAGAGAAAGATTAAGAAATGGTGAAACATTAGATGATATTTTAGTAGAAGCTTTTGCTACTGCTAGAGAAGCAGCATATCGAGTTATAGGTGAAAAACACTATTTTGTTCAAATACTAGGTGGTCTAGCAATTCACTATGGAAATATTGCTGAAATGAAAACAGGTGAAGGAAAAACTTTAACTTCAGTTCTACCAGCTTACTTAAATGCTTTAACTGGTGAAGGAGTACACATAATCACAGTTAATGAATACCTAGCTAGTCGTGATGCTGAATGGATGGGTGGAATTCATAGATTCCTAGGATTAACTGTTGGAGTAAATACTAGAGATTTAAGTCCAAGAGAAAAACAAGAAGCTTATAACTGTGATATTTTATATTCAACAAATAATGAAATTGGATTTGACTACTTGAGAGATAACATGGTAGTAAGACGTGAAGACAGAGTTCAAAGAAAATTAAATTTTGCTATTATCGATGAGGTTGACTCAGTATTGATTGATGAAGCCAGAACACCATTAATCATTTCTGGTGGAGAAATGGCCAATGCTAACTTATATATTCAAGCAGATAGATATGCCAAAAGTCTTAAAGAAGGAAAAGATTTTATCTACGATGAAAAAACAAAAAGTGTTAATTTAACAGAAGAAGGAGCAGATAAAGCTGAAGCAATGTTTAATATCAAAAATTTATATGATGTAGATAATTCAACACTACTTCACTTTATCAACCAAGCTCTAAGAGCAAATTACTCTATGAAAAATGACGTTGATTATGTTGTTCAAGATGGAGAAATTGTAATAGTAGACCAATTTACTGGACGTTTGATGAAAGGAAGAGCTTACTCAGATGGACTTCATCAAGCAATAGAAGCTAAGGAAGGCGTAAATATCAATCAAGAAACAAAAACTTTAGCTACTATTACTTTCCAAAACTTATTCAGAATGTATAAAAAATTATCAGGTATGACTGGTACTGCTAAAACAGAAGAAGAAGAGTTTAGAAATATTTATAACATGTATGTTATAGAAATACCTACTAATAAACCAGTAATAAGAATTGATGCACCAGACTTGGTTTATGCAACTAAAGAAGCAAAATATAAAGCAATTATTAATGTTGTAAAAATGAAATATGAAGAAGGACAACCAGTACTTATTGGTACTATTGCCATTGAAACAAGTGAACTTATAAGTAATTTGTTGAAACAAGCCCATATTCCACATGAAGTATTAAATGCTAAAAACCATGAAAGAGAAGCTGAAATAATTTCAAAAATTGGTTTAGGAAAATCAGTAACAATCGCCACAAATATGGCTGGACGTGGTACAGATATTAAACTATCAGAAGAAGTAAAAAAACTAGGTGGACTATGTGTAATAGGTACAGAACGTCACGAATCACGTCGTATTGATAATCAGTTACGTGGACGTTCAGGTCGTCAAGGAGATCCAGGTTTTACCCAATTCTTCGTTTCTATGAAAGATGATTTAATGGTAAGATTTGGTTCAGATAGAATTGGTGCCATGATGGAAAACATGGGAATGGGAGACCAAGCCATTAGAAGTAAAACATTCACAAAATCAATTGGAACAGCTCAAAAAAGAGTTGAAGGTAATAACTTCGATATTCGTAAAAACCTCCTACAATATGATGATGTAATGAATAACCAAAGAGAAATCATTTATGATAAGAGAAATAAAATTTTAGATGATGATTCAATTCATGAAATGGTACTAACTACATTTAGACATCACATAGAAGATTTAGTAAATTCTCATATCCCACCAGAAAACTTCTTAACAGAAGATGACTACAAAGAAATAATGGAATTTGCTAATGAAAATCTATTAAAGAAGGATCTAAAGATAAAAGATGTTGAAGGAAAAGAACCAAGTGAACTAATTGATTATTTATCAAAGAAAGTAATCGATGAATATGAAGAAAAATTAAAAGATGTTCCAGAAGAGGTAACAAAAGAATTTGAAAAGGTTATAACACTTCAAGTATTAGATAATTACTGGATGGAACATATCAATACAATGTCTCACTTAAGAGAAGGAATTCACTTAAGAGGATATGCTCAAGAAGATCCATTAAGAGCCTATACAATGGAAGGATTCGATATGTTTGATTCAATGCTACAAAAAATTGATAAAGATGTTTCAATCTTCTTACTAAAAGCCGAAATAAGACAAAACATCGAGAGAAAAGAAAATACTAAGAAGATGATAACAAATGATTCAGAAGAAAAAGTAGCAAAGAAGAAACCAGTCAAAAAACAAAAGATAGGGAGAAATGATCCATGTCCATGTGGCTCAGGGAAAAAATACAAACAATGCTGTGGTA
>CAZVUP010000015.1:0-35145 GCA_964630365.1 uncultured Muribaculaceae bacterium
TTAGATATCATCGGCTTGTTCTTTTTAAAATCTTCGCCTAGATTTCTGTGATAAGCAACTGTTTCTTCTTCTTTATTGTCAGAATTAACTTTTTCCCTTAATCCTGAAATATCACCTAATTTTATTAATTCTTTTACATCATTATAATTTTGATAGTTATCATTTAATATTTTACCAACACCATCAAGATAACCATCATAGTGACAGTAAATACTTTCAATACTGCCATCTTTTTTTAATATTCCAATTCTTGCTCTTGTACTTATATTTTATTCCTCCTTATATTCTAATATCCCCATCATAGTCAACATCGAGATATTCTTTTCTTAACATTAACTCACCATTTTCTTTAGTAACAAATATATGACCATCATAATCCTCATCATAATACATCCAATCCAACTCACCATCATTACACATTTTACTAAATTCTTTTAGTATTCCTGATGGGCAACTCCAAGCAGTATCAAATGTTATTTCATAATTATCATCATCAAGATCTATTACTGAAACTTCGTTCTCTACATTCCATTTAGTTCCCCAATTATCAACACACCAATCATACCAATTACAGTATCCATATTTAATATAGTTATCAAGATATTTCTTACCAAGTTCAATAGACTCTTGAAAGTTCTCATCATTTTTATACTTTGATAAATTAGAATCTATATCCTTAAAATATGGATCATTATGAATTTCTTTATTAAAAGGACTTAAACTTTTATATGCTTTTCTAATATATACATTATTACTTAAATCAAGTGATGTTAAATATAAAAAAATCAATCCTTTTTCGCCTTTAGATCCTGACTCTATATCAAGTTCTTTTGGCATAGGGATTAATTTGTTAAAATCTAATGAATAACCATCATCTGTTTTTGTTAATAGTTTTTCGCCTAATTCTTTTTTACAAATTATTCTATTTGTAGTCCAATTTGGTATAAACATTCCTCCTTATATTTTTTATTCCAATTCAATTTTATTATCATTCATATTTTTTACAGTTTTTTCTTTTCTAAATTTATCTAGATCAAAACAAGATATTTCAAACTCTTTTTTCTTATTAGGCAGTTTTGACATTTTAAACTTAATAGGATAATCACCGATAGGCATAACTTTAGCTCTTACAGGATGCATTCTAGATTTCATAAATATTGCTTCACCAAAATTAAGTTTCATTAATTCATCAGGCATCATTAATTCTCTACCAATAAGAGATTTATCATTAGAAATATTATAATCTAATTGTTCTAATCTTGAAGAAGTAGAAACTCTAGAACTTGAAATAGTATATTTACCTAAACGAGAACTAATCTCTTTAGCACTATCATTATCTGAAGTTAGTAAGTAAATCCAACTTGTATTAGATTTAATAGTACCTGCTGACTCTTTATATTTCTCTTTAAGCTGATCAAAATCCTGGATTACTAGTACAAAGCGAATATTACGAGAACGAGATACTGTAATTTTATTAGACATCGAATTTATAGGTGGCATATTACAAACTTCATCAAGTATAAAGTTAACTCTAACAGGCATACGACCACTAGGTAGTGATTGAGCTGTATTTACTAATGCCTGATAACATTGATCCACAAATAATGATGCAAGTTCATGTCTAGACTCTTTTTCATCAGGAATAATTAGAAATACTGCTGTTTTCTTTCTACCAATATCATCTAATTCAAAATCAGTACGACTTGTTAAATTAGCAATACCTGTATCACTAAACATTTTAATAGTAGTTGCAAGAACAGAAAAAAGTGTTGCACGAGTTTCACCTTTAGCAAAAGATCCTGTTGCATATGCCATCTTTGATAAAGATCCCATTGGCTTTTGTTGAAAATATAAATCTAGAGAATTAAATCTATCAATATTTTTAGATCCATGCTCAACCAATAAATTATATATAGAAAACAAATTAACTTCTGACTCATCGTGTGCATCTTCTATGATGGCATAACACAAAGCAGTTAAAACTGCATTAGCTGACTTTTCCCAATACATATCTTTACTAGATAAATTCTTTGTTACTGATTTAGAAAAGTTTTCTATCATATCACCTGCAAGATCAATATTATTTTGTTTATAATATTTGTAAGCAAGATGAAGTGGATTCCAACCATCAGATGCAAAAGCATCTCTTAAATTTACAATACGAATATTATATTTTTGTTTTCTTAAAAAATCAGATGTATAGTTATATAATTCACCTTTAGTATCATTTATAACCATTGATTCCGATGCATAACCTAGATTAAATATCATAGGCAAAATCTCACATTGAGTTTTACCACTTCCTGTTGATCCTATAATTAAAGTATGATCAAAGGAATCAGAATAATAATATTTACCATCTTGATATGTTACAGGAATACCACCACTTGAAAGTTTAGATCCAATATTCCAAACTTTGAATTCTTTCCTTATTTCTTTTTTAGTCATCCAACGAGCAGAGCCATATTCAAAACTTCCATCTTCTTTAGGAAGTCCTTTTTTTCTAGCAAGTTTAAGTTTGAATTCTTTATCATATTTTAGAACAAACAACATAATTAAGGTTATCATTAAAGATGTTCCAAATAACAAACCAAAATCAGAAAGTGCTAGAAAAGATTTAACAAGATTAAAATCCCAAGATAATTTAATATTATTTCTAATAATTGAAACAAGATTAAAGCAGATATTAGCAGATAATATAAATCCAATTATAAATATAATAATATAATTAAAATATTTTCTTATTTGTTTTATATATCAATTCCTCCCATATCTTTTTTATTTATATCTTTTAAAGAACAAGCATTATTTAATAATTCCTCTAAAAATAATCCTCCATTATATAAAGAAACAATATTACATTTAACACCTGCATAAGAATATGAATCAATATTTTTATTGTTAAAATCTAATTTATTTTTTTCATATATAGATAAGTCGTCTTTATTTTGAGTAATAAGTTCATCATTGACTAAATAAGACATAATATTATGAGCTTTATTTAATTCATTTTTATTTAGCATATATATTGTAGGAAAATCATCTAACTTTTCATTAAAGAATTTAACAAATAAACAATGATCTTTATCAGTTGGTGTAGCTTGTATAATTAAATCCTTATCAAGAACAATATTATAGTTATTTTTTATAAAGTCCTTTAAAGAAAATAATTCTATATTAAGACTTTGATCTAATAAGTTTCTATCAATAGAAATATTATAATGAGCTAGAGCAAAATCAGAAATATAATTTATAGTTTTACTTTTAGCATCCATCGAATCTCTACCAACTAACATATCTGAATCAAGTTCATCATTAGTTCTTGTTATATCAACCACATACATTATTTAGTATAATCCTCCTCCAATTCGTATTGCATTTCACTAACAATTTGTTTTTCTTCTTGCTCTAATTCATACATAAGATGATTAACTGCCTGATTAATAAATCTTTTGTAATTAAGTTCTCTATAAAAACATTTGTTTTTAAACTTATTAAATCTATCAGAATCATATCCAAGTTTTTTTAAGGCATCATAATATTCTTTAATGGACATATCATTATCCAAAGATGATACTGATGTAATTAAATCATCAGCATTAAAATTATATTTTGATTTATTAATCCATCTTTGAAATACTTTTTTTGTTTGGTTATCATTAAGACCTGCCATCATACATATTTTATATAAATCTTTAGCAATACTTTTTTTAGTTTCATCTTTAGCATAATCACTACGACTTTTAAAGTTAAGCTCGTGAATATGCTTTTGTAAGAAATCTTTTTCACGAGTCATAAAATCCTGTGCTTGATATCTTTTATAATTTTGTAATATTTCATTTCCAATTTTAGAGTACAAGCGATTTAGTTGATCGTTATAATATTTTCTTTTTTTATTACTTTCTGACATACCATATAGCTGATTAAGTTCCTTTTGATGAGTTTCAAGTAATCTTAAATATTTAGCATAATCATATTTAACAGAATCATGTAAAAGTATGTACTCGATAATATTATCTAAATCTTTTTTATATGGAATCATATTTTTTGAATTATATTGCAACCTACCTGTTTTTGGTAGAGTGCTATAAAAATCCAATAATAATTTATTTAAATCCTTACGATATTTATCACTAAATAATCGTTGGGATTTAATCTTATTGAATTCTTTAAGATTTATAGTACCTGTAATATTAGTAAAAGTTTGATCTCGTAGTTTGTAAAACTTTTTATTATCAATTAAATAATTGGCAACATTACTTCTAAACTTATGAATACAATGAAGTGGAACTTTAGGATCTGATTTAGTTTGTTTTTTTTCATAAATACAAAAATGTATGTGTGGATGCTTTGGTGTATCTAAATGTAAGGTACACATCCACTCAACATTATTTATATCTAAAACCATGTCCATAATTAAAGATGGAAATACATTATTTGATAAACTATAAAAGTCAGCTTTAGTTATAAGACCATGACTATATGCAAAATCAGATGGGAAAGATAAAAAACCTCTCCAAAACATTCCTGATGAATCCATACCGTCAAGTTTAGATATAACATCTTTCTTTAAAATGTCTCCATCTTTGTTCCAAATAAATATCTCATCATTTTCAGTTAAGAAAGTTTCTTTATCACTAAAAAGAGCATAATCCTTTAACAAGTTATACTCATCAATAGAAGAAGAATCTGCTTTTTGTTTTTGACTAGCATATCCCATCCATTTTGTAATAGCTTGTTTTTTATTCTTAGGAGTCTTGTACTCAATCTGAAATACAATATCACTCTTGCTCATCTTCTAATTCCTTTTTACGAGATGACATTTTACGAATATCTTTAAGTACCAATTCTTCTGCCTTTTCAGTTATAGGATGTGGTACAACAGATACAATAAGTTCTTCTTTAGTTTGTGGTACTTTTAAATGTTGCATAAAAATATCTTGTTGTTTTAATAACCAACGAGTATTAAACTCAACTTTATTTTGCACCAACATTAATTGTTTAAAATATGGATCAAAACTTTTTTTTAATCCAACTTCAAATATATTAACTAGCTTGGACTGACTATCAACTAACTTGTCAGTTTGCATTTTTTCTCTCACAGCTTGATGAATAAACTCGGATGTGTTCATATTATTTTTTTCTGCATATAAACTTATCTCGTTTTTTTCTTCAGGACTAACACGAAAGTTTATAATATTATTTTTTCTTATTTAGATCCCTTATCATCTTTTGGAATTACTAAATTAAGATTTTGAAGTACAAAGTCCTTAACAACATTTTCTATTAAATCTTGTTGAGTCATTTTTTTCTTATTAAGTATTTGTTTTAATACTTCAAATAATGTAGCATCAACACGACCTTTAATAATACAACTATCATTACTATTTATAGTTATCACCTCCATATTAGGTACATTTAAATGTACTTAAATTAAATCAAAAAAACTTGTGGTTTTACTTGAAACAATGTCCCAAGTTGTGTGTCCTTTTTTAGCAGGATAAGGGTGTATTACAAACAACATCGCCAGTGGCGAGTTTACCCTAAAATCAAGGGTTTGTGAAAGTTTGAATTGTATTACAAAATATTTTTTGTATTACTTTTGTTTTACTAGAAATTAGTAAAAAATATATTAAAAAGGGCTATTGTATAACAGGTGTATTACAAATAACCCTTTTTATATAACTTAAAAATAAACGATTTGTACCAAACCATTTAAAAATTAAAATATATTATTATAAAAAACAATTATATAAATATGTACTAAATATCAATTTTTTTATCTAAATCAAAAAGGATACCATATTTATCTTCTAATAGACTCATAGTAGCACGATATACATCGTCGATTAATTCTTCATCAGTAACTTGTGATTTAACAATTTCATATACAAGACTACTATCAATATATCTTTCATTTCTCTGATTTAATATTCCTGCAATTTGAAATGCAAGTAATTCAGAATTTATATATATGTTTTTTTCTTTTTCATCTTCCATAGTGTACCTCCAATCTTATATTTTGATTTAATATAATCCATAAATTACAAAGTGTGGATCTATTAAATCGGCTTCTGCAAAAGATATTTTATTTTTCATTATCATGAAATGAAGATGGGGTCCTGTACTTGCTCCAGTACTACCAACTTGTCCTATTTTTTGTCCTTTAACAACAGGTTGGTCTTTTTCAACAACAATAGAATTATCCATCATATGCCCATAAGCTGTGTACAAGACTCCATCTGATGTTTGATGTTTTAGATAAACATAATTTCCTAAACCAGTAGGACTATAACCAACTTCGTAAACAATTCCATCAGCTGATGCAACAACCTCTGTACCCATAGGAGCTCCGAGATCCATCCCTGAATGGAATTTATTAAGACCACTTCCAAGTGGATCTAAACGATAACCAAATGGCGAAGTTACTGAAAAAATATCTCTACTTGCAAAAGGAATAGAAAAATCTTCTTCTGCAACTACAACTACTGACTCATCACCACTAGCTGATTGATTAGAAAGAAGAACAATAAAGAGTGACATCACAAGTACTAATGCCACTCCTCCAAACATAAACCATTTAAATAATTTTAAATCGCTCACTAACGACCACCTGCAGTACCAAACAAATCTTTTTCTTCTTGTCTTAAATGTACTTGTATAGGTAGTCTAGTATCTTGACTTATAACAAATAAACCTTGACCTCTTGATGCAGTAGTTAAGAATTGCATCTCTGACTCACTTAATTTCATCATTTGTTTTACTGACTCAATTTCTTTTTGTCCTTGAGCCATAATCATAATATATGCACTATTATCAATGATGACCTGACCATATCTTTCTAAACCTGCAGAACAATAGTCGGCTAGGTTTTGCGAGATAGTCCATAGCGATCCATTATATTTGCGAATTCTTTTGCTTGTTCTTTTTAAGAAATCAATACCATCTTTGTTATTTGGATCTATAAGTAAGTGTGACTCATCACAAACAAGAATTACTTGTTCATCACGATTTTTACTTATCTCGTTCCAACACCAAGATAGAATATTAAAGAATTGAGTTTTTAAGATACCATCATCTGAATCAACTAAACTGTGAATATCAAGTACAATGAAATCATTATTTTGATCCACTTTGATAGATGATATACCATTGAATATTCTTGAATCAGCACCAATAGTAGCTCGTTTAATCATAGAGCATATTTTTTCTAATGACTCAACTACATTACGAGCTTCCTTATTCTTTTTAGCATCATCAAGAGTAGATTTAGTTTTGTTATATAAATCTTGCATGATAGGATAATCTTCACTAGATAACTTTGATAAATCAGTTTCAAAGTCTATTCCTTTATCCCTATAAACCTCAATAAGTATTTCTTCAATTTTAGTTAACTCATAAGCATTTAAATCTTGAAGATAATATTTTATGAATGTTCTAAATGTTTGAAAGTGTTTTGATAAATCATTATTAACTGAATTATCTTTGTCGTCATCATCGGTACTTCTTCTAACCTCTAGGGGATTGATAATACCTGAAGTTCCAGTTCCACAATCAACCCAACAACCTCCAACATTTTCACATAAATCCTTAAATTCTCGTTCAGGATCTATTACAATAACTTTTGATCCACGACACCAAGCACCACGAATTAGTTTTTTAATTAGAGTGGACTTTCCTGATCCTGACTTACCAATTATTACTGCATTAGAATTATTCCTTTTATTTGTTCTTTTCCATAAATCGAAGAACAATAATCCTCCAAGTGCATCATTACCAAGCATGATAGCATCACCATCATCCTGCAAATTTTGAAAGATAAATGGGAATGAAGATGCAGTAGTCATCATAGGAATAGGAAGTCCATATTGCTTTTCTAAATCACTATACATGGTAGGTAAACACATCTTTAATGATCGTTCTTGTTCGAACATTAAATCAGCACCACCAAGACCATAAGCTGAAAGAGTTGATTTAAGTTCTTTTTTAGTTTTTTCCATTTCTTCTTTAGTCTCACCATAGCAAAGAAAGTTAACAGTAAGAATAGAAAACTTTTCATGTTCACGATCTATACGATTAACTAATTCAACAAAATCTTGCATCTGATTATTAAATAGAATCTGATCATTATAATCATTTATATTTAACATTTTAGATTTTAATTCAGACATACTTCTTTTTAAAGTATTACTTATCTCTTGAGTATTAGTTGGACTTATTGTCATAACCATACGAGTATGATGAATATTTGCGACTGCTCCAAGCCATCCAATGTTAACCATTGATGGATACGATACAAGTGTTACCACACTTACATAAGCATCACCAAGAATTAAGTCTTTTTCGCCAATTTTAAGCCCTTTGGGAGCAATTCGCTCTTTAAACGAACGATTTATAGTGGTAGCATCTTTCTTGAAAATATCAAGGGAAGAAACAGGATTTAAAATAACATATAATAACTCTCGCCACTCCTCACTAGATACTTTCTCGGAATGAAGTCCCATAGCAGAAAACTCTTGTACCAAATCATTAATTTTTTGATTTAATAAAGTTTCATTATCTGCATCTTCTTCAATAACTAAAAAGAACTCTCGATTGACTACCGATTTCTTATTATTAAGACTACTAATGAAATCATAATCTTCTTCCAAGAGTTTTAATTTTCTTTTATTACTTTCTTGTTTTATTTTTGATCCAAGAATATTTAAATTATTTTCAAGATTAATAGGTTTATCAATACAAAATATTTTAATCTTATAATCAATAGAGTTTAATACTTTCTTTAATTGACTAACTTTAGTTTGTTGTTCTTCATCAAACAAAAGAGAAAGATTAATTGATCCTATTTTAATACCACCAATAATCTTATTATTATCTAGAAAAACATAATTGTTCCATACCTCATTAAAAGGAACAATATCTAGCATAGTTTTAGGAAGTTTTTTAGTTTTAACTTTCTTTTCTTTATCTGCTATAAAATGTCCCTCCCAATTTCAGATAAAAGTGCTGATACATCTATATCAGTAAGATCTTGTTTATTATTTAATTTTTTCATTTCATCTAATTTAATAATCAGTAGTATCAGATACCTGTTGAACTCTGATACTGATTTTTTATGCCTAAAAGCAATTTTTCTAAATTTAGCTTTATCCTTTGGCTCAAGATATGTATAAATAGATGAACTATATAAATTTAATCTATTATTCATGAGATGCCACCTTTAAAAGATGTTTATTAACACCATCATAATCATATCTTCGAAGTATTCCCATATTTAATATGGCAACAGGTACTTCAACATAATTATAATTTAATGTCCCACATATTTCTTTAATAATTCTTGCTTTTTTTAATACTTTTAATAAGCCAATTTTTTCAATATATGGATCTAAAACAACTTTACCTTTATCCAAATATACATCCTCTAAATTAAGAGTTATCTCATGGCTTTCGGTAGAGTTTTCATATCTTAACCTTATTCTATTATTAAAATATGTATAAACTCCAATATAATAATTTTTACCTTTTAGTTTAATTGTCTTTCTCCTTATAATCATTCCTCCTTATATTTTGATATCAGAATCAAAATCTTTTTCTTCATTTAACTTAACATTTGAATCATCAAATCCAATCGGATCATAATATTTTAATTTATCTAAATCAACTGAATAACAATCATAATTGCCCATATTATAATCAACTGAATAAAGATAGTTAGAAAGAATACCAGTTTTTACTAATTGTTCTTTTACTTCTTTAGTCATGTCACCACTAACAAATATAGTGCTATCATCAACAAGTGAATATTCAGGCAAATTAATTGTTATATCAGAAAATAACTCGTCTTCAGTTTCAAGACCTAAATATAATCTATTATTATTTTGATATCTTCCAATACCTAAATAACAATCAAATTCATCACCGTATAATTCTATTTTTATAACAGGTTTTTCTATATAGCATTCCTCCTTATTTGAATTTATATAACTTTTGATTTTTAGAAAACCTTATAAACTTTTTAAATATGATCAAAGGTGTACTTCCATTAGGAAGTGGAAGTAATAATAAAAATGTAGTTAATGGAAATATAAAAAATAAAAATATTTTTATATGAAATCCATGAGCAAAGTTTTGAAGTAAAAATCCAAGTCCAAAACTTAAAGCAAGAGCAATAATTTCAATCATACCAAAGCCCTTAAAGATTTCTCGTTTAACTTTAATATTTTTAGGAATTAAATACATCATAAATACTTACCATCCAAATCATCATTATTAGTTTGAAGTCCTGATTGATTCATATATTGATTACGAATAGGATTATATCTCATACTATGTGGATGCATGAATGGATTAGAATTATCCATTTTCATGTAATTACCATATTTACCTTTGCTATTTTGATTTAAGAATTCATTAACTTGTTGTCTTGCTTTATGAGGATTATGTTGTGCAAAAGACTGTTTAACAACTTCCTTTTGCTCATTTGTAAGAGTAGATCCTCTATTTAACATATTACTTATTTTATTTGCACCTCCTGAAATTACATTTGCACCTTTACCCATGACATTAACACCATGAGAAAGAGCTCCACCTGCAATACTTCCTGCAAGTTGCATACCTTGAGCTGATGACATACCAAGTGCCACCAAAGACTGCATATCACCAAATGCAGACATCATACCTGACTGTTGTCCTAATAAACTATTAATAATAGTAGGAGTACTTATAATAAAGAGTAAAGCACCAACTACTAAAAATATTCCTGTCATAGTTCCTGTATCTTTGAAAGCAGATCCAAACATATTTAAAAGAAGTCCAATACAAACGAATTGAACTACTGTTACTAAAAACAAACCCATCGTACTTTTAGACCAAGTCTCAAAAGCTCTCCCATTATTAGTTAAGCTAGTGCAACAAAAAGGTCCGATAATCTTATACAGGGCAATTTCCATGACTCGTTTGGATATTTGAATGGCTACAAAGAACAAGAGAAAGACAGTTACTATAGACAAAATTATCAGCATAAAGAAATTTAAAGAGTATTTATAACAATCCCCAATTCCAACAAATCCACCATCGGTCTCATTAATATCAACATCTTTCCAGTTTTCAACTAAATAAGTTATATCTTCTTCTTTAGTTTCATCCTCATAAACCATCGCTCGAACAATCGACTTTGATATTGTTGATTCAGCACTAGATCCTGTATTCAAACTAGAAACTGCAATAACATCATCAGTGAGAGCTGTTGATATCTTATGACCAAAATCAAAAAGTGGAGTTATAAGAAACATCATAACAATTGCTAGTACAATACCACGATAAATAGTAAGTGGACTACCACGACCTTCATTTTTAACAATGAAGTTCATAATCAGCTCAATAGTAACTTTTAACATGAGCCAACTACAAGCAACAATAATAGCACCACCAAATATTTTATTAACATATTCATTATTAAAAAATTGGTATCGCCATATTTTATCAATGATTCCAAAGAATCCATCTAATAGATATAAAATGCCTTTACCAATTGCCCACACAACACTACGATAAACATCAGTATACCAATGTTGTGTGACTTGATTAACTGCTAATATTTGAATTCATAATTCCTCCCTAATAGTTTTCTTGATTTACTAATTCACTTATTACAACAAATTGACTACCTTTGTTATCTTGACTACAAGTAGTTAAAACTAAATTAGTTTTATTTTTATCTCGTAATACACTTATGTCACCATCTTTAGTTTCTATATAAAGATTATTTACTTTATATGAATATTTAATATGATTATAATAAATGTAAATCATGTCACCATATTTAACTTTTTCAAGATTTCTAAAAAATGAAATATAGCTTGATCCTGAATGACCTGCAAGATATAAAGTTCCGTTTTCTACATCTGGCATATCACTCTCATTTAATATTTGAATATTTTTATTAACATTATTTGCTTTGCTATTTTTATCAACTAATCCTCGTTTTAAAGAAATAGATGGTATTTCTAAAACTGCAATATAATCATAACTAGTAGATGATGTCGTTTTATTTTCTTCCACAACTTCTGTGGATAAATCTATATCAACTTGTTCTTCCTGTTCAAAGAAGTTTTCTATTTTATTATTATTTTGATAATCTAAACAAGAAAAATATATATATTTAAATAATGGCAAGGATGCTCCGATTAAAATAAGTAAAGAGCCAAGCCAAGCTCGACTCTTCTTATTTCTTCTTCTTTTTGTCATATACTAAATAACCAACTCCTGCCAATATTAAAACAATTCCTATAACATCTAAAACTTTTGAATCAGATAAAGATGTATTAGGAACTTTTATTGTTTCATTTATAATAGTAGATTGAATTATCTCACCATCAACTGTTACATTAAAGTAGACTTTCTCATCATTTAAAATATGTCCCTCAATTGTATTTAATTCTTGATAATAATAAGATCCATATTCTAACTCGATTTCAATATCACCATTTTCATCAGTAATATGAGTTTCAAGTAGATTTCCATCTAAATCAAAAATACCAATCTCAACACCTGCAAGAGCAACACCATTTTCATCGACCTTATGAATCTTAATTGTTGATGTTATTTTTTCATTAGTCATATTGGCTTTTACAATTTCACCATTTTCTTTAATTGTAAAAAATGCACTCTCATTACTTAAACGATAACCTGTACTTGCTTCAGTTTCAATTATTGTAAAATCACCGACAAATAAATCAGTAATAGTAATTTTACCATCTTTATCAGTAATACCTGTGAAAACTAGTTCAGTAGTACCATCATCCTTTATATGATATATCTCAACTTTTGTGTCAGGAATACCTTTACCAGTAGATACATCAGTTTTAGAGAACTCAAGAGTTCCTTTCTTCAACATATTTAAAGCACTATAACTATTATAAACAATAGGAGTTTTATTATCTTTAGCAGTTAAAGTAAACTCATACTTTTCAGTATTTAATACATGAGTATCTTTTGTTTTTACTTCAACCATATAATAAGATCCAAGATATAACTCTTTACTTATAGCATATCCATCTTTATTAGTAGTAATAGTATCTACTAATTGATCCTTTTCGTAATATAATAATGTGCCATCTGAAGATAAAATATCCTCACTAGCATATATTTCATAAGTTACATTATCAAGTGGCACTTCTTCATAAGTAAATGCTCCATTATCTATAACAACTGATTGACCTTTTTTATTAACTTCAACTTGTCCCTTAATAACTTGATTTTCAAAGTTTACAGTTACAAAAGCTCCATAAGTAGTATAGTTATAATAAGTACCATCACCGATAGTGAATGTTAACCCATCAGAGTTAATTAAATAATTTTTAGGACTAGCAGTTTCAATTAATTTATAATTTCCTGCCTCTAATTTTAAATATGTAATAAATTTACCTGTCTCATCTGTTTTGAATTCACTATAAACTTTACCACCTACATATTGAGATACATATTGATTAGTATCAGTATTTAATATTTTAAATGTAGTATCAGCAAGAGCTATAGTTTTTCCAGTTTCTAAATCAGTTTTAAAAACCTGAAGATAAGCAGATAATTTATTATTTAGTATATTATAATATTGTTCTAATTCACTGTTTTCATCAACAGTAATATAGAAGTCATAGATCTTTTCAAATCCTGTATTTGTATTTACTTGATGAAATCTCCATACTCCGTAAGGAATATCCATAGTAGCATATCCATTCTTATCAGTAGTGATTTCATTAAATAATGTTCCATCAGGATAGTAGATCTCAAATGTTATTCCTTTTTCTGCATTTAAAAATGTAGTGTTTCCATCTACATAATCATATTGCTTTAATATAGAAATGTAATTCTTAATTACATCCTCTGTTACATCAATACTAACTGATGCCACACCTTTGACATCAATAGGTGTTTTTGAATTGTTTAGATAATATCCTTTTGATGAAGATATTTCTTGAACATAATAAGATCCATATTTGATAACTGAATCAGATTTACCATAACCATTTTCATCAGTAGTAATAGTAGTTATTAGTGTTCCATCATTTGAAAACACACCATATTTCGCACCACCAAGACTTGCCTGACCTTGCTTTACAGTAGTTTCTGAATCTGTTTTATTTAATTCAACACTTCCATAATAAGCATTGACTTTAATAGTTGCAACAGTTGGATCAACACCTCCTGCAACCATCATATTTTGAACACCATCACCTGTAAATATTTTATAACTATTTGCGTATGCTAATTTTTGTGTCATTCTAATATTAATCTCACCACTTTTAGTAGGAGTAATAGTTAACTGATTTCCATTTACTGAATAATCAGCACCATCAACACTAATATTAAAATTACCTAATATATTATTTGAATCAGTTATAGTGATTGTTTCACCAACTTGTAATGTATATGAACTACCATTAAAAGATGGCTTATCATAATGATGAGCAATTAATCTTTCTATTTCTGCCATTTCTGCAGATATATCTAAAGGTGTTCCTCCACCATATCTTTCAGTTGAATATTTTACTGTTGTATTATTTCCAAGAATTGTTGCCCAAATCATTCCTTGAGTTGCAGCTCTATATTTTAAGGTTTGATGATTAGGATATGTATATCCATAATAACCTATAAGTAAAACTCTTTCTTTAATTGAATTAGGTAGTCCTGTTGCAGACCAATCAGTTTGATACATTGGATTTCCCTCAGGAATACCTGGTTCAATACAATATGCTGTTTCACCATCTACACGATAGTTTTCTAACCTCCATGAACTATAATTATTTCCATTTTGGTCAAATCTTTCGTAATAATATCCTGTAAAATCAAAATCTAATGTTGCAGCTGATACCGATTGAGCTTTAACAGAAAATCCAATCAGTAAAGCAAATGCAAACAAAAGATATTTTGAAACTTTATTCATTAATTTTTTCTTCCTCCTTTGCACATCTACTTGATACTACACAAGCAGAGTAAATAAAAAGCAATAAGAATAATCCTATTGCACATAATATAAATAACAATAATTTCATTTCTAATTCCCCCAAAATAAAAAGTCGGTATTAAACCAACTTAATTTTTATATTTATTACAATTACCTGAAGAACATTTTATATAAAGATAATATCCTAAAATTGTATCATTAGAATCTCTAACATCTAAACAAAAGGAATTAATAATATCCACAGTATCCTTAAAACCAATTTCATAAGATGCATCAATACAACTTTGTTCGGTGCTATATTCTATAACACCATGATGCATAGAATAATTGAAATTATTAGGATCTGGCACTCCTACATAAGATTTAGTTTCATTACTACTTGGAGTTGTATTTTCTTGTACTTCATTATTCTGACTAGGAGTTGAAGTTGGCTCCTCACTTTGTTGTTGATAATTACTATTATTATTAACAATATTATTAGAATTTGAAGTAGAAGTAGACTTTTTACTTTCAGTAGTATTATTCTTCTTTTCTTCTTTTTTAGATGTATCAGATTGCTTTTGATCTTCAATCTTTACTTCTTCTTTAACTTCTTCAGTTTCTTTTATTTCTTCATTAATACTATTATTGTCAGTTTCCGTTTCTATCAAATTATTTTCAGTTTTATTAGTAGAAACATTGGTATTTTTACTATTAAATACATGAACACTCGTAATTAAAACACCTACTAATAATATAAAAAGTAATGAAGAAATGATTATTATTTTCTTTTTCACAATTATCATCTCTCTTTTGATGAAATTTTAACTCTAAAAAAATTAAATGTCAAATTAGGATAAATATTGTTTTAAATAATTTAAATCATTAATAAGATCCTTAAGATTATATCTTAATTCAACATTTTTATAATTTTTAGCCAATCTTTTTTCAAAGTATTGAGCTAGTGACTCAACATATTCAACATTTAATAAATTTTCTTTAAAAAATTTCTTTACTTGTTGTTCCTTTGTTGAATCTTTAATAAATCCAAAATATAAAACCATATCATAGACTCTATTTACTAGATTATGACTTTTTATAAAAGCATGAACTTTTTTCTGCATAATTAAATCTTAATGTCCTGATTTGGAAATATAGACTCAAACTCATCTATCAATTCTTTATCTGACTCATCGTAATTGACTGCACTATATAAATCAATATCTTCAAATATCAAATCCATTAAAGTGGATTTAATATCATTTAAAGTATCTAAATTATGTGTAGGTATAAGCCAATCATTTATAGCCATATCTAATCGATAGACAAAATCTTGTACCTTACAAAATAACATATCTAAACCATCTTCATATGGATAGTTTTTTTCAAACTCCAAAAAGAATAAATGAATTAAGTTATCATCTTTATAAATATCTTTTAACATATCTAATTGTCTTATAGGTTTACCCTCAATAAGACCAACATTTAATATATCTTCAATATTTTCTTTAAAATCTTTTTCTTTTATCATTATTTAAAGTATCCTAAAATCCATGATACAAATTGAGTTGTCACAAGAGCAGATACACCTGCGATTATGGTAGTTCTGATTTTACGATCATAACTTGCTTTTTGATTATCATCAGAAGATGCCATTTTAAGAGCATAATCTTTTGCAACAAAAAAAGCTGTTCCACCGATAACGAACAACCTTAAATAACCCATAGCATCATTTATTAAACTTAAAACATTTTGTAAAATTGATTCCAACTAAAATATTCCTCCATATAAGGAAAGTGTGGTATAATCATTATAGTCGAGATTAATTAAAGTGTCTAGAGCTCGGCTTTTTTTAATCTTATATTCTATTATCATTCCTCCTTATAATTATGACTATAATCCAAAGATAACTTTAATTGTATTCCATTTTGAAGTCTTTTTTTAATAATATCGCAATACTGATTCGTTATTTCTATACCAACCCATTTACGATTAAGTATCTCACAAGATAAGAGAGTTGAGCCACTACCACTTGTGAAATCCAAAACTAATTCATTATCACGAGTATAAGTTTGAATAAGATATTCCATTAAATTACATGGTTTTTGAGTTGGATGTACTGTTTTAGCTTCACGAGCAAACTGAATTACATTTCTAGGATAATTACCATATTCCTGATTATGTAATTCTTTTTTATTATCTTTTTTCTCTTTAAGATAATCCACAGAAGATCTCATAACTTTTAGATTAACACTAATTATTCCCTGTGGATAGTATTCCATAGGGGTACTAGCACTAGATACAGCTCCTGCTTTAGAAAATACCATTACATCTTCATAACACCGAAGTGGTTGAAAATTAGCATTTTGAAATCCAGTTACTTGAGTCTTAACCCATTTCCAATCATAACGATATAATTTTTCATTACTTCTTCTTAAATTACTTGAAAAAGGCTCATTACCAAATAGGACAATAGCTCCTGTTGGTTTAATGAGTTTTAAAAGTCTTTCCCACATTGCATCAAAAGGAATTATTTGATCCCATGAGTATCCAGTTACTGCATAAGGGGGATCAGTAATAATAGCATCAAATGTAATATTCTGCTCAATTAAATAATCCATAACTTCTAAACAATCACCTTTATATAATTTACCTAGTGAAGTGGAATAGAATGGCTCACAAGTCATTATTTTTTACCTCCTTTCGTTTAGATTTAGTTTTTTGATAGCGAGATCCCTATAAACTCACATAAAAAAAGAATGAACTTAATCATCCTCTTTACAATATTTCTTTAAATCTACCCACATTTTAACTATACAACTTTTTTTAATATTTTGAAGATATGTTTTAGATATACCAATTAGCTCGGCAATATCATCTTCAGATTTATGAGTTAAGAATGTATTAATTAAATATACTACTTCATCACCTGTAAGTTTATAACTAACTTTAAGAATGGAATAGTAAACATTAGTAGTATGAATCTGCTCATCACAATACTTTTGAACTGCAGTTTCAACTTTGCTAGAATTAGCTCTTTGAGTAAATCCAACTTTTTCTTCATAGGAAGTAGTAGTCTTAATTTGATCTTCAATAGGAAAATCGTATAAATATCTAGCTGATTTAAATCTAGAAAATAGTTTTAATAATTTCTGCTTATTTTCTAGAATATCATAGTTATCGACAATGCATTTATCAAGCAACTGATTAAAATCTTCTTGCTCTTTAGAATTAGCTTTAATCGTATCAGTAATATTCAATAACTGATCAAGTGTTACGATGTTATCTATCAACATTAAGAATACCTCCTTCCACTAAAAAAGAGATTTTGAGGGCAAAACATCCCACTATAAAATCTCTTTAGAAAATATATAATTAAAATTTAAGTATTTTTTGTTATTACCATAATTAATATGATTAGTTGTATCAACCATATTATTCACCCCACGAATTGCCATTTATTTTATTGCAATTACCATTTTTTGTCAATAGTTTAGGGCTTTTTGACAGGAAATAAAGCAAAAATGAGTTTCCATCTGTATAGATTTAACTCATTTTACTACATTATACACCTTGACAAGATTAATACAATAAACTAAATAGTATGAATTTCATATTAAAATCGTATTTAAATAATAAACTAAATAGTGTTTAAAAAGTAAACTACTATAATTTTTCAATTAACTTCTCAAGATAAGTCATTTTTTTGTTAGTAATAATGTATTCTAAATACTTAAAATAGATAGTAGCCATAAATTTATGTTTAAAAGTTTTATATAAAAGACTACCTGCAACATTAGTTGTATCATCAATAGAAATATATACTTCGTAATTATTATTTTTAGGAACATACTTAATAAAATTATAAATTGTATAAATATCTTTATAATAAATATTATTTCTAATATCACCCTTTTTTAAATTACGAGTAGTAGAATTAGAATATTGTTTTAATCTTTTAGCAATAAAACGATATGTGTATTCATTACGAACTTTAATTTTTTCAACTTTATTTTTATGACTGTAATAGTTATGAATACCTTTAGCACATGAATATAATATTTCAATAGCTAGAGCTTGATCCCTAATGTCACCTTTACAATCTTTATTATTTAAAAAGTTAGTTAAGAATATTTCACGAGATAACTCATTATAACCTAAAAATTCTTTTTTCTCTTTAGTATAATACATATCACCAAGATGAATCTCTTTAAATGGCTCTTTATCTACTAATGGATTATTAAAGAAATAAATATCATAATGTTCAAGTCCACCAACTGACTCTTCATTATTAGTACGATCACTTATTTCTTTAGATTGATAACTATGGACTTGAATATTTAATAAGTGACCAATTTCAATATTAATTCTTTCATGTCTAATACGACCATTGCTTTTATAGAAGTCTTTAGTTTCAATCCAAGATCTACGAGATACACCATTATGTAATAAATTAAGACTAGCTGTTGTCACAGTAAAACCATATTTATTATAGAAAGTTAATAATCCATGATAATCTTTCTCACCATATTTATTAAAAGTAGGATTAGGATTATCATTATAATAACTTGGAATGTCTTGATTTTTAAATAATCTTTTATAATCTTCTATACTTAAAATATTCATTTCATCATTAGGTGTAAATACTTTAGAATAAACATCACCATCAACTATTTTTTTAGTACCACCAAGTGAATCATTTATTTTAATAAAATCGCTTAATAAATCTATAAAATGATATCCACTATGGAATAACTTACCATAACCATATTTATATGGGTGGTTTTCTTTACCTAAATCATGTGGCATTTCCCATGCACCATCAGAGTGGAATATTTCAATATTGGTAATAGGCATTCTATATTCGTTAACTGCATCAGTTAATACTTCTTTAATTTTTTCATATCCACGATGGTATTGCCTTTGGCACATAACTTTACAAGTAGCTTTTGAATGTTTAGCTAGATCTAATATTTGATAGTATTGTTTTCTTACTTTTTCGATACTAGATAAACTTGTCATATTCTTTGTGACAGTAATAGGTTTATCAGTTAAAACATTAATATCATTTTTTAAAGCAAACTCTAAATACATAAAGTGTGCCTTTGGCTCTGTAGAAATTATTAAATGTGTAATTTCAAAAGTCTTACATACTGCAAGAAAATTACTAGCGATATCTTTAGGAAGATGCTCATCATCTTTATATGAATCATCTATCGTAAATATCTTAGTATTTTTAAAACCGTTATCATCCAAATATTTTCTGATAATATCTTTTTTAGAATCTAAATCGACTACTAATGCCAAATTGATTTTATGCTTTTTAAAATAGTTTAAATATATTCTTTTAGCATGAGGTCCGATACCCACCAAAGCAATATTTTTCATATAGCATCCTCCTTGGTGAGTAATATTATAAATCAATTATTTATATTTCTATAAAACAAAAAAAAATAGTGCTATGCAAAAATGCACAGCACTATAATTATTTAAGATATTTATTTTTATAATGAGTTAGAATAGTGTAATCTCTTCTAACAATAAACTTCGTATGATAAACATCTTCATATTTAGATGGTTTTAATTTATCTTCACAATCTTTTATAATTTTAATAGCATCATCTATATTAAGCCATATAAGTTTAGATCCCTCATCAATTTCTTTTTGAGTTAGGTTTAAATGTTTTGTATCTTCTATAACATGAGCAACATAAACATAGGAAGTCTGCATAAAGTTATCTTGTGATTTTTCTTCTCTAATAGTACCCAAACAATCATCAATCTCAACTTTACATCCTGCCTCTTCTAATACTTCTCTTTTAAAGGCAAGGGTGGGATCTTCGTTTTCTTCAATACCTCCACCAACAAGTTTATATTCATTCTTATTAGCTTTATTTAATATTGCTATTTCATTTTTATCATTAAAAACGATTCCTCTAGCTCCATAACGAATTCTAGGATTATCAAACTTCTTAATTTCTAAACCAAAATCAAGATCAGTTAACACTTTAATACAATTCATAATGAGTTCCTCCCCATATATAGATTATACCATAGAAAAAGACCTAATTACCAATTAGATCTATTATTCAGTTACAATTTTTACAAAATCACGAGCAATATGATTAATAGTTTTAGTAGGATAGATAATTCCAATAGGATTAATTGGCATCTTATCATCTAATTCTATTTTAACTAAATCATATTCTTTTAATTCATCCTCAATGAAATATCCGATATAATCATTTTCTTTAATGACATCAGCCATAAGTTTTGAATCAGGCATTAAATGTTTTGGTGTTAATTCAATATTTCTTTTTTGTAATTCTTCATCTAACATTTGTCTTCTACGAGAACTACCTGAAATAACTAATGTATATTTTGATAAATCATTATATGTGTGGATATCATTTTTTATTTTTTCATAATAAGATTTAGAACAAGCAAAGCAAGTAGTATATTGTGAAATAGGTTTTACTTCTAAATCAAACTTTTCGCTATAATTAATATTTGGTAGATAATCAATTAAAACATCTATTTTATGATTTACTAAATAATCATTAAGATTTGATGCACTATCAGTATAAACTTTAATTTTAACATCAGGATATGCTTTTACAAATTTATTAAGATATTTAGGAAGAGTGAAGTCAGCAATATTTCTTGTAGTACCGATAGTTAATATAGCATCTAAATTTGTTGATAACTCTTTTGCAGTAAATACATCTATTGTATTAAAAAATTGATCTAACTTATTATATATTCTCTCACCGTCAAGAGTAAGTTCAAAACCTTTATTTGTTGTTTTTACTAATTTAAGATCTAATACTTCTTCTAATTTAGAAATACTACGACTTAAACTAGATTGAGAAATATTGTTCTTTTTACCTGCATCAGATAAACTCTTTTCTTTAGCAGATATATAAAAATCATAATAATAAGAAAAGTTATTCCTCAAATCGTATAATTCAAACACAAATACCACCCCATGAAATTGTCTAATATTCTAGTATTTTTTTTCTATTTTGTCAATAGAACAGGGATTTTTAGGTGTATTACTATCAAATAGTTATTATTTATTGTATAATTATTATATAAACATTTTTACTTTTTTATAAAAAATGTTCTTAAGATTTATGGAGGCGAAGTATGAAAAAAGAAAGATTTAAATATTTATATAGTTTCAAGTACAATAATAAAGAATATATTTATTTAACCTCTAAAAACTATCCATTTTATTTTTTAGAATATAATTCTAATACCAACAATTTTGATTATCCTGACATTAATACATTTAAAGAGTTATACAGCAAGTTCTATTCAAATGAAACTATATTATCTTTTGATATAAAAGAAGATTTAAGAAAAATTAAAGAAAAACTATCTAATATAAATATAGATATTACTCCTCTAATCAGAACTACAAGTGGTTTGTTATCAATTGTTTTAGTTTTATCTATGTGTGGATGTAAACAAACAGATGATTTAAATACTACAAACAATACAGAAAGTTCAGCAATCGTTCAAGTGCAAGATAAATATCAAGAAATATATGATTATTTCAAAAGTTATGATATGGATGTTGTTGATAAAGAATACGATGGAAATGATTATATTTTTGTTAAAGATTTTATAAATAGTAATAATAAACATCAAATTACTCTTGAAACTTATGATGATTTTAGAAAATATAGTGGAATAGATTTTATTCCTACATGGGAAGATGTAATTAATGCTTTTCAAAGTAATAAAAATATTGATAACGATAAAAAGAATATTATTCTAGATTGCATTAGTAATATGAAAAACAGTGAAGAACTAAAAGGTATGGATTTAAGTGTTTTATATGTTAATGCTAAAAGAATGAAATTTAAATATCTCTCTTCTGAAGAAATGGTTAATACTGTAAATAGAGATTCGGTATATGCATATTTTGATACAGTATCAGGAACTGTTTATTTACCAAGTGATAAACCACTAGAAAAGTTTGAATTTATTCATGAAGTTTTAGGACATGGAACATTGGCATATCGAGAAGAAACTGAAAACTCGCTAGTAGTATTCGACTGCACAAATTATTTAATGTTACCAACTGATAACAGATATACAGGTTATTCAGTAGGCATTATGGTCAGCGAGGGTGGTGCTAATATGATTGCTCATTTAGCAACCAACGATTATAGTGTTAATAGTTTTTATCAACTATATGAAGAAGAATTAAGAGTTATTGCAGAACTTTGCAATGTTTCTATAGGAGAGTTATTTAATCATAAAGGGATTAGTTTATATGACTTAATGTATAAAAATGGAATTAGCACCCCAGTAGAATATATTTTTAAAATGGATGGAATATATAAAGGGCAAATGTATTGTGAATTTTCAGATTTAATGGAAAGATTATTTGTAGATGCAACAGAAGAAAAATTTATTAATTCAAATGAAGATAAGCAAAATGAAATAATTAGATCTACTATTGAAATAATAAGAAATAGTTATTTTAAAGATCAAAAAGAACTAAACTTTGATTATAGTGGTGGATCTATTAATTATAATTTTGAAGAAAGCGCAAATAAATACGAAGAAAACATGAATAATTTAAGGGGAAAATAAAAAAAGAACAAATAAGTAAATTTCTTATTTGTTTTAATTTTCAAAACTAATTATAATAGATTTAATTAAATGTAAGCGACTAATCATTATTTGTTCTACACCATGGACATATTGATGATTGACTTGAAATAATTCTATTACAATTTTTACAATACTTTGTAGTTTCATATTTTGATAATGTTGACTCGTTTGAATTAGCAAATTGTGAAACTTCTTCTTTTGGCTTGTTAGATTCAGCAATACTAGAATAATTATTGTATAACGAAGTTTCATTTAAAGTATGATTTAATACCGTCTTATCAACATTATTTACTTGTTCTATATTATTTTGAGAAACATTATCTAATCTGTCAAACGATTTGATAACAGACTCTGAATTATTAACAGTTTCATTTGCATCACTGCTCTTAATTACTTCAGGATTATTACTTACAAATGGCTTGCTAGAATTGTAATTATCTGCCGAGTCACCTTTAGAATCTTTATCTTGATTTTCATTATTTCTTTTTTTATTTTTCATTATAAAGATTGTTACAAATATAGATATTAACATAAGTAATAATGTGATTAATATATATATAATGGGTGAACTTGATTTTTTAACTATCATTAACTTATATACATTATTATTGCCATCTTTATCAGTTACGACAATAGATATAATGCTTCCATCTTTTAAATCTTTATTACCATTTATTTTATAAGTTGAATTTGGATCTTGTAAAGTAACTTTTATATTTAGTTTCTTATTGTTGGTTTTTACTACATAATAATACTCATTTGGATTAAAATCTATTTTGTGACCTTCGATTTCAATATTTTTTAGTTTATTGCTTGAAGTAATTTCTATTTTTTCTTCTCTAGTTACTATAATTTTATATTCTCTAACTTCTTCATTTTCTGCAGTTACTTTTATAGTAAATATATTTTCACCTAGTTGTAATTCTTTCTCTCCAACTATTTCAATTTTACTTTTTTCATCTTCTGCTTTAGCATTTATATCAAAACTTTGAGTTTCATAAGGCACACTTACTTTATATTCAGTTTTGTCTTTATTAAGTTTTATTTTACCTGAACTTAATTCTATTTCTTTAAGAAAATTATTGTTACTGCGATCATCTTTTCTATTTATATTTATGGTATACGTTTTCTCTTGACCGTTTTCACTTTTTGTCTTTATTAAAACTTTATTTGCACCATAATTTAAATTTACTTTTCTTGGTCCATATCCTTGAACAAAACTAGCTTTAGAATCTGATAGGTCTGCATTAATTGTAATTGATTCTACTTTACTATCAACTTCAACACTGTATGTTGTTTTACTTTCAACAAAACTAATTTTTCCATCTGATACTGATAAGTTTTTCAAATTATTATTTGAACTTCTATTATCATTTCTTGTTACATTTAATGTATATTCTTTCTTTGAACCATCTTCTGCAGTTACAACAACTTTTATTTGATTTGATCCATAGTTTAAATTAATTCTACCAGTTCCACTTACTTTCGCATTTGAATCAGTTGGTGTAGCTGAAATTGTAATGGCATCTAAATTTGTAGTAAATGAATATGTTGTTGTATCTTTATTAAAATTAATTTGTTGTTCTTTTATACTTAAACTATTTAATGTATTAACACTAGATGTGAAAGTAATATTTATTGGATTACAACTCAATGTTTTTGATGAATAATTTTTATCAGATATGTTTATATTTGTTAAAGAGATTTTGCTTGTACCACTTGCATTACCACTTGCTTTTATTTTAAATGTTGCAATATGCAAATTATTTGCTAATAAATATGAATTTTTTGTTGCAAGTTCTATGTCTGTTACACTAAAATTAGTTCCAAAAAACATCCATTTACTAGAATCGTATGAAGAAGAAGTTAGAGATAAATTATCTCCAAGTGTAATTTTGCCTTGAAAACTAGCAATTTCATATCCTAAATTACCTGTATTGATTTGGCAAGTAGTTTCTTCGTTTTTATTTAATTTTGTTTTATTACATGATATTGTAGCATTTTCTAGTGCGTAGCTCTTTATAGGGAATAATAAAACTACTGCTATCAACATTAAACATAATTTCTTATTCATACTGCACCTCTTTTATCTTTTTTTTACTTCTTATAATACTAAATATTATAATTACTCCTATCAAAACTAAACTTACATATATAAAATAATTTTTATTGCTTTTGTTTTTTGCATTTATATATATTGTTTCATTTTTAACATCCATTTTTCTTTTTTCATAGTTTTGATCACCTATTAATATATCTTCTAGTATAATATCTTCTTTCAGTTTTTTATTACTATCTGATTTTATTTTAAATGATGCAATTTCTATAGTATCTTCTTTTATAGGTTTTTCATTTATTAAGTTGATATCCTCAACATTAAATTCATCATCTAACATTTTCCATTTTTCTTCATCATATTTTGAACTAATAATATTAATATTTGATGACATTTTAAGTTTTACTGATATTCCAGTTATAGTAAAATCTAAATCCGTAGCAATTATTTTACACTCTGATTCTTCATTTGTTTTTAATTCTGTTTTATTACAGGATATTTCCAATCTTTCTTTCGCACTTACAGTAGGGGGGAATAGTAATATAAGAAAAATTACTAAAACTACATATTTTCTCATATTAACCCTCAGGAGTTATGCATTTCGTATAATGATATAATTTTGTAACATCAATAAAATCAATAGATCCATCTCTAGCAAAATCTCCTGCTATTTCATATGTGTCTTTTAATTCCACCATTCCTTTTGTAAAGTGATATAATTTAGTAACATCAAAAAAGTCTAATTCAGCGTCTCCCGTGACATCTCCACTAGTTATTATTGTATATTCTGATATTTGATCACCATTTTTTATTACGATGTGATAATCTGTTCCTAAAGGACTATTAATATCTATTTTTTCATTTTTTGAATTGTATATTTCTACAGTTGCACCTGTATTTACTACAATTTCATTAATATCGTCTAAAAAAGTATCCTCATCTATTAATAAAAACTTTTCATCATTCAAATTTACTTTATCAGTAATTGTTGCAAAAATATCATTTTTATTAAGTGAAATATATCCATCACTTTTATATAACAAAGTTCCTTCATTACTAAATATATTTAACATTTTATCATTATTATTTATTTTTATTTTTGCTTTAGGATCACTTACTTTTCTATTATTTTGATAAAAGGTAATGTAATAATTTTGATCACTATTTGTTTTAGAATTTATATATTCGTATGCTTCATTTTGAGCTTTTATTATTATTACTTCAAGATTATTTAGGGATGATGATATTTGAAAAGTTTTATTATCCATAACTAATGATATTGAGTTATTATTAATAGTTCCTTTTTTTAAAATAACATTAGTTGTTTTTTCAACCTTTACTTCAATATCTTTACTATAGGCATAAACTTTGGGGCTTATTATAAAAATTATTATAAACACTGTCATAACAAAAACTAACTTTTTCATTATCCACCAATCCTTGTATTTAATTTAATGCTACCAGCACTTAAATAAGTGTCTGGTTCATATCCCATTATTACATATATAATTTCATCATCCACATTTATTTTTTTATTTAATTTTACATTTTTTAAATATTGTCCAGGTTTAATTAATCCTGTTTCTGCAACTACCTTATCATTATTCAATACTCTTACTTTAATTAAAATATTATTTGTTTCTAAAGATATTAAATTTATTATTAAATCATTATCTTTAATAGTAGGCGATGGCTCAACATATAAAGAATAATTATCTGTTACATTTATTATTTTACTTTGATAATCTAAACTTGTAGGAATAGTTTCAATTGCATTTTTATCATAATCTGGTTTCTTAAATGTAGATTTATTTTTTATATTTATCATTAATGAAACAATGATTATTATTAATATCAATAATACTACTGATAGAATTATCGTTACTTTATTTTTCTTCATATTGACCTCCTATGATATTAATAAATCAATTGATCCAACCCTTATTATATTATTTTCTGCATTAGTTATTGTTCCAGATAAGTTTAATTCAAAACGCATATTATTGTTTCTTAAAATTGTTTCTTTTGCCTTATTGAAAGATCCTTCAACATTGCTATACGAACTATTATAAACAAGACTAACCTCTATATCTTTGTAAGCATTATTCGTTATGTCAATATAATTATTATTGGCTGTCCATGAATATGTAAGTGGTGCTAATTCATATGTTTTTGTGCTATCTTTCCATACATAATTAGTTTCTTCGTTAAGTGTAAATTCCATAGCACCCCAAGTAATATCTACCTCTAAAACAGGAACATCAACACTACCGACTGTAACATTTCTATTTTCTTCTTTTATTGTAGCTGCATTAACTTTTATAGTAGAAAACAATACCACCAACACAGTAAGAAATAATACTTTAAACTTCATATAAACACCTACTTAACCTCAATTGACACATCTATTTTTGAATTTACTATTTGTTTTGCTCCAGTTTCTTCATCATAAATTGTTATTTTAAATAATCCTTTATATCCACCTGCTTGAAGATTCAAATCAGTATCTAACTTCATCTTATATAATGCATATCCTGGTGGTAATAAATCCGTTTTACCAATTACATATTCCTTATCATTATTAATAATTACTAATTCTAATACTACTGAAGCACGAGATTTACTTGGATTCTTATAGTATAATTTTATATCTTTGTTTTTTCTATCAACGGCAACAACATTAGAGTAAGAAATACTCATTGCACCTCCACCATTATTTACTTTCATTTTTTCTTCATTGTCTTTTTCTTTTATAGCATTAGTATCAATTGTTCCAGGTGCATAATCTGGTGTTAATGTATCTTTTTTTTCAATTAATAAATAACCTATAACACAAAGACAGGCAATTATTAATAATATTAAAATAAGATAAACTATGTTAAATTTTCTTTTTCTTTCTTTTCTCATAAATAACCTCCCTATTAAAATAAGGTGGATGCTATATCCACCTTATTTCATCCCAATATAATCATCAGCTTTGCACCTGACAAAGATATTAATATTTTTCATCTAAAGTGCAATATAAAACATTTTTGCTTTGATAAATATTAGTCAGTATCTTGGCTTATTTCTAATGTAAGAGTACCAATTGTACTGCCTGCTTCAACAACTTTTTCACCATTATATTGATTATTAATATCTAATTTTAAATGTCCTGTTAAACTATATCCAACGATACCACCACCACTTGTAACTGGACTAGATGCTAAATATCCGTTGTCAAGTTCATTATGATATTCGATTTGTTTATTATCATATGTAGTATACTCATAGAATTTTCCAACAACCCAATTAGCATAAGAACCACTTGGTGTAAAAGATGCTTTAGCTTTTATTTTTCCGTTAATAGAACGATCTTCTACTTGCATAGTTGGGAAAAATCCGTCTTGTACATAATATGTATTTCCTTCTTGAAATTCGCCTGTATGTGCAGTTGTACAAGTATTATCATCAAATACGCCATATCCATTTGCAACATCTTCTTGTAATCTTCCAAGTCCATATGAAGCATTTGCTTCTATTGCTTGACAAGCTAATGGTGGAACAAAACTAAATGAATTAGTTGTTTTATCATATTTATAATCAAATGACAAATTTACCCATTCAATATCAACAGAATAAACTGTTGCATCAACTTCTCCTACAGTAACATTTCTTGAATCGTTAAAATCAGATGGTTTTACCTCCTCTGCATTAACAGAAAATGGAAGTGCAAACATTGCTCCCAACAACAATAAACTAAATACTTTGTTCTTCATTACAATTCTCCTTTCTATTATAGAATATCATGTATTTTAAAAAAATACAATACTTTCGCAAAAATTTTGTCATTTTTTGTAGAAGTGGTAGTTCTAGTTAAAAAATTATAAAGTATAATAAAAAAAAGAGTTATTTTTTCATATTGACTCTTTTTGGTAAAGGTTTAAATTTTCTTTCTTTTAGCAAAATATAAGGATCAACTTTTAAAGAATATGCAATGACTTCTAATGTATCTATTGGTATATTGCCTTTTGAATTCTCTATATCACTTATATATCTTGGACTTAAATCACATTTTTCGGCTAGTTCTTCTTGAGTATAGCCATTCTTGAATCTATAATATTTGACATTATCGCTTAATATCTTACGAATATTTCTTGTTCTCAACTAGCACCACCAGTTCTAGTTTACCCTTACTTAAAAGAAATAAACACGAGGTGGTATCACTGAATTTAAAAAAAATACTATTTATTCAATAGCATTTCATTTTCTTTCCAATTATTAAAATAAAAGTTGGCATCTTGATTATATAACATAACAGCCATTATAAACACTTTAGAAGAAAACTCATCTCTATCATTCTCTGCCTCAATTCTTCTTAATGATTGTGGTTCCAAATTAAGATATTGAGCTGCGACTTCAGGATCTATTTTGGATAGTTTTCTTGCTATTCTCATGTTTTGACAAATGTTATGTTTTAAGTTGGCGATAATTTCGTTGTATTCATCTAAATTATATAAATCAATTTTATTTATTAATTGTTTAAATTCTTTTTTATCCACTTCATCACCGCCTTACATATTTATTTTAATTCAAATCAAAGAATAAATATGTCGCATTTGCTGGCAGTTGTGATATACTTTTAATGTAGCATTTACTATTTGAAAGGAGAATTTATGGAAAAAGAAACCATAATTAATGAAGCAGTACAAAAAGCATATGAAAGAATAACAAGTATAGCTGAACTTAAAGCAATGATCAGTGGAGATTACTTTTCTCTAATAATTTCTAAAGATAATATAAATTATGCTGATGATATTATAAATAATGTGTTTTGGAAACTATGTGAAGAAATATCAAAAAAAGTTACAAAAGATGATATAGAATTTATTATGTATAAATCTTTTGTAGACAATGATCCTAGTGAAAATTTAATTAAGGATTGCTTTAATATTGTTAATAATATACTAATAAATAAAAAAAGCAGTAATAACACTACTTTGTTTTCATTACTAGATTCTTTAAAAGATAAATATAAACAAGAAGAAGTTAATAAATCTTTAGATACAGTATTTGATATTTTGTTAGATTACTATACAATAATAAGGTAATAATTACTTTTTCTTTTCAATTATTATATCAATATTAAATTCTTTTGCTATTGTTTTTAAAGTATCTATCCCATAGTTTACAGTACCTGCCTCGTATTGTTCAACTGTGCGTTTAGATTTTCCTATTCGCTTGGCAAAATCTTTCTGTGTAAGATTAGTCCATTCACGAATAAATTTAATAGCATCACCTTTTGAATAATCCTTTAAATTTAGTCTCACTAGAATCACCTTATATAATTTTATCAGTAAATGCTACATTTTTAGTCTGAACTCACTATCTCATAGTGATATATTATTATTGTTATCAGTCGTTAATAATTTATACTCGCTAAAAAATATGCTTAAGAGTGCCTATACACTCTTTTCATTTTACCTATAATTTATACAACACGTTCTGGTGTCTTAAATACAGTTAAAATTTATTTTTTACTTTTTTATGCATATATATTCCATAAACAACCATAATGTGATATGATAGTTAATGTATAAAAACGAAGAAAGGAGTCTATTATGAATAATCAAGAATATTATGCTATATATAGTAGAAAGTCGAAATTCACAGGTAAAGGTGAAAGTATAGAAAACCAAATAGAAATGTGTAAAAACCAATTGATTAATAAATATGGGAAAAACATCGAAGAAAAAATCCTAATATATCAAGATGAGGGTTTTACAGGATATAATACTAATAGACCTGAATTTCAAAAGATGATGAAAGACATCAGAGAAAAGAAAATAAAATCTATAATAGTATATAGACTAGATAGAATTAGTCGTAATGTATCAGACTTCTGCACTTTAAAAGATGAATTATCAAAATATAATGTTGACTTTATATCAGTAACAGAAAACTTTGATACTTCTACTCCAATGGGTGTAGCAATGTTAATGATTACATCTGTATTTGCACAACTTGAAAGAGATACAATAGCAGAAAGAATCAGAGATAATATGTACGAACTTGCTAAAACAGGAAGATGGCTTGGTGGTACAACTCCTTTAGGATATAAATCAAAAAAAATTGAAAACATCGATATAGATGGTAAAAAAAGAAGTTTATACAAATTAGATCAAATTAGTGATGAAACAGAAAAAGTTAAACTTATTTGGAATAAAATGAATGAATTAAAAGGTTTAGGAAAACTAGAAAGTTATTTATTACAACAAGGAATCAAAACAAGAAATAATAATAACTTTACAAGATTTTCATTAATAACAATTCTTAAAAATCCTGTATATGTAATAGCAGATGAAAAAGTAAAGAGGTTTTTTGAAGATATGGGTGCAACAGTTTATGCTGATGACAATGCCTTTGATGGTAAACATGGATTAATTGCATATAATAAAAGATTAGAAGTATCAGGAAAAACTAAAACTTTAAAAGATATATCTGAATGGATTATAGCTGTTGGAAAACACGATGGTATAATTCCTAGCGACCAATTTATAGAAACATGGAAGTTATTAGATAATAATAAAGATAAGAGATTAAGGACTCCACCACAAAATACTTCTATACTATCAGGTATTATCAAATGTAAACATTGTGGAAGTTATATGCGACCTAGACTTCGAAACTCTTATGCAACAAATGGCGAAAGAAACTTCAGTTACTTATGCGAACTAAAAGATAAAAGTAGAAAGCAACTTTGCCAATGTAAAAACATCAATGGTTTAGAAACCGATAAGTTAGTAATTGCTAAAATCAAAGAACTTACAATGCCAACTAGTGACTTTATGATTAAACTAAAAGATATCGCTACAGGTAAAGAAAAAGAAACAACTAAAAAACAAAATGAATTACAAAACTTAAATACAACCTTTACTAATAATAAAATGAAAATAGAAAAACTTGTTGATCGACTAGCAGAAGTAGATAAAGATATTATGCCTGAAGTTGCTGAACAGATAAGAGATTTAAAAAATAAGAATACTGCTATTGAAGATAGAATAAATGAATTAAAGATAGAAGTTGAAAACGAAACAGATCAAAGAAAAGTAGCTGCACTTGCTCTAGATATGATTACTAGATATATGGATACATTCGATAAACTAGATATCGTAAGTAAAAGAACTTTAATAAAACTATTAATTAGTTCAGTTGAATCCGATGGGGAAAATATTTACATTAACTTCATCGGAAGTTCTTCAACCTCAAAGTGTCCACGATGTGAGGGTAGCAGAAGTTGCGCACACAATATTTTACGCACCTTTTTATACATCAATTAGCAAAGGCTTTTTTGAAGAAGAAAATATTGATGTTGATCTAATATTAACAGCCGGTGCTGACAAGGTAACTGCAGCAGTATTATCTGGTGATGTTAATATTGGATTTTGTGGTAGTGAAGCCACAATATATGTGTATAATAGTGGTGAAAAAGACTATCTAATAAACTTCGCAAGATTAACAAAAAAAGATGGTGCATTTTTGGTATCAAGAAAAAAATATGATAACTTTAAATTAGAAGATTTAAAGGGGAAAACAGTAATCGGTGGAAGAAAAGGTGGTATGCCTGAAATGTCCTTTGAATGGGGACTAAAACAAAATGGCATTGATCCAAAAAATGATTTAACAATTGACACAAGCATTGCCTTTCCTGCTATGGAAGGAGCATTTATTGGAGGTAATCAAGACTTTGTAACACTTTTTGAACCAAATGCATTGAATGTTGAAAAGCAAGGTTTGGGGTATGTTGTTGGATATGTTGGTTCATGGGCCGGTGAAGTACCATACACTGCTTTTAATGCAAAGAAAAGTTTTATTAAAAATAATAAAAAACTAATAAATGGTTTTACAAGGGCAATAAATAAAGGACTAGAATACGTTAAAAATACTGATTCAAATATAATTGCAAAAGATATATATGAATTTTTCCCTGAATTATCTTTAAATGATTTAACTGCAATAATTGAAAGATATAAAACAAATGATGCTTGGGCTGATTCAACTGATATTTCAAAAAAGGACTTTAATCACTTACAAGAAATAATGATATCAGCAGGAGAATTAGATAAAAAAGCACCATATAATAAATTAATATATAAGGGAAAATAAAAAATGAAACTCTTAACAGTAAAAGAGTTAAAAAAAAACTATCTTACAAAAAAGAAAGTAATCTGTGCACTTGAAAATATTGATTTTAATATTGATAAAAATAGTTTTGTTTCAATAGTTGGTCCTTCTGGATGCGGTAAATCAACAATACTTTCTATAATAGGTGGACTAGAAAAAAAAAGTGGTGGTGAAATTATATTTAGTAATATCAGCACAAAAATAGGATATATGTTTCAAGAAGATACTTTATTTGAACATCTAAACGTATTAGACAATTGTTTAGTTGGACTTAAAATACAAAAAAAAATAAATGAAGAAAGTCTTACTTATGTAAAAGAATTACTAAATAAATATGATCTTTCTTCATTTGAAAAAAGTTATCCAAAAGAACTATCCGGTGGCATGAGACAAAGAGTTGCTTGAATATAATTAGGACACCATTATTATTTATAAATTATTATTATCCTTTTTTATATACTTTAATAATCTTACCCCCAATATTGAACCTATTATAATAACTGTTAAAATAGTTGTAATTAAAGATGTACTTTCTTGTGATATATTAATATCAGCATCCTCATCATTGTCTTCTAATGATGAATTAACTAATAAATAATCTGTATATTTGTTTAAATTAAATTCGATATAATTATTATCTATCATAATATTTTTTTTAAAACTAACTAATTCATTTTTTACATCATCATAATAATATACATTTACTAAATCAGTATCAGAAAAGACATCTTCTACATTCATTTTTAATTTTGTATTTGTTGGAACATTAACATAATCAAAATGAATATATAGATCATAATTTTCAGTATCTAACTTATCAATTTTATCCTTATAATCTGAAACATACGATAAACTTATATCAAAATCAAATGTTTTAGTTATTTTTTTGCCATCAATAATAATACTATATAATAAAACATTATTATCATCATAGTAATTAAAATTAACTGTTTTTTTACTTTCTTTTATTTTATCTAAATATTCACTTTTTAATACAGCATCACTTTCTATTTTTATATCTAATACTTCTTTATTAGTGTCTTTAAGTAAATTATCTAAATCATTAATATGATAATATTCATATATATATGATTCAGCAAATTTAACATCATTATATGTCGTTATTTTCTCAATTTTAAAATTTTGTTTTATATAAATCAAAGAAATAGTTATAACCAAAACCAGAATAAAATTTTTGATTACTCTCATTACTAACACCTCCTTTATATAATAACATAAAAATTATAATATAACATTAATTGTTTTATATTTTATACAAAAATTATTCATATATAAAGATTAAGCATATAAATTTAATTAGAGGTGATTATTTGAATATAAAATATAAAAT
>CAZVUP010000016.1:0-34948 GCA_964630365.1 uncultured Muribaculaceae bacterium
AAATTATGCACTATTAAAATTAGGAAATCCCATCGGCCCAGTAATATTTGCTTTAGGTTTATTAGGTGTTTGTTATATGGGGCAAAATTTATTTACTGGAAAATGTGGCTTTTTCTTTGCAGATAAGATGAAAGTATCAACATTATTAATAATCTTAATAGTAAATTTATTAGCAGGATATCTAATGGGTCTTGCTTATTCAATAACAGATATAGATGTATATAAGAATGCTATAGTAAAGGTAGCAACATGGGATTTATCAATAGCATTTTTTATAAAATCAATTCTATGTGGAATTATTATGTATATTGCAGTATTTATGTATAAAAAAGGCACTGCTCTAGGTATTATTTATGGAATCCCATTATTCATATTTAGTGGTTTTCAACACTGTATAGCTAATATTGTAACTATGGGAGTAGCAAGAACATTTCACTTATCTATTATTATTTGTATACTAGGGAATTTTATTGGCTCATTATTAATGTGGTATTTTTCTAAAGATCTAGAAATTAAAACAAATAAAAAGAAATTAAAAGTTGGTAGGTAATAGTTATGCCAAAACATGAAATATATACAAGAATCCGCATCAAATAATACTAATAACATCAATATATGGAATATTACAAACGAGTACTAGTTTAAAGACATTAACATATTTTACAACATTATCTAACTTATTTATTATAATAATCTTTTTGATATTTTTAATAAATGATTTTAAAATATTATCCAATAATAAAAAAACAAAAATAAATAATAATATATATTTAACTAAATTTTTAGCTACCATATCTATTACCTTAACTTTTCTAGTATTTTTATTTATATTAGCACCAACAATGCCTGGAGGTATTATCTATGCTTACTTAGCAGATGGAGCAGGCAGCTTATGTGTTCACTTTATAACACCCATCTTGGCAATAATTGATTTCTTACTATTTGATTATGAATATAAGGCAAAAAACATTCATATTTTATATTCAATACTTCCACCATTATGTTATGTTTTATTTATCGTTATTTTAAATAAATTTGGCATGATGTGGGGGACAATGTCAGCGCCCTATATTTTTTTAAATTTTGGAGCAGAAACAGGTTGGTTTGGATATAATCCAGCTATCATGGGATGGGAAAGTTTAGGAATAGGTGTATTTTATATGCTTATAGTATTAATAATAATATTTATAATATTAGCTAAAATACTGCTTTTAATAAAAAAAATAGGATTAATTCCTATTTTTATTTGAATACATTTTTGAAAATAGTGTTAAGTCCTTTATTAATTGCTTTATCAAGAACTTTATTCACTACTTTATTAGTAGCCTTTTTCTTTAATTTTTCTACTGGATCATTCTTCTTAGCACGTTCTTCTTCGCGCTTTTGTTTTTCTTCCTCACGTTTTTTCTTAGCATCTTCTTTTTCTTTTGCAAGAGCGGCTTTTTCTTCTTCTTTAGCTTTCTTTTCGGCTTCTTTTGCTTCTATCTTTTCTTTTATCATTTTATCTAACTCTTCATATGCTGAATCTCTCTCAACCGCCTCATCATATTTTCCAACTAGAGTAGAGGAGTTAATTATTTTATTTCTACTAATATCATCAATTGTTCCAATTTTACTTTGTGGAGGTAAAATAGTAGCTTTTTCAACAATCTCTGGTTCACCTTTTTCATTTTGGAATGATATAAGTGCTTCACCTGTTCCTAACTCCATAATTGCTTGAGCTGTATTAAATTTTGGATTGGTTCTAAAAGCATCAGCAGCAGCTTTAACAACTTTTTGTTCACTTGGCGTATATGCTCTTAACGTATGTTGAACACGATTACCTAATTGAGCAATAACTTCATCTGGTATATCTGAAGGGCTCTGCGAAATAAAGTATAAACCAATGCCACGTGATCTAATTAATTTAACAACTTGAGTAATTTGTTTCAAACGATATGCAGGCATTCCATTAAATAATAAGTGGGCTTCATCAAAGAAGAAGACAATACGAGGTTTATCTAAATCACCAACTTCTGGCTGATGATTAAATAAATTAGTTAGAAGCCATAGCAAGAAAGAAGCATATAAATCAGGACTTTGAAACAATTCAACAGCATGTAAAATATTAATCATACCTCTACCATCAGAATTAGTAGTAATAAAATCATTAATATCTAATTCAGGTTGCCCAAAGAATTTATCAGCCCCTTGATTTTCTAAAGTTAATAAACACCTTTGTATTACCCCAACACTTTGTGTCGTAATATTTCCATATTTTGTAATAAAATCATTTTTATTATCACCAACGTATTGTAATAATAAACGTAAATCTTTAATATCATCAAGTTTCCAATTATTATCCTGAGCAATTTTAAATACTATTGCTAAAACACCTTCTTGTGTTTCTGATAATCCAAGCATCATTGAAAGAATGTCAGGGCCAACAGAATCTAAAGTAGTTCTAATAGGGTGTCCATACTCTCCAAAAATATCCCAGAACCGAACTGGAAAGCTTTTAAATTCAAAATCATTTAATTTTAATAAGTTAATTCTTTTTTCCAGGCTTTCATTAGACTCACCATTCAAAGCAGTACCAGCAATATCTCCTTTAACATCTGCTAAAAAAACGGGTACTCCAGCTTCAGAAAAAGACTCTGCCATAACTTTTAAAGTAATAGTCTTTCCCGAACCACTTGCTCCAGTAATTAAACCATGACGATTAGCTTTATCAAGTAAAATAGATAATTCTTTATTATCTTCAGTTTTTCCAATTAAAACATTATTATCTTTTAACATAAATACCTCCAATTAATAATATTATATCAATAATGAAAAAAATTTAAAAGAATTATTAATTGCCTAAAAAAAGAATATATGTTAATCTTAATAAGAATGCGAGGTTTTAATATGAAAAAGAAAAATAATCTGACACTAATTCTAATAATTACATTTTTAATTGCTATAACATATACAATACTTGTAAAAATAGTTGATGTAGCAGCAATCGGCCCAAACAACACAGAAGTTGGTTTCAGCACAATAAATGGCTTCTTTCATAATTTAACAGGATATAATGATTTCTGGTATAAATTATCTAAGTATTTAGGTATAATTCCATTTTTAATAGTTTTCTGCTACGGGATTATTGGATTAAAGCAATTAATTATTAAAAAATCTTTAAAAAAAGTAGATAAAAGAATAATAGTATTAGGTATCTTCTACGTTATTATCGGCCTATGCTATGTTTTATTTGAAAAAATTATTATAAATTATAGACCGGTAATATTAGAAGGTGTACTAGAAGCGTCTTATCCATCATCACATACTGTCCTAGCAATTACCATTTGTGCATCATCATTACTAATAAGCAAATATTATTTTAAAAATCCAATAAACAATATAATTGACACAATAACTTGGATAATTATGATATTTATAGTAATAGCTAGATTATTATCTGGAGTACACTGGTTGACGGATATAATTGGTGGAATACTTATTTCAAATTTTTTACTAGTACTATACTGTTATACAATAAAAAAAATAGGGGAAAAATAGTTTTTCCTTTTTAAGAACGAAGGACGTGTTATATTGACTAGCTTTATATTAAAAATTATTGCTTGTATTTCAATGACTATAGATCATTTTGGCTATGCATTTTATCCAGAGCAAAATGTTTTTATCTATCTTGGAAGACTTGCTTTCCCAATATTTGCCTTTCAAATAGTAGAAGGCTATATACATACAAAGAATCTAAAAAAATACATTTTACGTTTAGCGATTTTAGCAATAACTAGTCAATTTCCCTTCTATTTAGTATTTGGCGGAAATGAATTATATTTAAATACTATCTACACATTATTATTAGGATTAATAGGTCTAATATTATATGACAAGAATAAAATAATAGGAATTATTTATGTAATTCTCACAACAATAATATTCTCATATATTCATATTGATTATGGTAGAATAGGAATAATTTTAATTTTATTCATTTATATTTTTAGAAATAAAAAATATTTACTTGTCACATCCTATATAATATTATTTGCCTACTTATATGGCACATACATATTAAATAACCTAGATTATAACAATTTAACAGGTTTATTAAAGTATTATTTGCCATATTACATATCAACATTATTTGCACTTCCCCTGATATTAACATATAATCATCAACAAGGGCCAAAGTTAAAAATATTTTATTATATTTTTTATCCATTACATCTATTAGTAATAGCACTTATTAAAATAATGATATAAATAAATAATAAATTGAATTTTAATCTTCAAAAGTACTAGTATTTTTGCTATAATGAGTATAATAAAGAGGGATAATATGAAAAATGGATTAGCAACTGATATTATTAAATTATTATTGTTTGCCTTAATAATAGGTGGTTTTTCAGCGACAATAGATTATTTACGTATTAGTAATGCCGAAAAACCAATATTTTGCTTAAAAGAATTTGATGAAAATACAAAAAAAGAAGAGTTTACCAGTCTATTATATACAGCCGAAAGACAAGTTAGAAAAAATGCTTCAGAACCTTTATATAGATCAAAAAATATTAAGTATGAATTATTTGGAATATTTGATTTAAAAGTACCAAAAAAGTATTTTGAAAGTAATCTTGATAAAAAAATAGTTTTAACTGAAACAGATAATTGTGATGGGCAATCTAGACTGTACTATGTTGATGAAAATATAAAAATATATACATACTGCCTTGATAAAATAGAATTAGATATTAATGATATAAAAACAGATTTATTGACTGAGTTGTCAAAAGATTCAGTAAAAACAATTTCTGAAATTAAAAGTAGATTATTAGTTAAAAAATATCTTCCTAATGATTTAACAATTTATGAATCTACTGATATTGACTACTCAACAAATGGATTAATACTATATGAATGTAATAGAGAAAATGTAAAAGATTATTATATTGGATCAAAAAACATACTTCAAAAAGAAGACTTCTGTACTTACAAATCCGATATACCAGAAACAAACAATAGTAATGTAGAATAATAAGTAAATAGTATTTGCATAGAATTAAATTAATCAGGAGGATTATAATGTTAGAAATAAAAAAAATAACTAAAAGTTATAAAACAGAAGGCTTTTCGCAAAAAGCCTTAAATAAAGTATCAATCAATTTTCGTGAAAATGAATTTGCCTCAATTTTAGGGCCAAGTGGCTCAGGTAAAACAACACTTTTAAATATAATTGGTGGTTTAGATCATTATGATTCAGGAGACTTAGTAATAAATGGAATAAGTACTAAAAAATATAATGATCATGATTGGGATATATATAGAAATCATCGAGTAGGTTTTGTTTTTCAAAACTATAATTTGATTTCACATCAATCAGTATTAGCAAATGTAGAATTAGCACTTACATTATCTGGAGTTTCGAAAAAAGAAAGACGTTCAAAGGCTAAAAAAGTACTAGAAAAAGTTGGGTTAAAAGAACATATTAATAAAAGACCATCACAATTATCAGGTGGTCAAATGCAACGTGTTGCGATAGCAAGAGCCTTAGTCAATGATCCGGATATATTACTTGCAGACGAGCCAACAGGAGCACTTGATACAGCAACATCAAGACAAGTTATGGATTTATTAAAAGAAATTGCTAAAGACCGCTTAGTTATTATGGTTACACATAATCCTGATTTAGCAAAAGACTATTCAACAAGAATAATTAAATTACAAGATGGAGAAATAATTGATGATACTAATCCATATAGTGAAGAACAAGAAACTAATACCGATAAAAAGAAAAAAAGTAAGAAAACATCGATGAGTTATTTAACAGCACTATCACTATCTTTAAATAATTTAATGACCAAAAAAGGAAGAACTTTACTTACTGCCTTTGCTGGTTCTATTGGTATTATTGGAATAGCTTTAATACTATCACTATCACATGGAATAAACTTATTTATAAATAAAACAGAAGAAGAAACATTAAGCTCATACCCATTACAAATAGAAAAAGATTCTGTAGATATGTCAACAATGTTACAAACATTATCAGGTAATCAAGAAACTGAAGACTATAATGATGGTAATATTCATTCAGTTAACATTATGGGAGATATGTTTGAATCAATGTCTAAAGAAGTTAAACACAATGATATGAAAAAATTTAAAAAATATTTAGATAATCATGATGAAATAAAACAATATACAACTGACATCGAATATGGTTATAAAGTAACACTAAATATATTTAAAAATGATACCAATAAAATAACTCAAGTAAATCCAACCACAGTACTAGATACCATTGGAATGGGAACAAGTGGAATATCAAGTCTATATAGTGGAATGTTATCAAATTATGATGTTTTTTATGAAATGATAAATAATGATAATCTAAATCACAAACAATATGATGTAGTAGCAGGACGTTGGCCAGAAAAATATAATGAGTTAGTTCTAACAGTTGGAGAAAACAACGAAATTAGTGATTATACTCTTTATAGTTTAGGAATATTATCTCAAGATGATTTAAAAGAACAATTTAATAATATGACAACTGGAAAAAAAGTAACTTTTGAAAAGCATTCATATAAACCAGAAGAATTATTAAATTTATCATTTAAATTAATCATAAATAGTGATTACTATAAAAAAGAAAATGGTATATGGATAAATAAAAAAGATGATGAGAACTACATGAAGGAGCTAATAAATAATAGTGAAGAATTAAAAATAGTAGGTATTATTAAGCATAATTCAGAAGCTGTTGGAAATGGAAGAAGTTATGGCTTAATAGGTTACCGTCAAGATTTAATGAAACATTTAATTGAGAAAATTAATGAAACAGATATTGTTAAAGAACAAAAAGCTAATGAAAATATCAATGTATTTACAGGAAGAGAATTCTCTACTAATTCAACATTTAATGCCGAGAGCTTAACCCCAGAACAAATGCAAGCATTTCAAAATATGTCACAAGATGAACTAGCTTCATTTATGAAAAATTATAGTGAAAATATGACCTCTTCATACCAAGAAAATTTAGCAAAACTAGGCATTTCTGACTTAGATAATCCAGATACAATTTCAATATATCCAAAAGATTTTGATGCTAAAAGTGAAATTGTAAAAATAATTGATGATTATAATAAGAATAAAAAAGAAGCTGATAAAATAGAATATACTGATGTTGTGGGAATAATGATGAGTTCAGTTTCAACTATAGTTAATGTAATTAGTAGTGTTTTAATTGCTTTTGTAGCTATTAGTTTAATAGTATCATCAATTATGATAGCAATAATTACATATATTTCTGTAATTGAAAGAACAAAAGAAATAGGTATCTTAAGAGCAATAGGTGCTAGTAAAAAAGATATTTCTAGAGTATTTAATGCTGAAACATTAATAGAAGGTCTAGCAGCTGGGGTTTTAGGAATATTAGTAACATTACTACTAAATATTCCAATAAATATAATCATTAAAAAAGTAGTAGATATAAGTAATATATCAGTTCTACCAGTTAATGGAGCAATTATCCTTATTATAATAAGTGTTTTCTTAACCGTAATTGCCGGTTTTATCCCAGCCAAAATAGCAAGCAAAAAAGATCCTGTTGAGGCACTAAGAAGTGAATAGATGTAAATGGGTTAATCTTAATAACCCAATTTATGTAAAATATCATGATGAAGAATGGGGAAGAGCAAGTCATGATGATAAACATCTTTTAGAAATGTTGATTTTAGAATCGTTTCAAGCAGGTCTATCTTGGGAATGTATCTTAAATAAACGTGAAGATTTTAGAATTGCTTATGATAATTTTGATATTAATAAAATCGTTAATTATGATAGTAATAAAATACAAGAGCTTTTAAATAATAAGAAAATAGTTCGAAACAAATTAAAAATAACTGCAAGTATTAATAATGCCAAAATATTTAAAAAAATTCAAAACGAATATGGTAGTTTTTTCAATTATATCTGGTCATTCACAAATAACAAAGTAATTATAAGAAAAGATAATAAAATAATAACAAAGAATGACTTATCTGATAAAATATCTAAAGATTTACAAGAAAGAGGAATGAAATTTGTTGGAAGCACAATTATCTATTCCTATATTCAAGCAATTGGTATTATTAATGATCATGAAAAAGATTGTGATTTAAAAGAATAGTTAATACTTGACTATTCTTTTATTTCAGATTATCATTAGATAGTTAACTAAAATTAAGGAGTGATATAATGCTAAAACTATTTAAAAATTTAACAAAAAAAGATCTTATGATTATTTTTTGTGTGTTTATATTAGTTGTATTTTCAGTATTTTTAGATTTAAGAATGCCAGAATATATGAGTAAAATAACAAAACTCGTTCAAACTGAAAATAGTACTATGAATGAAATATTAGTTGCTGGGGCTCATATGCTTTTATGTGCAGTATTAAGCCTATTATGTACAATTGCTGTAGGATTTTTCACATCACTACTATCAGCACGCTTTTCAAAGAATATTCGAAAAAAAATATTTACCAAAGTTGAAGATTTTGGAATAAATGAAATAAAGAAATTTTCAACTAGTAGTTTAATAACTAGAACTACAAATGATGTAACTCAAATTGAAATGTTACTAGCCATGGGATTACAAATGCTAATAAAATCGCCAATTATGGCAATCTGGGCATTAATGAAAATATTAGGTAAAAGTAAATCATTAAGTTTAATTACAGCTATTGGTGTAATAATTATTGTCGTAACAAATTTAATAATTATTAGAATTGTTTCACCAAGGTTTGCTAAAATACAAACCTTAACAGACAAAATAAATAGTGTAACGCGAGAAAACATAACAGGTATTCGCGTTGTTCACGCCTTTAATGCCGAAATTTTTGAAGAAAAACGTTTTGCATCTGTTAATGATGATATTACAAATATCCATCTAAAAGTAACTAAAACTTTTGCTGTAATGGACCCAATTATGAATTTTGTTATGCATTTCCAACATCTTGCAATATATGTAGTAGGAGCATATATAATCGTAAGAAGTGGTATGCTAGATAAAATAAATATGTTTAGTAATATGGTCGTTTTCTCAAGTTATGGTATGCAAGTAATAATATCGTTTTTAATGCTAACTATGATTTTTATGATTATGCCAAGAGCACGTGTTTCAGCTAATCGTATTAATGAAGTATTAGATGAAAAAACTTCAATAATATCCGGAGATTTTTCCGAAAAAACAGAACAAATTGGTACTGTTGAATTTAAAAATGTAAGTTTCAAATATCCAGATGCCGATGAATATCTTTTAAAAAATATTAGTTTTAAAGTTGATAAGGGTGAGACAATTGCTTTTATTGGTTCAACTGGAAGTGGTAAATCAACCTTAATAAACTTAGTACCTAGACTATATGATGCCACTGACGGAGAAGTATTAGTTGATGGAATAAATGTTAAAAAATATAAAACATCTGAATTAAACAATAAAATAGGCTATATTCCCCAAACAGCAGTTATGTTTACTGGAACAGTTTATGATAATGTTGCCTATGGTGATAATGGAAGAGAAAAACCAAGTCTTGCCAAAGTAAAAGAAGCAATAGAAGTTGCTCAGGCAAAAAGCTTTATTGAAAAAATGGATAATAGTTATGAATCTCATATTGCACGAGGTGGTACAAATATAAGTGGTGGTCAAAAACAAAGACTTGCCATTGCAAGAGCTATAGCAAGAGATCCAGAAATATACATATTTGATGACTCATTTAGTGCCTTAGATTATCAAACAGATGCAAAGCTTCGTCAAGAACTAAAAAAATATACAGGAAATGCTACAAGTATGATTGTTGCCCAAAGAATAGGAACAATAATGAATGCTGATAAAATAGTGGTTCTTGATAAAGGAGAATGTGTCGGAGTAGGTACACATCAAGAATTATTAAAAAAATGTAAAGTATATAAGGAAATAGCACTATCACAATTAAGTGAGGAGGAACTTCAAAATGCCTAGACCAAGAATGACTCAAGAAAAAGCCAAAGATTTTAAAGGAACAACAATACGGCTATTTAAAAATTTAGACAAATGGCGTTATTTATTAATTATTTCAATAATTTTGGCATTATTAGCAGCAATATTATCAACAGTTGCTCCAAATAAATTAGCAGATGTAACAGATGTAATTACTGAAGGAATAAAACCTAATTTTCAAAACTTAGAAAGAATTAATGAAGAAATATTTAAACACTCAAATATACCATATGATAAAAATAATGAAAAAAACTCTTTAAATAATTTGAAAAAATTTAATGCAAATATAGATAATAGTCAATTAAAAGCAATGTTTAATGGTTTTGAATTAGATGGAGTCTACATTAGTAGTGAAGATCAACTAGCTTATCTAAATATTCTTTTAGAAGCAAATAATAAAAAAGAAGATGATGAGCTCCTAGTAGCACTTGATAAACTACCAGAATCAATAAAAGGTTTTGTTGAACCTAAAATGGATACAAAAGAATTAAAATATCGCTCACTAATTTTAGCCATAATTTATTTACTTAATTCTTTATTTGGTTATATTGAAGGCTTAATAATGGCCTATGTTGGAATAGGATACTCTAAAAAATTAAGAAAAGATATTAGTAATAAAATTAATAAATTACCACTAAGATATTTTGATTCACATGAAACAGGAGATGTATTATCAAGAGTTACTAATGATGTTGATACTATTGGTATTAATATGAGTAACAATATTACATCATTGGTAACAAATATAACTTTGTTTTTAGGTTCAATTGTTATGATGTTTGTCACTAATTGGATCATGGCCCTAACAGCAATAGCTGCAAGTATAATTGGATTTATTTTATCATTTATATTATTAAAAAGAAGTCAAAAGTATTTTATAGAGCGCCAAAAAACATTAGGTGAACTAAATGGTCATATTGAGGAGATATATTCTAATCATAATGTTGTAAAGGCTTATAATGGTGAAAAAAGTGCTTTAGATGAATTTGATAGAATTAACGATAGCCTATATACAGCAAATCGTAAAAGTCAGTTTTTATCTGGTATTATGCAACCAATAATGGGTTTTATTGGTAACTTTGGTTATGTCGCAGTTTGCGTAGTTGGTGCACTATTAGTCATGAATAGCAAAATATCTTTCGGTGTAATAGTAGCCTTCATGATTTATGTTAGATTATTCACTAATCCATTATCAAGAATAGCTCAGGCATTGACAACTATGCAGTCAATAACAGCCGCTGCAGAAAGAGTATTTGAGTTTATTGATGAAGAAGAACTAACAGAAGAAAAAAACATTAAAAATAAATTAGATAAAAAGAATGCCAAAGGAAATATTGAATTTAAACACGTAAAGTTTTCATATGATGGTAAAAAAGATATCATAAAAGATTTTAATGCCCGTGTAAATGCTGGTGATAAAATAGCAATCGTAGGGCCAACTGGTGCCGGAAAGACAACAATGGTAAATCTATTAATGAAATTTTATGAAATAAATGCTGGTGATATTCTAATCGATGGCATATCAATTAAAGATTTAACGCGTGAAAATATTCATAATCTATTTGTAATGGTTTTACAAGATACATGGTTATTTGATGGTACAATCCGTGAAAACATTAAGTATAATAGAAAAAATATAAGTGATCAAAAAATATGGGAAGTATGTAAAACCGTTGGAATTGATCATTTTATAAAAACTCTACCTGGAGTGTTAGACGCCGAAGTAGGTGAGAATAATGCTATCTCATCTGGACAAAAACAGCTGTTAACCATAGCTCGAGGAATGATTGAAGATGCTCCATTCTTAATACTCGATGAAGCAACATCAAATGTTGATACTAGAACAGAAGAACTAGTTCAAAAGGCAATGGATAAATTAACCGAAGGAAAAACATCCTTTATAATTGCTCATCGTCTTAGTACAATTAAAAATGCAGATTTAATTTTAGTAATGAACGAAGGTAACATTATAGAGCAAGGAACACATGATGAATTAATTGCTAAAAAAGGATTCTATGCTAATTTATATAATTCACAATTTCAAAAATAATTTGTAAACTAACTAAATATTGATGTATAATAATCATAGTGATACAATAAATTATAGTAGAGGAGATAAATCATGGGTATAATAAAGAATTTTTTTGATAGATTTTTAAAAAGTAAAAAACCACGAGAAGAATGGTTAAGTTATTATAATAGAGAAAATAATACTATCGAATTTACTAAAGAATCAATATATAATTATTTAGTTAATTCAGTAGGAGATGACCTAGATTATGTAGCTCTTAACTATTTTGGAAACAAAATCAATTATACTGAATTTTTTACTAATATCGATATAACAGCAAAAGCACTATGCAATTATGGAATAAAAAAAGATGATATAGTAACAATATGTCTACCAAATATGCCAGAAGCAATTTATGCCTTTTATGCTTGTAATAAAATAGGAGCAGTTGCGGACATGGTACACCCACTAAGCAGTCCAGAACAATTAAGGTTTTATTTAGAAGAAAATAAATCAAAATTTTTATTCTTAGTTGATTTCAATTATTCCCGTTTTAAAGATGTAATAAAAGACTCAAACGTTAGAAAAACGATATTAGTTTCTCCTAAAAATAGTATGCCTCTTTTATTAAGTATCGGCTATACAATCACAAGAGATATAAAGAATATTAAACCTAGTAAGAAAAATAATAAATATATAAATTGGAAAGATTTTCAATTACGTGGTGTATTTAATGAAAAGAACTATAGTGCTAACGTTGATTCAAAAGATATAGCTGTAATATTACATAGTGGTGGAACCACCGGAACATCAAAGGGAGTAATGATTTCTAATTATAGTTTTAATGCAATGGCTATGCAATCTGGTGTTAACGTAATAGAAACACGTCCAAGAGATAAAATATTAACTATCTTACCAATTTTCCATGGTTTTGGACTTGCGATTTGTGTTCATACACCATTATGTTTAAAAGTAGAAACAATACTTATGCCGGAATATGATCCAAAAAGATTCTACAAAATCTGGAAAGAAGATAAACCAAATATTATTTTAGGTGTACCAACATTATGGGAAGGCATGATGAATAACAATAAATTCGATGATGTCGATATGTCGCAATTAAAATATATCATTAGTGGTGGTGACTTCTTAACTATTGCTAATGAAAATAAAATAAACAAATTTTTAAAAGCTCATGGTGCCAAAGTAAAAATATGCAAAGGTTATGGTATGACAGAATCCGTTGCAGCAACAGCTTATACTTTTCCAGGAACAAATGAACCAGGAAGCGTTGGAATTCCAATGACAGGAAACAGTTATAAAATATGTGATTTAGAAACTGGTAAAGAACTTCCTACTGGTAAAGAAGGCGAAATATGTGTAAATGGACCAACTCTTATGACAGGATATTTAAATAATCCAAAAGAAACAAAGATGATGCTTCGTAAACACGATGATGGAAAAACGTGGCTTCATACAGGTGACATCGGTTATATATCAGAAAAAGGTATTATATTCTATACTCAACGACTAAAAAGAATGTTAATAGTTTCTGGTTTTAATGTTTATCCTAGTATGATTGAAGATGTTTTAGAACAGCATAAAGCAGTTAAACAAGCTTGTGTAATTGGTAAAAAAGATGCTTATAAGATGCAAGTACCAAAAGCATTCTTAGTCTTAGAAGAAGGATATCAAAATACTCCTAAACTACGAAGAGAATTAAAACAACTATGTAAAGAAAAACTAGCTGTATATTCAGTTCCAAAAGAATTTGAAGTACGAGATGAATTACCAAAAACATTATATAATAAAATAGATTATAAAAAATTAGAAGCAGCAGAAAATAAGGATTAGTATCCTTATTTTTTTATAAAACAATAATTGAAATGATCATAATACTAATTCCCATAATTAGACCAATAAAAACTAATTCATCATTATTATATTTAATAGAATTAGGTAAAAGTTCACCTAACGAAACATGAATCATTATTCCTGCTGTAATTGCAAGAATCATAGCTAGAAAAAAAGAATTTATAAATTTTAAAAAAAAGCAATATGCTAAAATAGCTCCTAATAGTTCAGAAAAACCAGCTATAAAAGTATATAAAAATGCTCTAAATCTACTATGAGTTGAATAGTAAATTGGTACTGCAATCGCAATACCCTCAGGAATATTATGTAGTGCAATCCCAATAGATAATGCAATTCCTAATTTTAAATTGCTAGAAGTTGTCAAAAAAGAAGTAATTCCCTCAGGGATATTATGAATTATTAATGCAATAATTGAAATAATACCAACTCTATATAAATTATGATTTTTAACTTTAAACGCTACTCCAGTATCAATTAAAAATGATATTCCTATTCCTAAAAGAAAAAAGATTAAAAACAATATAATAATAGGAAAGGATATTTCATCTGCCATATAGTTAATTGATTCCGGTATTAAAGAAAACAACGAAATAGCAATCATTACACCAGAAGAAAAAGCTAAAGAAAAAGCAATAACTTTATTATGATATTTATTTCCAATAAAAATTGGTAAAATTCCTAATAAAGTAGATAAACCAGCGCTAAAAGATATAATAAATGATATAAATAACTTAGTCATACTAAAATATATGAAGATATTATAAAAATATGATATAATTATACATGTTTGGAAGTGATAATTATGAATTATGACCAAGAGATGGAAAAACAAATATCAAAAATTAAAAAAGGTGAAAAATTATTATTACATGCATGTTGTGCCCCATGTTCATCAGCAGTACTAGAAAGACTTGGTAATATTTTTGAGATAACAATATTTTACTATAACCCAAATATTAGCGAAAAAGAGGAATATGAAAAAAGAGTTCATGAATTAAAAAAATTTCTTAAAGAATTCAAAACAAAATATCCAATTAATCTAATTGAAGGTAATTATGAACCAGAAAAATATTTTAAAGTAATAAAAGGCTTAGAAAATGAACCCGAAAGAGGAAAGCGCTGCTACAAATGTTATGAACTAAGACTAGAAGAAACTGCTAGAATAGCTGAAAAATTAAATTATCAATACTTTTGCACAACACTAACTCTTTCACCACATAAAAATAGTAATTGGCTTAATGAAATTGGTACAAATCTAAATAATAATTATAATAGTACTTACTTATATTCCGATTTTAAAAAGAAAGATGGCTATAAAAGAAGTATAGAATTATCCAAAAAATATGATTTATATCGTCAGGACTATTGTGGCTGCATTTTTTCAAAAAAATGAATATAATTAGTTACAAAAAACATAAAATAATAAAAAATAAGCAAAGTATAGAAATATTTATAAAAGTATAATATAATTTTTATAAGGATGTGTTAATATGAAATATTATTGTATTGGTATTAAAGGAACTGGGATGTCAACACTTGCTCAAATTCTATATGATTTAGGAAACGAAGTTGAAGGTTATGATGACGCAAAAGGTCATAAATTCACTCAAATAGGCTTAGAAGAGCGAGGAATTCCAATATACTATGATCAGAATCATCCAATAGATCCTAATAGTATTGTTACATATAGCGTAGCTTTTAGTGAAAATCATCCTGAAATGCAAAGAGTAAAAGCCTTAGGTTTAAAAATTGTGAAATATAATGAATTAATGGGTCAATTAATTTCAATGTTTAAATCAATTGGTGTTAGTGGTACACATGGAAAAACTACAACATCATCATTAATAAAACATATATTAGAAACAACAATAGGCTGTAATTACTTTATTGGAGCAGGGGAAGGGTATGCAACACCAGATAATGAATATTTTGTTGTAGAAAGTGATGAATTTAATCGTCATTTTACCGCCTACCATCCAACATATTCAATTATAACCAACATTGAAGCAGAACATCTAGAATGCTACAAAGATATTGATGATATTAGAAACACTTTTGAAATATTTGCTAATCAAACAAAAAATTTAGTAGTAGCAAACGGCGATAATACTGAAGTCAAAAAAATAAATTATAAGACACCTGTAATATTCTATGGATTTGGTTTTAATAATAATGTAGTAATTAAAAATTTAAAACTTGAAGAAGAAGGATCACGTTTTGATCTATACTTCAATGAAGAACTATATGGCTCATTTGGAGTTGCACTATATGGAAAACATATGGTATCTGATGTCTGTGCTGCTATAATTATCTGTAAAGAACTAGGTATCCCTAAAGAAAGAATAATTGAAGCTTTAAAAACATTTAAAAATGCAGACCGAAGATTTGCTATTACAAAAGTACGTAATACAACTATTATAGATGATTATGCTCATCATCCAACAGAAATAAAAGTAACTCTTGAGGCAATTCGTCAAAAATATCCCGATAAAAGATTAGTAGTTATTTTCAAACCAAATACATATTCAAGAACCCGTGATTTTAAAGACCAATTTGTAGATGCCTTAAAAGTAGCTGATAAAGTATATTTAACAGAAATTGATAGTAATCGCGAAACTCAAGAAGAATACCCTGGAGTAACTTCAAACATCATAATAGAACAAATCGAAAACGCAGAAATAATAGATGAAAAAACAATATCAAAACTACAAAATGAATTAAATTCAGTAATATGCTTTATGAGCTGTGCCTATGTCAACACTTTAATAGATAGTCTAAAAGAATATATAATGAGTTTACCAGTTGAAGAGTAAACTCATTTTTTACTTGCGAAAACTAATAAATTATGTTAAATTATTAATGTACTTTATATATGGCCTGTTGGTGAAGTGGCTTAACACATTACCCTCTCAAGGTAACATTCACGGATTCGAATTCCGTACAGGCTACCAAAGTTAATAACTAGATTTAAATCTAGTTTTTTTTATGTTTAAAATTTAAAAAACAAACCATACTATAAATGGGAGGTATAATATGACACAAAAAGAATTATTATATGTTGAAGATGCCATTGGCCATGAAAATAATATCATTGCCATAATCAATGAAAACTTAAACACATTAACTGATACAGCATTAATAACATTTATGAGTAATGAATTAAAAACACATCAGAAAATGCAAAAAGACTTAATTAATCTTTTGGAGGATAATACTTAATGACAGATCAATTAGTAATGGATAATTATCTATTAGTATTAAAAAGTACAGTAGAAGTATATGTTCATGGTACATTAGAAAGTAATAATCAAAAAGTAAGAAGTCTTTTAAAGAAAAATCTAGATAATACACTAACAATGCAAGAAAAAACATATACAGAAATGGTAAATAGAAACTGGTATGTTGTATCAAATGTTGATAAAAACACAATAAAGAAAACATATAATAAAGTTATTAATAATAATTAAAATGTAAATAATAATATTTACATTTTTATTTTCACATTATATTGAATTTTTCCTAAAAATATATTAAAATTCATATTAGGGTAGGTGAGTGTGATGAGTAAAAAAAATGATAATTATCACGAAAGAAGAGGTATAGGTATAGCACCATTCTTACTCCTAATAATATTATTATTAGGGGGATATACATATATGATTACAGTAGGTCATAAAAAAGAAGTATTAAACATAGTAGAAAACTGCTCACCAGTAAATACAATAGACGAAGTAAAACTAGATTTAAATTCAACATTAGTAAAAGATTTATATAAAAAAGTAGAAACTAGTATTAGAGAAGATCTAGCTCAACCAGAATTTAATGATAATATGAAAATATATTTAGCATACCGACAAATATTAGAAAGAGATAAATATGATTCTAATTGTAATTTATTTTCAAATACTATCATGGAACCATTTAGATGTGTAGATACACCAGAAAATAAACCAAAAGCCTTTAAAGAAGAAACAATGCTCCAAGAATTAAAAAAACTATATGGTGAAAATATGCAGATTCCCCTTGCAAATATCCAGCTAGGAAGTTCATGCCTTGGAGGATATGCCTATATTAAAGACCGTGGAGAATTTGTTCAAGGAAAATGTGATTCGCAAAGTGCTACTACATTTAGTGTAGATAAAAAATTATTAGAAGCTAAAAGTACTGGAAATAAAATAATTTTAAAAGAAGAAGTAAACTATCATGGTACAGATAGTATGGATGTTCCAGAAAGTTTAAAAAATGGTTATTATTATTATACATTTTTATTAGATATAAATTATAACTACATTTTACTTAACAAAACATATGAGAGTAAATATTAGAGGTGAAATGATGGAAATCAAAACTGTATTAACGGGATATCTAGATGAAAACTGTTATATTCTTATAAATAATGGCAATTGCCTAGTAATTGATCCCGGAGACGATTACAATAAAATTAAGGAAGAAATAGGGGACAATAAAGTCTTAGGAGTCTTAATTACTCATTCACATTTTGATCATATTGGAGCATTAAGAAATTTTTTAACTAAAAGAAGTATCAAAATATTTAAAAAAAGTAATCTAGAAGAAAAAGAATATAAAATAGGAGATTTTAATTTTAAATGTATTTTTACTCCAGGTCATTCAAAAGATTCAGTTACTTTCTTTTTTGAAGAAGAAAAATGTATGTTCATTGGAGACTTCATTTTTAAAGAAAGTATTGGTCGCTGCGACCTACCAGGTGGCAGTGAAGAAGAAATGCAGAAAAGTCTTGAAAAAATAAAGAACTATTCATCAGAAATAGTCCTTTATCCAGGTCATGGAGATAAAACTAATCTTGGATATGAAAAAGAAAATAATCCATTTTTAAAGTGATTATTTTCTTTATTTTTTATCTATCCTGTGTTATTATAGAAAACCAATGAAGGTGATTCTAATGAAAATATGGGCTAAAGTTCGTATAAAAGACAAAAACAAAGAAGTAGAAGATATAGCCAGATCATTAACTAATTACATCTATGGATATGGGCCAATACTTGATTTAACCAGAAAATATAATATTAGCCCTGAAGACAGAAAAAAAATAGATCAACATAGTGCTAACAGAATTGCTGGTCTATTAATGCTCTATTTATCAAAAGATTATGGCAGAATAAATGATGTTGCCAATAAATATAATATTAATCCTACAATTAATTATGAAATATCACCAGAAATTGAAGGATATGTTAATAAAGACTAAATAAACGCCCATATGGCGTTATTTTTATTATAAATATATCAATATACTAAAGAAACCAATTATCATCGCAATAAGCATAATAACTGCTACTATTTTAACAACTTTATCACTCATTGAAAACACCTCACATAATAATTATAAAATATTTGTAGAAAAAAGTAAATTTATTTCCAACATATAAAATTAAAAGTATAAATAAATTATAATAGGTGATAATAAATGCTAAAAAGATTAAAAAAAAATAAAATACTATTTTCTATAATTGTAATAACTATATTCGCAATAATTATTGGCTTTATATTAGCCGCAACACTAAATAACGAAACTAAAATAACTATCAGTACTAATGCTAATAATATAATAAAAAATATTACAAAAGAAAAAATAATCATATCAGAATTATTTAATAAAATACTATTATCAAATAATATTTTAATACTTATAATTTGGTTATTAGGAATATCAATAATAGGCCTACCTATAAATATAATAATCTACATATTAAAAGTAATCTCAACTACAATTGAAATAATATTTCTTATTAAAATTATAAATTTATCTAATATACTGATAATATTATTATACTTAATATCAAAAATAATAAATATCTTAATTATATTTTTATTATTATACTATTCATCTAATTATTCTTTAATTATATTTAATATAATATTTAGAAATAAAAATTATGAAATAACCAAAATAACTAAAAAATATTTAAAAATATTATTAATAATTATTATAATTAATATTATAAACTCATTTCTTGAATATTATATTATTCCCCAAATATTTACTAAACTGATATAATTAAAAAATATGTCAATTTACACTTGTAATTTTACACATTTAGAAATATAATTATATTAGGAGGGTAAACATGAAGGATTTGAATGTAATATTAACTGAATTAGGAATAAGTAAAGTACGTTTAGCAAAATATCTAGGAGTATCAAGACAAATGCTATATAACTATTTAGCAATTGAAGATATGAATAATTGGCCAAAAGAAAAAGCTGCCAAATTACTAAGCTTACTAAATGTAGAAAATATTAATGAAATTACTAATTTAAAAATTAATGGTGATTATATAATTGAAGTCGAAAATAGACTTAATGAGGGTGTTAAAGACTCTAATAGTAAAGAAATATTAGCTGACTTAAAAGGATTTAATAAGAAAGAGCAAGAATTACTTTCTGATATTATAAATTTATTAAAAGAGAGATTAGCATCTGATAAAACCAAAGATACTCATAATACTTATGTTTATTTATATAATTTTTTAAAATCTATGGAAACTAATGAAGAATTAAAATATTTCTTAGCATTTATGTCTAAGTCATTAGGTTTTTCTGATCCAATGGAGTTTTACTTTAATAGAGAAAAACAATTTGTATTTGAAAGCATTATGTTTAGTGCTATGACATTATATAATAATGGTGGTTCCTCTAAAGTTAAATTAGCGGAATCACACAAACGATTTGTTCAACACATTGAAGAGAAGAAAGAAGAAAAACTGTCAAGAACTCAGGAATTAAATACAGTTAAAATACAAGCTTTAAAAGAATTAGGTTATACAGAAATTAACGAAGATAATGCAAAAGAAGTATTTGAAAAAATAGCTGAAATTCAATCAAGAAAAGTGTAAATAAAGATATTTTTTATATCTTTATTTTTTTATATTAATAATTATAGTATATAATAATAGTAGAGTAGAGGAGTGATAAGATGAAAAAAAGAAAACTATTATTATTTTTAATATTAATTTGCATAACACTATTTACAGTAACTGGTTGTTTTGGTAATAATAAAAAAAGTATAACAACTGAAGAATTTGAAACAAAATTAAAAAAGAAAAATTTCATCATTAATGATGTTAAAGCAACACAATTTTCTGATGTTCCAGAAATAAGTAAAGGCGTAATTGCCATTGATGAAACAAATAATTACCAAATAGAATTTTATGAATGCACTTCAACAGAAAGTGCTAAAACAATGTATGAAAGAAATAAACAAATCTTTGAAAGTGATAAAGGTAATAACTCAGCTTATACTAATGTTGATTTAAATGATTACCAGAAATATACTTTAACAACAAGTGATAAATATAAAGTTCTAACAAGAATTAATAATACATTGATATATATAAATGCTGATAAAAAATATAAAAACAATATAAAAAAGATATTAAAAGAAATTAATTATTAAATAAAAAAGCTAGTAAAAATAACTAGCTTTTCTTTATTATTATTACATTTTACTTACTTCCTATAATTGATATTATGTTAACTTCTATATATAAATACCCAATTATACGACTCCACTACTATTATTATATAATATATAAAAAATAATAACTATAATAAAATACTTTTCACTATTAATTTGACAATAATTATAACATAATAAGAGGAAACATAATCAATTAATTTAATTAATTATAAATAATCGTACAAGATTATATATATTGATTAATAATTTATTAAGTTAATAATACTATTATTTAAATAGAGATATCCGCCCTACTTATTAACTACAATCTATAGCATGCATTTTAAGCGATTTATTAGCTAATAGATGGATAGTTATCCACCTAAACTCAAAATATGAAATATTAAAAAATTACTGAAAATATAAAATGCATTTTAAGCGATTTAATTAATCAAAGATGTATAATTATCAATCTAAATTTAAAATAATTAACTGGTATAATTTTGAGGAACAATACAAACATTAATAATAGGAGGGATTATTATATATAATAAAGATAATAAGTTCAAAACAAAGAAAAGAAAAACAAAAGAGGGGAAATATCATAAAAAAAATAATAATATTTCCCCCACTATTAAAAAACAAAGTTTTACAAATACTGGATCAATAATTACAGATAATGAATACGAAATAACATCCGAAATAAATAAAGAGACTTATAAATAAGTCTCTTTATACTGTAATCACTACTCTATTCTAATTCATCTAAAATACTCTCACCTATTTCTGGTAATTTAATATCAAAGTTATCAGCAATAGTGGCCCCTATATTTGCAAAAGTTTCAAAAGGTTCAAGTCTTTGTGGTTCTTTAAAATTACGACTGTAAATGATAACAGGTACATTTTCTCTGGTATGATCATTTCCTTGAAAAGTAGGATCATTACCATGATCAGCAGTTATAATTAATAAATCATCTAAATCCAGTTTATTAATAATAATTTGTATATCAACATCAAGTTCTTCGATAGCACGACCATACCCTTCACAATCTCTTTTATGACCATATAGACTATCAAAGTCGCATAAATTAACCATACATAAACCCGTAAAATTCTTATCAATAATATCCAAAAGTTTGTTTATTGCCTCATTATTATCCGCAGCTTTAATGGTTTTATTAATACCTTGGCCATCGAAAATATCGTTAATTTTTCCAATTCCTATAACATTATAACCATTATCACATAAATCATCTAAAATGGTTCTTTTTGGAGGTTTAATAGCAAAATCCTTACGCCCATTATTAACAAATTTATATTTACCTGGAGTACCATTAAATGGTCTAGCAATTACACGAGCAATTCTCCAATCTTCCCTTAAAGTAATTGCTCTGACACGTTCACAATATTCATGTAATGTTGCTATTGGGATGCAATCTTCATGAGCAGCTATTTGTAAATCAGAGTCTGCTGATGTATAGACAATTAAAGAACCATAATTATATTCTCTCTCACCTAGTTCTTGAATAATACTATCGTCATTACAGCATTTATTTCCAATAACACTACGGCCAGTTACTTCTTCAATACTTGATAAAATATCATATGTAAACCCTTGATTAAATGTCTTAAATGGAATATTATTTTTTAAACCAACCATTTCATAATGACCATTTAATGTATCTTTACCGGCATTGATTGGTTTAGCAATCGTATAATAAGCATCAACATCATCATTTTCACTCAAATTTAATGTATCTAAAAACCCAATTTTTTTCAAATTTGGAACAAACAAATCACACTTTTCCAAAATATGTCCTAATGTATTAGCTCCACTATCACCAAAATTACCAGCATCAGCTGTTTCCCCTACTCCAAGTGAATCTAAAACTAATAAAAATATTCTTTTAAATTTCATAAAAACTCCTTATTTTGTACTACGATGATGATAATTTTTATAATCTTCAAGTACTTTATCATCACTAATTTTCGTATATATTTTAGTAGTTGATATGTCGGAATGCCCTAACATTTCTTGAACACTTCTAAGATCTGCTCCCCTATTAACCAAATGAGTAGCAAAACTATGCCTCAATGTATGTGGTGAAACATCAGAATTAAGGCCTTTTTCAAGAAGCAATTTCTTTAAGTTTTTAAAGAATCCCTGACGAGTCATTCCAAGACCATGATTATTTAAAAATAATTTATTACAAGGTTTTCCTTTTAAAAGTGAATTCCTTCTTACAATATACTCTTTTAAAAAATAAATAGCATATTCTCCAACAGGAACATCTCGTTCTTTACTACCCTTACCAAATATTCTGATTAATGAATTATTAATATCAATATCATTAAGTTCTAAATTAATAACCTCACTAACTCGCAAACCACATCCATACATTAATTCTAACATAGCCTTATTCCTATAGTCAAATGGCGTAACTAACTCTATATTAAGTAATGAATCAACATCATCAACACTTAAGGCTTTAGGAAGAGCTTTTCTAATTTTAGGTCTTTCAATAAACTCAGATACATTACTAGAAACAATTTTCTCTTTAAAGAGATAACCGTGAAAATTCTTAATAACTGTTAAATTATGGGCAATAGTAGTTGCCTCCTCATTCTGACGAAACTTCAAAAATTCTTTAATTAAATCGCTAGTAATATCAGATACACAATCTATACCTTTATCTAATAAATAATCTCTATATACTTTTAAATCATTATCATAAGAAGATTTAGTTTTATCAGATAAACCTTTTTCAAATATACAATAATTTAAAAAATCACCAATAGCATCATCTATCTTCATCTAAATCACCTATTAAAAGTATATAATTTTTTTTAAAAAAAAACAAATATTTGTAGATAGTAGAAATAATTATTTGTATTTGATAAAATAGTACTGGTGATATTTATGAGTAAACCATTAGCTCTAAAAATGGCTCCCAAAACATTAGAAGATGTTATTGGGCAAAGTCATTTAATTGGTAAAAATAAAATATTAACAAATTTAGTAAAAAATAAAAAATTATTCTCAATGATATTGTATGGAAAACCAGGTATTGGTAAAACTTCCATTGCAAACGCCTTAGTAAATGATTTAGGACTACATTATCGATTTTTAAATGCAACAATAAATACTAAGAAAGATATTGATGTTGTTGTAGAAGAAGCTAAAATGTATGGAGAAATAATTTTAATAATGGATGAAATACATCGTCTAAATAAAGATAAACAAGATATATTATTACCACAAATTGAAAGTGGATTAATTACTTTAATTGGTATGACAACTTCTAACCCTTATCATGCAATAAATCCAGCTATAAGAAGTAGATGTCAATTATTTGAATTAAAAGAGTTAGAAACAAAGGATATTATCAAAGGTCTTAAAAGAGCCATAAAACACCCAGATTTAAGTGAAATAGAAATTGATGAGGAAACAATCAAGTTAATAGCAAAACTTGCTGGAAACGACTTAAGATATGCTTATAACCTTCTTGAGATAGCATATTATTCATCTGATGATAAAAAAATTACTATTGATAAAATTAAAAGCATAAATAATAAACCTGTATTCTTCGCCGATAAAAACGGTGATGGCCATTACGATGTACTAAGCGGACTCCAAAAATCAATTCGTGGTAGTGATGTTGATGCTGCCCTACACTACCTAGCTAGGCTAGTTATTGAAGGTGATTTAGAGTCAATTTATAGAAGATTAAGTGTTATTGCCTATGAAGACATTGGTCTTGCTAACCCAGCTATTGGACCAAGATTAGATGCCGCAATTAATGCTTGTGAAAGAGTTGGTCTTCCAGAAGGAAGAATACCACTAGGAACAATAGTAGCCGAAATGGCATTATCTCCGAAAAGCAATACAGCCCACATAGCTTTTGATGAAGCACTAAGTGATATTGAAGAAGGAAATACTGGTAATTTACCACCACATATTAAAACAGACTCCAAATCATATAAGTACCCTCATGATTATCCAGGAGCCTTTGTAAAACAACAATACTTACCAGATAAAATCAAAAATAGAAAGTACTACCATCCAAAAGATATAGGCTATGAAAAACAATTAAAAGAAATTTATGAAAAATTAGAATATCTAAAAAACAAATAATTTTTCATTGCTTTTATCCATAAAATATTTTATAATAACCCTAATTTGAAAGGGGATTCTTATGAAGGATAAAAAAATATATAATATAGAGGACTATCGAGCAACAGCCAAACTATTAAAAAATGCTGAAACCTATAAAAGGTTATCTGAACTAGATGAATTAAAAAAACAAGTAGGAAAAGCATTAGTAGTATTAGCTGGTTCCGGAACTGCTTTCTTTGGAAGTTATATTGCACTTATTAGTAATGATAATCTATCTATTGGTGATATTTTATTATTTGATGTAGCAATGGCCGCTGGTGCTATAGGTACTATGTTTTCATGTATAGCCTTATGGGAAGAAGCATTAGAAATAGCTGAAATTCATGATTACTTTACTGAACAAGGTATAAGTATAAAAGATAAACCAAAACAAAAAACTCTATTTAGAAAAAATCAAAAAGAGAAAAAATAATTTTTTCTCTTTTTAAATACTATTTATACTTAATATAAATAACTCAATTAAAGTATTAGGATCAACATCAGTAGTCTTAATTTTTAAATCCATATCACTAAGTTTTTGCATCAATTTAAGCAATTCATCTTTTGTATAAAGCCTAGTCAATTCTCTAGTCTTTTTAATTCTATAATCAGATTTTTCTCCCAATTGCTCTGCTATTTCCTTATCACTAAGTCGATCATTTTCAAATAACTTTACTTGGTAAATAATCCTAATTTGACTTGCCAGCAATCCTATTATACTAAGAGGTTCAACATTATATTGTAATAATTCTCGATATTTTTCTAAAGCCTCAGTAATATCACGCATAGCTAATGCCCTAGAAAAAGAAAAAGTAAGATCTCTTGAGTCACCTAATTTTTTTATAGTCAAACCATTAACATCTTCCCGAGTAATAATTTTTTCATCATACTTATAATTTCTAAGTTTAGCACATTCATTATATAATCTAGTAATATCACCCAAACACATCTCATCCAATAAATTAATAGTTGAACTATCAATTTTATAACCATTAAATTGGCCTTTAATAAAAGCTTTACTATCAAGAACTACATTAATATATTCACATGCTTTTTTTAATTCTTTAGTAATTTTTGATGTATTATTCAATTTTTTAGAAGTTACAATTAATAGCGTATCACTAACTTTACTAGCAATAAACTTTAATAAATGTTCAAACTTTTGCTTAATATCATCATACTTTAAAATTTCAACATTCCTAATAACAACTACTTTTTTAGGGGTTAAAAAATTATAAGTATCTAAATCCTCTAGGGCATTACTAATATCAACTTCTTCTAAATCATAACTATTTATAATAGCATCACTAAATCCAGTATTATCAATAATATTTCTAATTTTTTCTTCTAAAGAAAGAGAGTCTATACTCTCTATTAAATAACTATTCATAATTATTAATTTCCTTAATAACATTTTCTAAGACAATATTAATATTTGATATATCTTTACTACCACCCTGAGCAAATGTCTTAGAACCACCACCATTACCATTAGATAAAGCTGCTGCTAGTTTTACTAACTGACCAGCATCAATATTAGAACTACTTTTTACAAGATAACTAACCTTTTCATTATCACAAACATTAGCAAAGAAAACTACTCCAGATCCAATTTCATTAATAATAGTATCCATAACACTTTTTAAAATACTATTATCCTTATCAAAAACTTTCATTACTAAGCAATTAACTCCATTAATTTCTCTAATATTATCACGATAAACATTTAGATTCTGTAATGTTGTTCTCTCTTTTAAAAGATTATATTCTTTTTCTAATTCTTTTACTTCGTGATGAACATATTGTAATTCCGTTCTATTAAAAATAATATCCTTATAAGAAGAAGCCTCATCATTATTAAGATCAACATCAAATTCAAGCTTTAAACCATTATTACGAGCACTTTCTAATATTTCTTTTGCCTTCATTAATAATTTAACCTTTTCATCATTATAAGGCCTAATTACTTCTGCTAAAGTATCTTCAATTTTATCACCAGTAACAGCTTCAATACGATATATATTACTTCCTTTAGATTCACATGAATAAATTGCTAATCTACCAATCTCCTTAGTATTAGAAACATGTGTACCACCACATAGTTCAATAGATTTACCTATTTTTACAACCCTAACTATATCAGCATATTTTTCACTAAATAAAGCCATAGCGCCCATTTCTCGAGCTTTATCGAGTGGCATAGTTTCAGTTGAAACAATAATTTCTTTTTTAATCATATCATTAGCAAATTTTTCTACATCAAGTAATAATTCATCACTAATTTTACCAGAATAAGTAAAATCAAACCTAACCTTTTCAGAATCAACATAACTCCCTGCCTGAGCAATAGTATTTGATATTACTTGTTGCAATGAATATTGTAAAATATGAGCACTAGAATGATTAGCCTCTATTCTTTTTCTTCGATCTTTATCAATTACTAATTCGCATTCATCACCAACAGTAATTTCACCATCTAAAAGACGAACTTTATGAATATGTTGACCATTAGGTGCTTTAAAAACATCAACAACTCGAGCTTTGAAATTTTTACCAATAATCATTCCGGTATCACTAACTTGCCCACCACTCTCAGCATAAAAACAAGTTCTCTTAATAGCTATATATGTATCATGATTACATGAATTAATCATTTCATCTTTAGAAAAAATAGCCAAAACATTACTTTTTAAACGATATATACCATAAACAAAACTAGATTCTTCAGTAAAGTCTAAAAGTACTTTTTTCTGACTAGCCATAGCTGCTTTAGTCTTTGAGTTTTCTCTAGCTAATTCTTTTTGTTTTTGCATACAATAATCAAACTCTTCTTTTGAAACTTTGAAACCTAAGTCTCTTAAATATTCTTCTGTTAATTCAAAAGGAAAACCATAAGTATCATATAATTTAAAAGCATCTTCTCCACTTATGTAGCTTTCTTCAGTAGAACTAACTAATTCTCTTAGTTTCTTTTCTCCAGCTTCTAAAGTCTTTAAAAACAACTTTTCTTCTTCCAACACTTTAACTTCTATATCAGATCTTTTAAGGGTCAAGTATGGATAAGCTTCCTTCATAACATCAACAACATCAGAAACTAATTTATACATAAATGGGCATTCCATACCAATATTTTTACCAAATCTAACGCTTCTTCTTAAAAGTCTTCTCAAAATATAACCTCGACCAGTATTTTCGAAACAAGCACCATCTGCTAAAGCAAATGTAATAGCTCTTATATGATCAGCAATTATCTGTATCTCTTTTTGGCCAACATATTCACATCCAGCTAATTCAGCCGCATGTTTAATAATTGGTTTAAATAAATCTGTATCAAAATTACTATCAACATTTTGGAAAATACAGCACCAACGCTCTAAACCAGCGCCAGTATCAATATTCTTACTAGGAAGTTCTTGATAATCTTCTCTAGCAACACCAGCTTTAGAATTAAATTGACTAAAAACATTATTCCAAATTTCAACATAACGTTCCTGATCAATATCTTTTTTAAATAATTCTAATGCATCATGATTAGGATCATATTTTTCACCTCTATCAAAGAAAATTTCCGAATCAGGACCACATGGTCCCTCACCTATCTCCCAGAAATTACCTTTTAAAGGTACAATATGATCTTCTCTCAAACCAACTTCAAGCCACTTTTCTTTAGCAGCCTCATCATCAGTATAAATAGTAACGTAAAGTAAATCTTTATCTATTCCAAAATACTTATCACTAGTTAATAATTCAAAAGCATAAGTAATAGCTTCATCCTTAAAATAATCACCAATACTAAAATTACCCATCATTTCAAAGAATGTCTGATGGCGCTTCGTAACTCCTACATTTTCTACATCATTCATTCTTAAACACTTCTGAATATTAACAATTCTTCTGCTATCAGGAACTTCAGTACCATCGAAATATTTTTTTAGTGGAGCAACACCAGCATTAATCCAAAGTAAACTATCATCATTAACTGGTATTAATGAAGCACTTTCATATCTTTTATGGCCTTTTTCTTCAAAAAATTTGAACCATGTATTTCTAATATCATCATGACTCATGTATTTCATCTACAACACTTCCTTCTCAAGTATCTCCTTAACTCTATTAACAACATCATCAATAGTACCATTATTTAAAATATAGTAGTCTGCATAGGCGATTGGACCACCCTTATAAAGATTTTCTATTTCTGAAAGATCTCTCTCAGTAATAGCTTCTCTATCAAAAGGTCTATTAACTCTTTTAGAAACTCTATCATACCTTAATTCTTTATCCGTAACTACACAAAGAAGTTTAAGATTAGGGAATTTTTCAATCAAATACTTATATTCATACCAAGAATACAATCCATCCAAAACAACATCATTAGTTTTTATTGCTTCTACTATTTCTGGCTCTAAAAACTTAGCATAACAAGCTGGACCATGATCTTTACGTAGCTTTTCACGAAACTCTTTTTCACTTTTTCCATCTTCTGTTCTAGGAATACCAGCTTCATCCATCAATTTATATGTTATTCCCCCAAAATATAGTTTAGTCCATCCAATTTCTTGTAAATAATCAGTAACAACACTTTTACCAGTCCCACTCATTCCAACAACTGCAATTAACTTATTCATAATATCTCTCCATTCATTTCTTGATCTCTAACTATTTCTAAAGCATTATCCTTTAAACTTTTAAATCCTGTATTACTGATAACATAATCAAAATCATTATATTTTAAAATTTCAGTTTCAGTAATATGGTTTGCTTCTTCTTCTGTTAGTTTATCATCATAATTTTTTCTTTCTAATTTAATAGTAACAACATTAGAATATTTTTTCTTAATACTCTCAAATTCCTCAACCAATCTAGCATCAGGTATTATAAAAACATCAAAAAAGTTTGAAAGTATTTCAATATCTTCATACAACCGATCTAATAAAAATGTTTTTTTGCCTAATTTTTCTTTTATAATTTCAGTACCCATTTTTTGTAAAAATTCGCGTGGTTTTTCATCATTTTTATCATCCCACTCAAAATAGTTTCTAGCATAACTATAAAGTGGTGCGGTAATATGAATAACACATGGCTTATAACCATAATCCTTTAACTCTTCTCTCAAGTATTCACCAAAGGTATTCTTCCCTGTCCTAGCTTTACCCCCAATAACAAATATTTTCATTTTATTCTCCTCTCAAACAAATAAAAGACCATTCTAGGAGGACAAAAGCCCGGTACCATCCTATCTTGGTCTTTATTATCATAACGGCTATTAACCGGTAAAACTCCAAAAGCAGCTTCTAATACTATTATTATTAACTTCCACCAACCGTTAACTCTCTAGAAACACATCGTATTATACTAATCTTTCATCACAGTTTTATTCATTATTTCCAATAAGTTTTGCAACTAAATGATATTTCTCATTAAAGAAATTAAAGAAAACTTTAAAACAAGCAATAACTGGAGTTGCAACAACCATACCTATAATACCAAAGAAATGTTGGAAAAGCAATAGTCCAATCATAATAGTAACAGGATGTAATTTCATAGTATGACCCATTATTAAAGGCTGATAAAAATTATTTTCCAGTAATTGAACAACTAATATAGAAATAATAACACAAACACCAGTAACAGGAGATATTGTAAAACCAACTAAAATAGCAGGAATAGCACCAATATAAGGTCCGAAATATGGAATAATATCAGTTACTGCACAAAATAACGCAAATAAAATTGGCGCTTCCATACCAGCAATTGTTAGTCCGATACTCTGAGTAATAAATACTAATAACATTATTAATAATACTCCTTGAACATAACTACGAAGTGAAGTATTAATTCGCATAATTAATTCATTATAACCATTCTTCCATTTTTCTGGAACAACACTATTAATTACGTTATTAACCTTTTTAAAATCAAATAATAAATAAAAACCAATCATCAAACCTAAAGCAAAATTAATACCACCATTAATAATAGCTTTACTAACATTTAAGATATATTTAGGTAAAGATGAAGTAATGCCTAATCCAAAATTAGTTAAACTATCTGTTATTTCCTTTTTAATATTATCAATATTTATCGCTCCACCAGCTTCAAATTTATTTAAAATATTTAAAAAGAAATCCGTAATATTATTCAGTATGTTAGGTGCTTCCTTTACAAAATCTTTAACCTGATCAACTAATGTTGGAACAAATAGATATGTAATTAAAAATAAAAATCCAATCAATAATACATAAACAATGATACAACCTGCTAAACGAGGTATTTTTTTATTCTCAAACCAACCAACTAAAGGTTCAAATAACCAAGCAATTAAGAATCCTATAAAAATTGGTGATATCACTATTAGAATTTCTTTCAAATAATCAAGAATTTTCAAATCTTTTAATAATTTACCAGCCAGAATAATTAAAATAACTATTGCCATAAAATAACAAATATTAATGATTTTTTTACCTGTCCGTAAAATATGATTCAAACTAGTAATATCAATTTCTTTATCTTTAATTTTTTTAAACATTAAATATATCCTCCTCATTATGATTATATCACCATTTATTAAAACAATACAGATTTATTTTTATTTCTTTAAAAATATTGTATAATTGAGATGGTGATTTTATGAAAACCATAACTACTAATATTCAAAATGAGATTATAATAAAGAATTCTCGTTTTATAACCTATTTATACAAAATAAACAATAATGATATATCAGAATACTTAAAAAAAGTAAAAGAAAAGCATCCTAAAGCTACACATTACTGCTATGCATATATTTATAATGAATATAAAAAAGCATCAGATGATAATGAACCATCAAATACAGCTGGTTCACCGATGCTAAATGTTTTAGAAAAAGAAGGCTTAAACTGTATTTTAGCTATAACAGTACGCTATTTTGGAGGAATAAAATTAGGTGCAGGAGGCTTAATACGAGCATATTCAAAATCAGTAACAGAGGCTCTAAAAACAGCAGAATATCAAGAATTAGAAGACGGATATAAAATAGAAATATCTTTTGCATACAATCAAGAAAAAAATATTAACTTTATTCTTAACAATTCACAAATACTATCAAAAAACTTTGATGAAGAAATATCATATATAGTATTAGTGAATAAAACCACATTAGATAAACTAAGTGATTATAAATATAAAACAATTGAAAAAACATTAATAAAAAAGGCTTAAAAGCCTTTTTTATTAAAAATTAAATTATATTCTAAAATTTTTCTTTTTAGTTAAAGATTTTGCTCTTTCTTCATAATAACATTTACAACATAATGCCTCATAAGTAACCAAATCTTTACCATCTATTGCTACTTGTGCTCCATCAAATACAAAAGTATCATTTACTTTCCTAGCATTAAACATAGCTTTAGATCCACATCTACAGATAGTTTTCATCTCTTCAAGTGAATGTGCAAGTTCTAGAAGACGTGTAGCTCCAGGAAAACCCTTTGTTTGAAAATCAGTACGTAAACCATAGCAAATAACAGGAATATCTTCTAAAACTGCTACTTGTAATAGTTCTTCGACCTGTTTCGGATTAAGAAATTGTGCTTCATCAACAATAACACAATTTATACCTTTATTTTGTAGAATATATTCATATAGATCTTCATTATCTACTATTAAATGATCAACTTTTCTCTCCAATCCTATTCTTGAAGAAATTTTATCATCAGCTTTTGTATCAATCTTAGGTTTAAGAACAAGAATTTTTAAACCTCTTTCTTCATAATTATGAGCAACCTGCATTAAAGCCGTAGATTTACCACAATTCATTGCTCCATATCTAAAAAATAACTTAGCCAAATTAATCACCCACCATAATAAGACTATCATATTTTTTATTCAAAAGAAAGCAATTTAATAATCATTCAACACCAGTCGTAAACGTTTAATAACTTTTTTTTCAATCCTAGAAATATATGATTGTGATATACCCATTTTATCAGCAACCTCTTTTTGTGTAAATTCATCAGTACCCAATAACCCATAACGTAAAATCATTATTTCTCTGTCCCTAGGTTTTAATTTCAAAATTTCATTAATAATCAAAGATTTATCAAGTTCATCTTCAATTTCTTTAGTAACAACATCTTTTTCCGTACCAATAACATCCTCTAAATGTAATTCATTACCATCCACATCAAAAGAAAGAGCTTGGTCTATACTAACTTCACATTTTACCTTCTTATTTTTTCGTAAATACATAAGTATTTCATTATCAATACAACGCGAAGCATACGTTGCTAATTTAATATTTTTATCGCTACTAAAAGTATTAATTCCTTTAATTAAACCAATATTTCCTATACTTACTAAATCTTCTAAATCAATACCAGTATTTTCATACTTTTTAGCTAAAAAAACAACTAAGCGCAAATTATGTTCTATTAATTTTTCTAATGCTTCTTTACTCCCTTTCTCTTTAAGTCTGATATAATACTCTTCTTCCTCTTTAGTTAATGGTTCTGGTAATATATCAGTAGCCCCAATATAAAAACAACTACCAACTTTAAAAAATATTCTTTTTAAAAAACTTATTACTTTTAACATAATTCCTCCTTTATAATATTTGGTAATATGCAATTACTGCCATCTAATGAAAATTTATCATAAGAAATGCCAACTAAACAATTCTTAACTTCAATCTTATCAACAATAACTTTATCAGGTCTAAAACAAGGAATAACACCACTAGTATTAAGTGCCTTATATGGAACATAAATAATCTTATTATCATTAAATGTAATATTTAAATTAGTAAGTATAATAGCCTCTTTTTTTATTGGCGAAATTAATCTATTACCTGTATCAATAAATCCATCTAATTTATATAATTTATCTTTATAATAAATAGAAACACAATACTTATTTTGATATTTAGTCTTATAATTAAACAATTCCTTTTTAACTAAATAAATAATGAGTGGTGAAAGAATAACAATACAAATACAGTTAAAATAATAATTACCATTTAAATCAAACAAATAAATAACCCCACCAATAATACTACTAATTAAATAAAAATAAATAATATTTCTAATATAATTAATAGTACCAAAACTAACAAAAATAATTATTAAACTAAGTATTATTTTATAAATAATTAATTGAAAACTATTAATACTTACAAAAAGTACAAAAGTTGTACTTGCTCCAACAAAAGACCCCAAAACAATTCTTACTATTTTACCATTAATTTTTAATATTCTTTTAGTTCCATATAAAATCATAAAATCTAACAAAAAGTTTAGCATAAAAACAAACTCATAATAAATTTTCATCTCATCACCAAAAAAATTATACAAATAAAAAAACGACTTAATTGTCGTTTAATAGTCTAAATCTTTTTCTTTTTAATAAATATTTTAATAATATATGACAAGAATATAGTCATAATAAAAACAAAAGCCCATTTAAGTATTAAGTTAAGAGTCGG
>CAZVUP010000017.1:0-34296 GCA_964630365.1 uncultured Muribaculaceae bacterium
ATTTTGTCTTGGCTGTAGTCAAAGTGATAAGGAAAACTTAGAGTTAATAAATAGATATAGTGATATAACTAACTGCAAACGAGAATTAAGAAAAATAAAAGAGTATTGGTCAAATACTTTAGGAACTATTCAAATATCAACACCAGATAAAAGTTTTGATTATGTCGTTAATGGCTGGTACTTATATCAAACACTTTCCTCAAGAATTATGGCAAAAGCTGGTTTTTATCAAGTTAGTGGTGCTTTTGGTTATCGTGATCAATTACAAGATGCTATGAATATTGCTATGGTAGAACCAGAATTTACTAGGAGACAGATTTTAACAAATGCCGCTCACCAATTTGAAGAAGGTGATGTTCTTCATTGGTGGCATGAAAAAAATCATTTTGGACTTCGTAGCCGCTATAAAGATGATTTCCTATGGCTTGTTTATGCAACAGCTAACTATATTGATATAACCGGAGACATAGATATTTTAAACGAAGAAATCCCATATGTAGTTGGAGAAGAACTAAGTGATTTTGAAAATGAAAAAGGTATAATATTTAGTTATTCTGAAAATACTGACAGTTTATTGAAACATTGTGAAAAATCCCTTAATATTTCTATGCATTCTCTAGGACAACATAAGATACCACTTATGGGTGGTGGAGACTGGAATGATGGAATGAATAGAGTAGGAATAAAAGGAAAAGGTGAGAGTGTTTGGCTAGGTTTCTTCCTATATAATACTATTGATTTATTTATAAAATGTGTTAAACAATTTGATAAAAAATATGACTATTCTAAATATGAAAAATTTAATGAAAAATTAAAAGAAAATTTAAATAAAAAAACTTGGGATGGTTCATATTACTTAAGAGCGTTTTTTGATAATGGTGACAAACTTGGTAGTCAAGAAAATAGTGAATGTAAAATTGATTTAATATCTCAAAGTTTTTCAATACTAAGTGGAGTAGCTCCTAAAGATAGAATTCAAAAAGTTATTACTTCCGTAGAAGATCAATTAGTTGATAAAAAGAATAGTATTATAAAACTATTAACACCTGCTTTTTCTAAATCATTAAATAATCCTGGATATATAATGAATTATCCAAAAGGAATTAGAGAAAATGGTGGTCAATATACTCATTCAGTTGCTTGGTATTTAATGGCCTTAATAAAAGCTGGCTATCATGATCGAGCATATCGTTACTATCAAAAAATCAATCCAATTAATCGTACAAAAACAAATAATGATATTAATAAGTATAAAGTAGAACCATATGTTATAGCAGCTGATATTTATTCATCCGAAAGTTTCCCAGGACGTGGAGGCTGGACATGGTATACTGGTTCAGCTGGTTGGTTTTATAGAGTTGCGATTCAAGATATTTTAGGATTTAAAAAACATGGAAACAAATTGAAATTAGATCCTAGAATGCCAATAGCATGGGACGGGTTCAGAGCAATCTATAAATATCAAAATACAACATACAATATTGAAGTAGTACGAAAAAATAAAGAAAAAATAATATTTGATAATAAGAATATTATTTCATCAACAATAACACTTGTTGATGATCAAAAAGAACATAGTATTATTGTGCATACAAACAAATGATAAAAAAAGAGAGAATTTCTCTCTTTTTTTTGTTATAATAATTATGGGAGATAAAAAATGAATTTACAAAAAGATAAATATATAATAGTAGAAATAATACCAACACACAGTAAAAGTACTAAAGGCTTTATTGCTCAAATAAGTGCCTTAAAGCTAGATGGCTTAAAACTAATTGACCGATTTGACTATCGAGTTGATGATAAATTAATTGACAATGAGGACATAAAAAGAATGATTCAATATGATAAAAAAAGTTTTACATATATTGATAACATTTATTTTATAAAAGAAAAATTTAAGAGTTGGTCAAAAGATTATCCATTATTAATAATTGAAGATAATTATACATTAGATTATCTAAGTGAATTGCCAAACAAAAAAGAATTATTTTATAAATACTTAAATATGGAATATAGTCTAGATATTTTTAATAAAATAATAGAAAAGTATAATCTTGAACCAACAGATCATTTAGTTGACTTAATATATGAAGCTATTATTTATGAAGGTAATAATAAACAGGAGTGATATAATGTTAAAGTTTGATTTTAATACTTATACTAAAGGAATTGTTAATAGTACAGAATATAATCAATTGCTACTAAAAAAAGACCAATATATTAACACACTTTATTCAAGTGATATGGTTGGTTGGATGAAAGAAATTGATGAAAAGATAATAGATGATATAAAAACAACTGCTCAAACTATTAAAGATAATTTTGAAATTATGGTAGTTGTTGGAATAGGTGGTTCCTATCTTTCTAGCTATGCTTTTAATAGCATGTTTAAAACGTATTTTAATGATAATAGTTTCAAAATCATTTATGCTGGAACAACTCTTTCATCTAAATATTTAGATGAGTTATTAACATATCTAAAAGATAAAAATTTTTGCATAAATGTTATTAGTAAAAGTGGAAGCACAATGGAGACTTCAATAACCTATAAATATTTAAAAGATTTATTAAAAAGAAAATATGATACTCAAGAATTAAAAAAACGTATTATCATAACTACTTCTAAAAATAATAGTACATTATGGCAAGAAGCAGTAACAGAAGGTTATAAAACATTTGAAATACCAGAAGATATTGGTGGGCGTTATTCTTTTATAACACCAGCTCATTTGTTAGCGCTTTCTCTGAATTATGATATCGAAAAAATTGTTGATAGCTATTTTGATGGTAAACAATTAATAGATGAAGCTTATAAATATGCAGTAATAAGAAAATTGTTATTTGACTCAGGAAAATATATAGAGAATTTCTGCGTTTATGAAGAAAACTATTTACCATTTACCGAATGGTTAAAACAATTATTTGGAGAAACTGAAGGTAAGAATAATAAAGGTATTTTCCCTGTTTCTTGTCTTTATACTAGGGATCTTCACTCACTAGGTCAATTTATTCAAGAAGGAAATCAAATAGTTTTTGAAACAGTAATAAAAGTATTACATAGTAAACATTTTCTTGAATACAACAGTATGAATTTAGATGAATTAAATAATAATATTTCATTGGGAGTAGCAATTGCTCACAATAAAGGAAATACACCAGTTATTGAAATAGAAATGGATGAATTAACAATAGAAAATGTATCTAAACTTATGTACTTTTTTCAATTAAGTGCTGCCTTTAGTGGCTATCTCTTTGGAGTAAATCCATTCAATCAACCGGGAGTAGAACAGTATAAAAATGAAATAAAAAATATATTAAATAAAGGTTGATTATTATGAAGAAAAAATTATTTCTTGCAATACTATTTCTTATATTATTTTTAATAAATACCTATTTGGTATTAACTAGTAAATTAATTGGTTTTGATAATGCTATTTATAAAATACTTACAAGTAATAATTCCCAAATTTTGACTAACTATTTTAAACTATTTACAAAGTTAGGAAACACAATCACAATTATTATAATTATGTGTTGTTTTTTAGTTATTTTAGATGCAAAAAACAGAGTAAAGTTAGCGTCAAATCTCTTTTTAACAGCAAGTCTAAATAAATTAATAAAAATGATTATAAAAAGGCCAAGACCAAGTCATCTGCATTTGATAGTCGCTAAAGGATTTTCATATCCTAGTGGTCATGCTATGGGGTCAATGGCATTATATGGATTTTTACTATATTTAGTATATAAGAAAATAAAAAATAAGTATTTAAAAGTATTTCTTATAACTATTTTGATTTATATAATTATTACAATTGGTCTAAGTAGAATATATCTAGGAGTTCATTATGCAAGTGATGTAATAGGTGGCTATTTACTATCACTAAGTATAATATTTATATTGGAAATTATTTATGATAAATTAAAGATAAAAGAGCAATAGTCATATTGCTTTTTTGATTGTTTTATCGCATCTTTTAGTATATAATCTTATATGTAAAAGGAGTGGTGTAGATGAAAATCACTGTTCAAAAAAAGGGAGAGTTATTAGACTACTTATATAATGAATTAGAAATGCCTAAAAAAAGAATTAAACAATATTTAACACATGGATCTATCTATGTAAATAATAACAAAACAACTAAATATAACTATCCGGTTATACCAGGTATGACAATTGTAATAGATACAGAAAGTAAGAATAAGAAGACTTTACCATTTGATATCTTATTTGAAGATGAAAATATTATTGTAGTAAATAAACCTAGTGGTCTTTTAACAATTGCTACTGCCAAAGAAAAAGAAAAAACTCTATACCATATAGTTAGAGATTATTTAATTAGTAAAGATAAAAATGCTAAAGTGTTTATTGTTCATAGATTAGATAAAGATACTAGTGGAATAGTAATTCTAGCCAAAAATGAAAAAATTAAAAATAAATTACAAGAAAACTGGAATGATTATGTATTACTAAGAGAATATGTGGCCGTAGTACATGGAAAACTTCCTAAAGATAAAGATAGAATAGTCCAGAAACTAAAAGAAACAAAGACTAATTTGGTCTATGTATCTAAAGATAGTGATGCTAAAGAAGCAATAACTAATTATGAAGTACAAAAAGAAAATAAAGACTATTCCTTACTAAAAGTTACAATTGAAACTGGTAGAAAAAATCAAATAAGAGTAGCTTTAGCAAGTCTAAAAACACCTATAGTTGGAGATAAAAAATATAGTAATATTAAAGACGGGGAATCACGCCTATATTTACATGCCAATAGATTAAAAATTTATTATCCAATTATTAAAAAGGAAATTCTATTTGAAACCTCAACACCTAATGAATTTAAAAAAATTATGAATTAAAGGTGAGTTATGAAAAAACTATTTTCTATATTTCTATTAGTAATAGTATTAGGTATTACCTATTATTATATTAATAATAATGAAAAAGCAGAGGAAAAAAATTCAACTGACCAAGTAGAAGAAAAACTTATTGCTAATCAAGAAATAAAAAAATCAATATTTAAAAAGTACTATAAAGAAGCTCAAAAAATCGTTACAAAAATGACAATTGAAGAAAAAATAGGTCAATTATTTTTAGTTCGTTATGATAGTACAGAAGTTGAAGAATATAATAAATACAATCCAGGTGGCTATATTCTTTTTGCGAAAGATTTTGAAAATCATACAAAAGATACTATTAAAGAGCAATTAAAATCTAACCAAAATATTAGTAAGTATCCATTAATCTTTGGAGTTGATGAAGAGGGTGGATTTGTTACTCGAGTTAGCCGTTTTAAAAATTTTAGAGCTGAACGCTTCAAGGCTCCAAAAGATTATTATAATGAAGGTGGATATGAATTATTAGAAAAAGTAGAAAATGAAAAAGCTAACTTACTAAAAGAAATTGGAATAAATCTAAATTTAGCACCTGTTGCTGATGTTTCAACAAATGAAAATGATTTTATATATAATCGTACTTTTGGTGAAGATGCTACAAAAACAGCAGAATACATAAAAGAAATGGTAAAATATGCTAATAACAATTCATTATCTGCATGTTTAAAGCATTTCCCAGGTTATGGGAATAATTCAGATACACATACAGGTTCTGCTGTTGACAACCGTCCGTATCAGAATTTTGTAGAGAATGACTATTTACCATTTAAAGCTGGAATAGAAGAAAATGTACCTTGTATTTTAGTATCTCACAATATCATTACAGAAATGGATGCTGATAGACCAGCTTCTCTAAGCACAAAGGTAATAGCTGAATTGAGAGAAAAACTAGATTATAGTGGAATTATAATAACAGATGATTTAGCTATGGATGCCGTAAAAAATTATGTTGATAATAATGAAGCCGCAACACTTGCAATAAATGCTGGTAATGATATGATAATAACAAGTGATTTTATTCCAATGTATAATGAATTATTATCGTCATATAATTCAAATATTATTTCTGAAGAAACAATTAATAAAGCAGTATTAAGGATTATTTCTTGGAAATTTAACAATAATTTATTTTTAGAAGAAGGAGAACAAGATGATTAGTCAAGATAATATTTTGCAGAAAATGGAGACAGAAGACGGATTTTTTAATCATAATAATTATCATTTTGTGGAATATTCAAAAGATAGTGTTATAATAGAAGCAGTCCTAACGGAAGAATCTATGAATCCATATGGAATGGCCCATGGTGGTTTTATCTTTGGATTAGGCGATGTTGCAATGGGAGTTTTAGCACTATCGAGTGGAAAAGAAGCTGTTACTCTCGACTCCAATATTACATATGTAACACCAGGAAAAGGAAAAAAGTTAATAGCTAAGAGTTCTTTAGTAAAGGAAGGAAATAGAACCATATTTCTAAAAGCCGATATTTATAATGATGAAGAAACATTAATTGCGACAATGACAGGAACATATTATTATATTAAATAGAAAGAAGGATTAGTATGATAGGAAAAGAATTATATACAAACACAAAAAAATATATGGGTAAAAAAGTTAGTATTGAAGGATGGATTAAAAATCATCGTAAACAAAAAGAATTTGGATTTATTTCTTTTTCTGATGGTACATTTTTTACACCAATTCAAATAGTATATGAAAAGGATATAGCTAATTTTGAAGATGTTCAAAAATATCATGTAGGAAGCTCTATAAAAGTAGAAGGAACAGTTGTAGAATCTCCAAAAGAAAATCAAGCCTTCGAAATAAAGGCGACTAAAATAGAATTACTTGGAGATTGTCCAGAAGATTATCCAATTCAACCAAAAAAACATTCAAGAGAGTTCTTAAGAGAACAAGCATACTTAAGACCAAGAACCAATCTTTTTCAAGCAGTTTTTAGAATTAGAAGCAAAGCAGCTTTTGCTATTCACGAATACTTTCAACAAAGAGACTTCGTTTATTTCCATGCTCCATTAATTACTGGAAGTGACTGTGAAGGTGCTGGAGAAATGTTTAAAGTAACAACATTTGATTTAGACAAAATTCCTCATGATGAAAATGGAAATATAGATTATACAAAAGATTTTTTTGCTAAACAAGCATCCCTTACAGTATCTGGACAACTACAAGCAGAAACGTTTGCCTTAGCATATAAAAACACCTATACATTTGGCCCAACATTTAGAGCAGAAAACTCTAATACCAAAACACATGCTAATGAATTCTGGATGATTGAACCAGAAATGGCTTTCTGTGATTTAGAAGAAGATATGAATATTATGGAAAGTATGCTTAAATATACTGTTGATTATGTTTTAAAAAATTGTCGTGAAGAACTAGAATTTTTAGATAATTTTGTTGAAAAAGGCTTAATCAAAAAACTTGAAGATTTAATTGCTAAAAAGGCAATTCGTATAACTCACCACGATGCCATAAAATATTTAATTGAATCTGGTAAAAAGTTTGAATTTGAGCCACAATATGGTGAAGATCTAGCTCGTGAACATGAAAAATATTTGACAGAAGAGAAATTTAATGCCCCAGTATTTGTCTACGATTGGCCAAAAGATATAAAGGCTTTCTATATGCGCCTTAATGATGATAAAGAAACTGTCGCAGCCGTAGACCTACTAGTACCAGGTAGTGGTGAATTAATGGGTGGATCTCAACGTGAAGAACGCTATGATGTTTTGGAAACACGTATGAAAGAGATGAATGTTTCAACAGAAGAATTAAACTGGTATTTAAACTTAAGAAAATATGGTGGTTGTGTTCACTCTGGATTTGGTATGGGCTTTGAAAGATTAATCATGTATTTAACAGGTATTGAAAATATTCGTGATGTAATACCATACCCAAGAACACCTGGAAATTGTGAATTTTAATGTAAGCTTTACAGTTGATGCTGTCTAGCTTCTTTTTTTTTGCTTTTTGAAATGCTATAATTAACTAATGTAGGAGTTGTCATATGGAAATATTTGAAGCTAAAACAGACATTGGTTTAATACGTGAAAAAAACGAAGATGCCGTATTATGTATTAGACATCCACGTAATAAAAATATTAAATTACTTTTAGTTGCTGACGGTATGGGTGGTAAAAATTATGGTGATATGGCCGCTAACTATGTTGTCAACTCAATAGGTAAATGGTTTAGTGAAAAAGAACTAAAAGTTTTAGCGGATACAGAACTTACAGAAAAATTATTAAAAAGATACATAAAAAACTTAAATACGCGATTAATTAATAAATATGGTGAAAATAATGTTGGAACAACTTTAACTATGGCCTTAATAAATTTAAAAGAAACACTAATTATAAATATTGGCGATTCAAGAACGTATATTTATAAGAGTAAAAAGTTAATTCAAGTAACAGAAGATGATGCTGATGTTTGGGTCTACCACAAATATGGTGGTGTAAAGAAAGATGACTTACGTTTTTTTGCCATCAACAATGTTATTAACGCTTGCATTGGCATTAATAATGATCTATGTAAAGTAACTACTACCATAATAAAAAACAATTACGAAATGATTTTATTATTTTCCGATGGTGTAACAGATATGATTACTGATAAAAAAATAGTATCATTAATTAGTAAAACACCAAAAGATAAACTTTTAGGAAAAATAATAAATGAAGCAGTTAATGTTAATCAAAACTTTCATATACCACTACGCCTAAAGAGAAAATATAAAGTAAATTACATTGTCCCTTTTAAAGGACGAGATAATGCTAGTGGCGCAATTTATATAAAAAATGCATAATTATTAAAAATATATCCACCCTATAAATAGGGAGGATAATATGAAAAAAATTATAATAACGTTATTAATATCAATATTTATTTTTACTGGTTGTCAAAATATGAAAAACACACCAACAAAAAAAGTAGAAGAATTCTTATCAATGTATCAAAGATTGGATAATAGTGTTGTTGAAGAATTAAATAGTGTTGTTAGTAAAGATGAGACAATGAATGAAGAGCAACAAGAAGAATATAAAAAACTACTAGAAAAGCAATATCAAAATCTATCATATAAAATTACTAATGAAAGCATTGTAGGAAATAAAGCAACAATCGATGTAGAAATAGAAGTCTATGATTATGAAACAGCCATCAGTAATTCCAAAAAATATTATTTAGAAAATCAAGATGAATTTACTAAAGAAACAACCGATTCAAATGGAGATATTCTAGAAGATACAACAGAAGAAATCAATGAAATGTCTAAATATATTGATTACAAACTTAAAGAAATGAAAAAGACTACCTTAAGAAAAAAATACGATATAACTTTTGAATTAACTAAAGAAAATAACACATGGCAATTAAATAAAATTAATGAATCAGATTTAAAAAAAATTCATGGTTTATTTTGATTGTGGAAGAGTGAATGAATCACTCTTTTTTTGTTGACAAAAATGTGGGGGGGGGGGGTATACTTTATAATGAAAGTAGGGTAAGGAGAATATATGAAAAATAAGAGTAACAAAATAATAATTCCTATGGTAATAATTGCTAATATTATTATTGTTATAGGAGTAGTGCTGGGCATTAATTATAAGTCAAGTGATAAGGAAATTAAGAAGAAAATAATCCAGCAAATAGATGAAGATGCTGGAGAGTTTTTTGAAGAAAATAATTCAGATCCTAATGTCGTATTACCAGGGTGGGCTGCTATTTATCTGCCTGCTAATACAACAGAAGTAACCAAGGGTGTTGATTTCTATAACCCTGATAAAAACGAAGGATACTACTATTTAACTTTTGAATTAAAAATAGGTGATGAAGTTTTATATAAATCTAATCTAATACCACCTGGAAAGCATATTCAAAAAATTACTTTATCTAGGCCACTACAAGTTGGTGAGTATGATGCAACTCTTTTAATGCAACCATATAAATATGATAAGTCAACTCCAACAAATAATGGCCAAATAAATGTAAAACTTATCGTTGGATAAGTAATTAATTTTGATAATATATTTTTTAATATATTATATAGATGATTATGAAATGAAAGGAGGTGAGAATAGATGAAAAAATTACGTTATTTTGTTTTATTAGCAACTCTAGTATTCCCATTCACAGTTTTCGCAACAACTGGAACTGGTGAACACAAAGACACTGAAGTAGATTATACAGTAAATGGTACTTATGAATGGACTGTACCTGCATCTGTTTCATTTGATAGTAATCTAGGACAGAATTTAACAATTGCATTTACAAATGTTCAATTACCAGCTGGACAGAAAATAGTATTAAAATGTACATCAGAAAACGGTTGGAAGTTAATGAATGGTCAGTCAGCAATTCCTTATAAATTTGGAGAAAGAACTGATAACAATTTTGAATTATTTGAATATGATCCATCAGATCCAAATCAATCACCAACTCCAGGTTCAACAACACATGTTTATCATATATCTACAGATGCTGAATCCATAAGTCAAGCAACATCACTTGGAAAACATACAGATACATTAAAATTTGAACTTGGCTTTAGAAGTAATTAAGAAGTTTAATAAACTTCTTAACATAAAAGATTGATCACTATGGATCTTTTATGTTAAGAAATTTAGGAGAGATAATATGAAAATAAATAAAGTTTGCTTATTACTAATTATCTTGCTTTTTCCTGTAATTGTTTTAGCTGAAGGTAAAAATACAGATGTTATATATAATGTAAAAGCTGAAATTACCTTTAATAATCAAAATATAGTAATTACAGAAAAAGTGAGTGCTGGTGATAAGTTATCAGAACCTTCACACATTGATATTGATGGCTACATTTTTTTAGGATGGTTTGTAGATAATCATCGTTGGGACTTTGATAATGATGTAGTAACGAATCATACAACTTTAACAGCAAAGTATAAAAAAACAGATGGGTTAATTGAAAATGTTACTGATAGTAATAATAACTACATGTCTTCATATGTAGCAGTTAATGCCGATGATATTGAATTATCTAACCAAGATAAAGAAGCCTTAGCTAATGGCCAAGATGTAGTAGTTTGGCTAGAAGTAAATGATATTACGGATACTGTTGAGAAAAGCGAAGCATCAAAAATTACAAAATTTAGTAAAAAGAAAGATTTATTAGTTGATTCCTATTTTGACATTGAATTGTTTAAAGCAATTGAAGGAGTAAATGGTACAACAGAAAGTATCCATGAAACTAATAATGATATCACAGTTACAATAACTATTCCAGAAGAGTTAAGATTTTTTGGACGAAAATACTATATATTGCGGATGCATGATGATGTTGTAGATATAGTCTATAGTGGATATCCAGGGCTAGATTGGAAAATTACTTTCCAAACAGATTCTTTTTCAACATATGCTATTGCTCATGATGACATAACAAATAATGGAGTAGTTCCAAATACTTCGGATTCAATTGGTACAGTATTTATCATATTATTAGTTAGTACATTAGGAATTATTATGACTTGTACTTATATATATAAGTCAAACAATAAAAAGATAAGTGAATAATTTAAATATTATATAATTATTGAAAATAAAAATTCCTATAAAGAAAAAGTCATTTACGACTTTTTTTTTTCTTAAACGTTTGATATACTTAATAAGAATAGAGGGTGATTATGTGCTAGGAAAGATTGAAGAGATTATTGATAATAATGTAATTATCAATTTAAGTATTAATATCAACGAACAGCCTAATTTAGTTAATTTACATATTATATTTGAAGATGATACAAATAAAAAAGTAGTTGCTGAAGTTGTAAATGTAAATCAGACTAAAATGATTGCTAATATTGTTGGAGAAATAACTAATAATTATTTTACCCCTGGATCAAGTAGTAAACCTTCTTTTAAATCAAAAATACGACTTATATCTAAAGAAGAATTGGCATTACTTTTTGGAGATCAACAATTAAAATTTGGATATACAAATTTTGGAACTAGTAATGTTTATGAAGGATATAAGATTAATGTTAAAATTAATGATTTTTTTAATAGTCATTTTTCAATTTTAGGAAACTCTGGAGCTGGAAAAAGTTGTACTGTTGCCTCAATATTACAAAATTTATATGTAGGAAATCAAAATCCACCAATTAATTCGAGTCTATTCTTTTTCGATGCTTATGGTGAATATACCAATGCTTTTAGCGGATTACATGCAAAAAATCCTGCAATAAACTATAAGACATATACAACAAATATAGTAGATCCTGATACTGAGATACTAAGAATTCCACCATGGCTTTTAGATGTTGATGATTTAGCTTTACTTCTTGATGCAACAACTCCATCTCAATTACCAATAATCGAGAAGGCTCTTAAACTAGTACCAATTTTAACAGGTACAGGTGAAAATGTTTTAAGAAGAAAAAATGATATTATTGCCAGAGCACTTCAAGATATTTTGTTAAGTGGTGCTGAATCAACAAAAATTAGAGATCAAGTAATTGGCGTTTTAACAAAATTTAATACACCAACACTTAGCCTTGAATCACAAATAGTCCAACCAGGATATGTTAGAACATTAAATCAATGTTTATATATTGATAAAACTGGAAAAATGCAAGAAATGGAATTAGTAGTTGAATTCATAAGAGGTTATATTTTAGATAGTCAAGCAGATGTGGATGCTAATGATATTAATCCATTTTACACATTGACAGATTTAGAAATGGCCATGGAATTTGCTCTAATTAGTGAAGGAATACTAAAAAGTGATAAAGTGTATGATAATTCAAATGTAATATTAGTAAGGCTTCATACTCTAGCTACAGGGGATAATAGACATTACTTTACATATCCACAATACATAACACGTGAACAATTTATTGAAAGTTTGATTTTTGATTCACGAACAAGTAGTAAAGCCCAAATTATAAATTTTAATATTAACTATATTGACGATAGATTAGCAAAAAATATTACTAAGATTCTATCAAGAATGATTTTCTTAAAAGCCAGTGTTACAATGCCACGTGGAAGTAAAGCTTATCATATAGTTATTGAAGAGGCCCATCGCTATGTTCAAAAACATGACACGGATATTGATGTTCTTGGTTATAATATATTTGAAAGAATTTCTAAAGAAGGACGTAAGTATGGAATATTCCTTGCACTTATAACTCAAAGACCAAGTGAATTATCTGATACTTGTGTTTCTCAATGTATGAATTTTATTATTTTAAGAACACTACATCCACATGATTTAGAGTATATTGAATCAATGGTTCCAAATGTTTCGTCAGAAATAGTATTGCAATTAAAAAATTTAAAACCAGGAAATTGTATTGCGTTTGGTTCAGCATTTAAAGTGCCAACAGTAATGTATATAGATTTGCCTAATCCTCAACCATTATCAAGCAATGTTGATTTAGAAAAAGTTTGGTATAACGGAAGTAATATGCAAAATCAGATGAATGTTCAACAGATGATGGCTAATCAAAATCAACAACAGATGATGGGAGCATCACAGCAAACTCTTCAAGCAGTACCAGAAATGATTTCAACTGGTCAAAGTAGTGGAAGAGTAGTCCCACAACAAAACATAGGGCTAGCCCAACAACCAAGTGGAAATAGAATATTACCACAAACTAATTGACAATCAATAAAAAATATTCTTTTTCTTTTTAGCTTTTTATGTTAAAATGATATATATTAAGATAGTATGTAAATATTGGAGGAAATAATATGAAAGATAAATTAAAAGGTTTTTTCGGTGGCGAAGAACCACAAGAAGTATCAGGAGATGAAGGTTATTACTCTGTATCAAGAGAAGAGTTTCATGAAAAAAATGGTATGGCAGCTTCTAAGATGATGCTATTAGAACCACGTGCGTATTCAGAAAGTCAACAAATAGCAGATTATTTAAAAAATAGAAGTGCTGTAGTTGTTAATTTAAAAAGAGTAACACCAGATCAAGCAAAAAGAATAGTAGACTTTTTATATGGTACTATCTATGCTATTGGTGGCGATATTCAAAAACTAGGTGGAGGAATTTTCTTATGTACACCAAACAATGTTAATGTCGAAGGCAAAATAAGTGATGAACAAGCTCCAGCTAAACAATCAAAAGGTAAAAAAGATTCAAAAGAAGAAGATGAAGAAGATTTCTTTTAGTACTAAGCCATAATTTCTGAGGTGATTATATGGAAAAATTTAGTTATGAAGCTAATGGATATAATCGTAGTGAAGTTAATGATTTTGTTGGAGAGGTAATTAAAGAAACAGAAGGAATAATTGCCAGAGTAAAGAGTCAAAGAGAAGAAATAGCAGCATTAAAAAAAGAACTAGAAGAATATAGACAAAAAGAGACAACACTTCAACATGCGATTATGAAAGCGGAAGAAACAAGTGACAGTATCAAGAAGATGGCCCGTCAAGAAGGCGAAATAATCATAGCTGATGCCAAAAGTAATGCCTCAAGAATTGTTAATGATGCTTTAATAAAGGCAGAAAAAATAGAAGCAGAAAGAGATATTCTTGAACGAAATATTAAAATATTTAAAAGAAAATTAAAACTAATAATGGAACAACAAATGGCAGTTGTTGAAGAAATTGAAGTTTTAGAATTAGATGGATAGTCAAAATGACTATCTTTTTTATAATAATAATTTCTAAAATTATGTTGTAAAACAAAAAAAAGTATGTTATATTATTCCTTGTAAAACAAATGCGAAAGACGGAAATGTATGAAAGTTTATAGAGAGTTCCTACCAGGTGAAAGGGAATAATAAGTATTACATTTCGGATCACTTTCAAGTGTGATTTATGGATAAGATAAATACGGTAACGCGTTATAGTTTCAAGATAAGTTAGACTTATGAATTAAGGTGGTACCACGAGAATTTCGTCCTTAGGGATGAAGTTCTTTTTATTTATTCAAAACATAGAATTAAAAAAGGGGCGTGAGTATGATAATTAGTATAATTTTATTGGTTTTAGGTTTTGTCATATTGATAAAAGGTGCCGATATATTTGTAGATGGTGCCAGTGGCATAGCTGAAAATTTTAAGATGCCAAAACTATTAATAGGTTTGACCATTGTAGCTTTCGGAACAAGTGCTCCCGAATTTGCTGTAAGTGTTAAATCTTTGTTAATAAACAGTGGAGATATTGTTTTGGGAAATGTAATTGGAAGTAATATCCTAAATATTCTATTAATATTAGGTGCATGTAGTCTTATACATCCACTAAGTGTTAAGAATACAACAGTAAAAAAAGAACTTCCTATTACTATGTTAATAACGATAGCTTTTGCAGTTTTATTATCAGATAAGACATTTGATAAAGATGTTGTTAATAGTTTTACTAGAGGAGATGGCATTGTACTTCTATTATTTTTCCTAGTATTTATCTATTACTTAATAGCTATGGCAAGAAGAAAAGAAAATAAGGAAGAGCAAACAGAAAATATGTCACTAATAAAAGCTATAGGCTTTACTATAGTTGGAATAGTTGGCATTATAGCAGGCAGTCATTTGGTAGTTGATTCAGCCGTGGAAATAGCAACATTCCTAGGTGTAAGTGAAAGAGTAATTGCCTTAACAATAATTGCTCTAGGAACATCACTACCAGAATTAGTTACAAGCTTAGCTGCTACCAAAAAAGGTGAGTATGACATTGCCATAGGAAATGTTGTAGGAAGTAATATCTTCAATATTGGTATAGTTATTGGAATGCCAGTAGCAATTTTAGGAGGTATCGGAATAATTAGTTTCAGTGCCGTTGACATAGTAGTAATGATTGCTTCATCAATATTATTATTTATGTTTTCCTTCAATGATTATAAAATTACCAAAAAAGAAGGAATTGCATTTTTATTATTATTTATTACATATTATAGTTATGTTTTATTAAGTTAAGGGAGTGAAGAATATGAAATTTAAAAAATTAGAACAAGGAACAATAAATCAAGTAGAACAAAAATATAGTAAATATTTTGAAGAACATCAAGTATTTGAAAAAAGTGTTGAAAATAGAAAAGGACATGAAAATTATGTTTTCTATGACGGACCAGCAACAGCTAATGGTATGCCAGGGGTTCATCATATAATGGCTAAACTATTGAAGGATACTATATGTAAATATCGTACTATGTCAGGAAATAGAGTAGTTAGAAAAGTAGGATGGGATACCCATGGATTACCAGTTGAAGTTCAAGTAGAAAAAGAATTAGGTTTCACTGAAAAAGGTGATATTGAAAAATATGGTATCAAAGAATTTAATCAAAAATGTCGTGAAAGTGTTTGGAAAAATGAAGAATACTTTACTAAATTTACAAAAGAAATGGGACAATTCATTGATTTAAAACATCCATATGTAACTTATGATAATAATTATATTGAAACTGAATGGTGGATATTAAAGAAAATCTTTGATGAAGGACACATCTATGATGGCTTAAAAGTAGTACCTTGGTGTCCAAGATGTGGAACAGGTCTTGCTTCTCATGAAGTATCACAAGGCTATAAAGAAATTCCAGTTACTACAGTATATACACCATTTAAAGCCAAAGATGAAGATAATACATATTACTTAGCTTGGACGACAACTCCATGGACATTATTATCAAATGTAGCCTTAGTTGTAAATCCAAAAGAAACTTATGTAAAATGCTTATCACGTGGATATAACTTTATAGTTGCTAAAGCATTAGCTGATAAAGTTTTAGGAGATGACTACGAAGTAGTAGAAGAGTATCTTGGTAAAGATTTAGAGTATCGTGAATATGAACAATTACTACCAATCTTAAAAGCTCCAAAGAATAAAAAGGCCTTTATCGTTGTTTGCGATGAATACGTTACTATGGAAGATGGTACAGGTATTGTTCATACAGCTCCTGCCTTTGGTCAAGATGACTATGAAGTAGGATTAAAATATGATCTAGCAATCTTTAACCCAGTTGGAGAAGATGGTTGCTTCACAGAAGGACCATGGAAGGGAAGACTAGTAGTTGATCCTGAATTAGAAACTGAAATTGTTAAATATTTAGCTGATGAAGATAAACTATTTAAGAAACAGCGAATAACTCACGATTATCCACATTGTTGGAGATGTAAAACACCACTTGTATATTATTCAAAACCATCTCTATACATTAGAACAACAGATTTAAAAGATGAGATAATTGCTGAAAATAAAAAGATTAATTGGTATCCATCATTCGTTGGAGAAAAACGTTTTGGAAACTGGCTTGAGAATATGAATGACTGGGCAATTTCTAGAAACAGATATTGGGGAACACCAATTCCACTATGGAGATGTGAATGCGGTCATGATGAAATGATTGGTTCAAGAAAAGAACTAGTTGAAAGAGCAGTAGAAGATATCGATGAGTCAATTGAACTACATAGACCATTCGTTGATGATATACATATAGTTTGTCCAAAGTGTGGAAAACAAATGACTCGTATTAAAGATGTTATTGATTGTTGGTTTGACTCAGGTGCAATGCCATTTGCTCAATATCATTATCCATTTGAAAATAAAGAATTATTCGAAGAACAATTCCCAGCAGACTTCATTAGTGAAGGAATTGATCAAACTAGAGGATGGTTCTATTCACTAATCGTTGTATCAGTCTTTGTAACAGGAAAATCATCATTCAAAAACTGTTTAGTAAATGACTTATTACTAGATAAACATGGTCAAAAAATGCATAAATCTCGTGGAAATGCCTTATCACCATTTGAAATAATGGAAGAATATGGTGCTGATACAGTAAGATTCTATATGCTACATGCATCACCTGTATGGACACCATTAAAATTTGATGTGGATGGTCTAAAAGAAATCTATTCAAAATATATTTCAACATTTAAAAATGCCTATTCATTCTTTGAAATGTATGCTAATGCTGATAATATCGATCCAAGAGAATATGATATTCCAGTCAAAGATCGCGAATTAATTGATAGATGGTTAATTTCTAAGTTAAATAAATTAATAAAAGAAGTAAATGAAGGTTATAAAGAATATGATCTAAATAAAGTAGCTAGATTAATCGTACCATTCTTAAACGATGATTTGTCTAACTGGTATATTAGAAGTAATAGAAGAAGATTCTGGGATTCAGAACTTACTGAAAGTAAAAAAGCAGTTTATTTAACTACTTATGAAGTATTAGTTGCACTATGTAAATTATGTGCCCCACTAACACCATTCATAACAGAAGAAATTTATACAAAATTAACTGGAGAAGAATCAGTTCACTTAACTGATATGCCAAATGAAGTTGCTGAATTAATTGATGAAGCAGTAGAAGAAAGAATGGATTTAGTAAGGGATATCTGTTCATTAGGAAGATTTGCTCGAGAAGAAGCAAATATAAAAGTACGTCAACCAATAAGTAGTCTAATTCTTCCAAAGAGTGATCAAATGATAGTAGGAGACTTATTATCTGTAATAGAAGAAGAATTAAATGTAAAAGAAGTTCTATTCAAAGAAGATATGACAGAATATCTAGAATATATTGTAAAACCAGACTTTAAAGTTTTAGGAAAAGAACTAGGACCAAAAATAAAAGAATTACAACAAGTTTTAGCAAACCTTACTAGTAAAGAAATTCAAAAGATTAGTGAAGGAAGCTTAACTGTTAAACTAGCTGGAGAAGACTTTACATTAACTCCAGAAAATGTCTTAATTTCTCTAAAACAAAAAGAAGGATTTGCAGCAGCTTCATCTGCACGTACTTGTGTAGTATTAGACACAGAACTTACTGATGAATTAATACTAGAAGGATTAGCTCGTGAATTTGTTCGTAAAGTTCAAAGTCTAAGAAAAGAAGCAGATTTTGTTATCACAGACCATATCAAAGTTCATTATAAAGGTTCACCAAAAGTAGAAGAAATGTTAGAAAAATATTATGATTATGTCATGGGTGAAGTACTTGGTGATGAACTAGTTAAAAATAACAGATTAAAAACAAAATGCATGCTTAATGATGAAGAAGCTTATATCAAGGTAGAAAAAGTAAAATAAAAGAATAATTTAAATTAAGAAAAAGGAAGAGTATTCTTCCTTTTTTAATTATTATGTAGTAAAATCATAATAGGTGAAAAACATGAATGATCCAGATTTTATAAAATTAAGAAATAGAGTTTTAATTGGAATATTAATTGTTTTAGCATTCCTTATACCATTGATTTTCTTATTTATTAATAAATTTGATGCTGGAAGTTCTAAATTAATAAAAAAAATAAATAAAGAAGAATCAGTTACTGTCTTACTGACAAGTCCAGATTGTAAAACTTGCAAAGAAATAGAAAAACTTCTTTCAAGTAAAAATGTTAATTATTATAAATTAGATATTAGTAAAAAAAATGAATATCAAGAATTTCTTCAGAGACTAACAATTACCGAAAAGGAAGTTGTTCTTCCAACAATAATGTATATAAATGAAGGAAATTTAGTAGCAACACTTGTAGAAGTAAAAGATGATGAAGATTTAAATGATTTCATTGAGAATTATGGATTAGATAATTAGGAGTGATTTCATGGGTAAAATGGTAGTACTAGTAACAGGCAGTAATCGTGGAATAGGTGCAGCCTGTATTGAAGAATTTGCTAAAAAGGGAGTTAATGTAGTTATAAACTATTGCCATCATGAAGAAGAGGCTAAAAACTTAGAAAAAAGTATAAAGGAAAATTATCATGTAGATGCTTTAGCAATAAAATGTGATGTCTCAAAAGAAGATGAAGTAGAAAATATGATTAATACTATTGTTGACCATTTTGGTGGAATTGATATTCTAGTAAATAATGCCGGAGTAAGTAGAGATAGTTTGTTATTAGATAAGAATATAAAAGAATTTAAAAGAGTACTTGATGTAAATTTAATTGGTACTTATCTTTGCAGTAAATATGCTGGAAAAATAATGCTTAACGCTAAAAGAGGAAAGATTATTAATATTGCTTCAACTAATGCTTTTGATACATTCTATCCAGAAAGTTGTGACTATGATGCCTCAAAAGCAGGAGTTGTCTCACTAACCCATAATTTTGCTCGCGAATTTGCTCCATTTATTAATGTTAATTGTGTGGCACCAGGTTGGGTAAAAACAGCCATGAATAAGGAGCTTACTTATGAACAAATAAATGCTGAAAAGAAAAAAATATTACTAGGAAGATTTGCCGATGCTGAAGAAATAGCCAAAGTGGTAGTCTTTTTAGCAAGTTCAAAATCAGACTATATCAATGACTCTATTATAAGAGTTGATGGTGGAAAATATAATGCTTGAGGTGATAACATGTATGAAGAAATAGGTATAAATAAGAGTGTAGTTGACTTAATAAATAATTGTGAAAATGCCTGTTCAAAACAATTTAAAATAGTTGATGAAATCTGTACAATTAATAGTCTAAAGGTCATAAATAGCTTTCATAAAAACCAAGTGACAGAATCTTGTTTTAATGAAACAACAGGCTATGGTTATAATGATTTAGGTAGAGAAACAATAGAGAAAATATTTAGTGATATTTTTAGATCAGAAGATGCCTTGGTACGAGGCCAATTCATTTCTGGTTCTCATGCCTTAACTGTATGCTTATTTGCTCTTCTAAGGCCAAATGATATTTTACTAAGTATTAGTGGAAAACCATATGATACACTAGATGAAGTAATAGGAATTAAAGATAATCCAAGTTCACTAAAAAGTTATGGTATTAAATATCATGAAATTGATTTAATAAATGATGACTTTGATTATGAAAAAATAAAAGAATTTATTTCCAAGAATAAAGTTAAAGTAATAGAAATACAAAGAAGTAAAGGTTATTCTACTAGAAAAAGTATTTCAATTGAGAAAGTAGAAAAAATAATTAGCTTTATTAAGCAAATAGATAGTGATATAATTATAATGATAGATAATTGCTATTGTGAATTTGTAAGTGATAAAGAACCAATAGAAGTAGGAGCTGATATTGCTGTTGGTTCATTAATAAAAAATCTAGGTGGAGGAATTGCTCCTAATGGTGCCTATATAGTTGGTAGAAAAGATTTAATAAATCTTTGTGCTGAGAGACTAACTCTTCCAGGAGAAGGGAAAGAAGTAGGACCAACCCTAGGAATTAATAAGCAAATTTTACAAGGAATATATTTAGCACCTAATGCTATCGCAGCTTCTCTAAAAACAGCTATTCTAGCAAGTAAAGTTTTAGAGGAGTTAGGCTATGAAGTTGAGCCAAGGTATAATTCTGAACGAGCTGATATCGTTCAAAATATTATCTTTAAAGATCCTAATAAATTAATTGAATTCACAAGAGGAATTCAAGAAGCATCGGCAATTGATAGTAATGCAGTAGTCGAAGCTTGGGATATGCCAGGATACTCTGACAAAGTTGTAATGGCAAGTGGCTCATTTATTCAGGGATCATCTATTGAATTATCATGTGATGGTCCAATTAGAGAACCATATATTGCATATTTACAAGGCTCTCTAACATATGACTATGGAAAGTTTGGCATCATGAAATCTGTTCAAAAATTATTAAAGGAGGTAGAAAATAGTGACAGATGAGGCATTTTTAGGAACATTTTTTGCACTTTTCGGTGTAGTTATGTTAATACCATTAGTACTTGGTATCTTAACAATTATCGGAATGTGGAAAACAATTAACAAAACAGGAGAGGAAGGTTGGAAGAGTCTTATACCAGTATATAATCAATATACATTATGTACTAAGATAGGTGTTTATCCGTATTGGCCATTAATTGTTATTGGACTAATACTATTAAATGCTATACCAGTAATTGGTTCATTATTATGTACTGCCGGAAGTATTTACTTCATGGTTATATTTAACGTTAGTTTAGCTAAAAGTTTTGGAAAAGATCCCGGATTTGCTGTAGGATTAGTTCTTTTAGCACCAATATTTTATCTAATTCTTGGTGGTAAAAATTCAAATTATGTAGGACCAAATCCAATGGAAGATCCAGTTATGAAATATGTTAATGAAAATATCATTAAAAAAGATGGAGCAGCAAGTCAACCAACTCAAGCTCCACAACAACCACAACAACCTGTTACTCCTAATGAACAAGTAGAACAATTACAACCAACAGAACAAGCTCCAACTACTACTAATTGTCCAAACTGTGGTGCAGTAGTAGGACAAGATACAGTTTTCTGTTCTAGTTGTGGAAAACAATTAAAATAAGAATATTCCCTGAATATTCTTTTTTTTTCTGCATATATTTAACTGAATGGAGGCCTTATATGATAAATAAAGAAAAATTATGGTTTTTAACATTATTCAGTTTAATTTTAGTATTAGGAGTTTATTATGTTACAATGCCCAATGATCTATTAGAAAAAGTAAAAATAGATATTGGCGATAAAAAAGAAGAAGCAGTAATCGAAGAGGTAAAAGAAGAAAGCCCCTTAGTTGCTATGCGTGTTAGTCTAGAAGAAGAAAGACAAGAAGCAATAGATGTTTTAAATGAAAAACTAACAAATGATAAACTAACAAGTGAAGAAAAAAATAATGCTTATGAAGAACTAAAATATCTAAATGAAGTTCAAGGTAAAGAAGAAGCAATTGAGAAAAAAATGAAAGAAGAAATAAAACTAGATTGTTTTACCAAAATAGATAATAAAGATATCTCCATAGTATGTGTATCAGATAAACATGATGTAGCACTAGCTAATAAAATAATGCGTACTATTCAAAAAGATTTTAAAGAAAAACAAAATATTATGGTTAAATTTCAAAAAAAATAATAGGTGAAATACACACAACAAAGTAAAATATAGACATAAAATACTTTAGGTGATAATAAATGAGCAATATTTTAACTCCTAGAGAAAGAGAAATATTCAAATTACTAATAGATAATTATAATACTAAAGAAATAGCTAATAAATTAGGAATTAGTGAAAAAACAGTAAGAAATCACATCTCTAATGTTATGCAAAAACTAGGTGTAAGTGGTCGAGCAAGTGCTGTAGTAGAATTAATAAAATTAAAAGAATTATCTATCTAAAAACGTACTAAAAAGTACGTTTTTTTCATATAGTTTTATAGGTGATATTATGCTAAAACAAAAAGCCTTAAAAAAAATATTTATAACAACTCTAACTATGTTTATAGTATTAACTGTCTATACAATTCCTACAACAACAAATAAAAATACATTAAGAACAAATTTAGAATTATCAGATATCACATCACTCCCAACAAATAAAATTTATTTATTAAATAAAAATAATTATTTAGTAAAAACTGATATATTCTTAACTGGTAAAACAAAAGAAGATAAAGTACGGGGGATAATTAATTATTTAATAATAAATAATTCTAAGATTAAAAATTCCCTACAAGGATATTTACCTAAAGATACCAAGATAAATGAGATAAATATTGATAATAATAATTTATATATTGATTTTTCGAAAGATTTTTTAAATTATGATAAAAGTAATGAAAAATATATTATTACTGGTCTTACATATTCATTATTAGAACTTGAAAGTATTTCTAATTTTTCCTTTACTGTGGAAAAAGAAATGTTAAAAGGATATGAAACTCCTCTTAATAAGAATATTAGTATAAATCCAGAATACTCTATAAACTCCAGAACAGATATAAATAAAGTGATAGTCTACTATTATGATAAAGATAATAATACAAACCTTATACCAATTACTAAGTATTTAAATGATAAACGTGAAAAAGTAGAAATAATTATTGATGAATTGAAAAATAATAAAAGTAATCTAATTAGTCCAGTAAATAATAATTTAGAATTATTAGATTATTATGAAGAAGCCAATGTCTTATTCTTAAATTTTAATAATTATTTATTAGATAGCAATCAAGAAACAACTAAGGCAATAATGGAAGAAATATCATATTCTATATTTGACAACTATCCCAATATAAATATGGTTATGTTTAAAGTAAATGGCCAACAAAAAGAACATTTCATGCGAGATAATTAATAAAAACACTTGAAATATAAGTGTTTTTATTGTATAATCTTATTTGTCAGTTGAGATATGTCTGCGTAGCTCAGCCGGATAGAGCAATCGCCTTCTAAGCGATCGGTCAGGCGTTCGAGTCGCCTCGCGGACACCATTATGAAAATAAGAATCAATTATTTGATTCTTTTTTTTGTAAAGTTTTATGTAAAAAAATGTCTAAGTACTTTAATCAAAAATAATATAAAAAACAAATATGGTATACTAAAATAATGGAGTGATTATATGAGTACATTAATGTTTTTAGCTGTTTTACCAGTTATTTTAATACTTATGTTTATTTATAATAAGGATAGAGAAAAAGAACCTATATCATTATTAATGAAATTATTTTGTCTAGGAATTCTATCTTGTTTTTTAGTATTAATAGTGTCAAGTATAATGGAAATATTTTTTCCTTTCTTATCAAAATCCTTAGAAGAACAGAATTTTATTGAAACAATCTTATATGCCTTCTTTGGAGTAGCCTTAGTTGAAGAATTCTGTAAATGGATAATGCTCTATAGATGTGGATATAATCACAAAGAATTTGATGAAGCCTATGACATTATAGTTTATTCCATCTTTGTCTCACTAGGTTTTGCTTTTTTTGAAAACATTTTTTATGTAGTAGGAACAGGTTCTATTGCAACAGCTATTCTAAGAGCAGTTTTAGCGATTCCAGGTCATGCCTGTGATGCTATATTTATGGGGTATTACTTAAGCATGGCTAAACAATTTTATTATCAAAATGATCAAGTAAAAGAAAAAAGAAATATTATATTAAGTGTAATTGTTCCTACTATACTACATGGTATTTATGATTATTGCTTAATGTCAGGTATTACAATACTTATCTTTGCTTTCTTAGTATTTGTAATTGTATTATATATTGTATCTTTAAGAAAGATAAAAGAAGTATCAGAATTAAATAAAAAAATAAAATATAAAAATAATTTTTGTGGAAATTGCGGTCGAAAAGTAGAAGGAGAATTCTGCCCGATATGTGGTAAAAGACAAGAATAACTTGTCTTTTATTTTTTATAAACATATAATTATATTTAGGATGTGATTAAATGAAAGTATTATTATATACAGAAGGGGAAAAACTCTTTTCTAAGAGTGGTTTAGGTAAAGCAATAAAGCATCAAATGCGTGCCTTAGAAACTCAAAATATTGAATATACTACAAATATTAAAGATAAAGATTATGATATACTACATCTTAATTTTTATGGTCCTAAATCTGTACTTTTAGCAAAAAAAGCTCATAAAGCAGGAAAAAAAGTAGTCTATCATGCTCATACTACTGAAAAAGACTACCGAAATGGCTTTATTCTTTCAGAACAGACTGCCTCTATTTTTCGAAAATGGTTAGTTAAGTGTTATAGTCTAGGTGATGCAATTGTAACACCAACACCATATTCAAAACGTTTACTAGAAGAATATGGAATAAAGAAAAAAATATATGCTATATCAAATGGGATAGAACTAGATAAATTTAAACAGAATAAAGAATTAAGAAAAAAGTTTAGGGAACGATATAATCTAAAAGAAACAGATAAAGTAGTTATTGGAGTAGGATTATATATCCGAAGAAAAGGAATAGTAGAATTTGTTGAATTAGCAAAAAGATTAAAAGACTATAAGTTTATTTGGTTTGGTTATAGTCCACTTATAGTTTCCACAAAAGATGTAAAAAAAGCTGTACACACTAAACTAGATAATTTAGTTTTTGCTGGCTATGTTGAACAAAAAATGATTATTGAAGCAATGAATGGCTGTGATGTTTATATATTCCCAACATATGAAGAAACAGAAGGAATACCAATAATAGAAGCTTGTGCTTGTAAAACAAAAGCAATTGTAAGAGATATTCCTATCTTTGAAGAGTGGCTAACAGACGGAGTAAACGTTTATAAAGCCAAAAATCTAGATGAATTTGAAGAAAAAATAAAGAAGCTAATAGATAATAAACTTCCATATCTTGGAGATGAAGCCTATAAAGTAGCAAAGGAAAGAGATATTACCAAAGTAGGCCAGAAATTAAAAGAAGTATATGAATATGTACTTGACGTAAAATAAATAATAATTAAAAAAAACAAAATATAATAATTGACAATTTAAAAATATTCTGTATAATTAAATTATAAACTAGGAAGTATATAGTTAGATATGCAGTAATTTATGTACTATCACTTTATTATGATGTTCTGTTTATTGTTTGAATTATTTTTGATTTTTCATCTGTAAATTGTTATATTATGATAATTGGTAGTTATGAATTTTGTTATATTTTGGAACTATGTATATCACTCAGAAATAATTTTATCAGGGACTAGTTTACGGCAGCTTTTTTAGAGAAAGAAAACTCTTAGAATAAGATATTAACTTAATTACTGATAATAATTAAGTAATATGTGGAAAACTCGGATTTTATCTTATACCATTTAGTAGGATGCTTTGATTAACTGGAGAAATTGAGGTTAATGATTGATAAGCAAACACTTATTCTACCTACTAAGAAAAGATTGCCGGGAGAAGGAAAACTCCCTAATGATGAAAACAATAATAACCAGCGATTTGTTATTGCCAATCTGAACAAACCAACTAACATTATTCTTTATCAGAGTATAATGAAGTTTACAAAATATAGAGTATATATTTTTAAAAGTGTAGATCCTATCGTTGGGACTGCACTTTTTTTGTCAAAAAATAGTTTAACAAGAAAAACAACTATGCTATAATAATTATAATAGATAATAAAGGGTGAAGTTAGATGAAGATATACTTGTACTACCAAAATCAAATAAATGTTTTTTTCTTGCCAGAAAGTATTTCCGGAAGTTATAGCTTTGATCCTGATGAAAACGAAACATCAAAGCTTATTAACGTAGATGCTAAAGACGGAAAATGGGTTCTATTTAAAACAAATGAAGCAAAACTAGTAAATGGTAACTCATATCTGGATGAAATCAACATGGAAATTAATAAATTTTATATTATCCAACGTGATAATACAAATTATTTGATATATACATCTGCTAGAGATGAGAAAAATATTAAAATATATAATTATGATAACAAAATTAATTTATCAATTGGAGGACAAGAACAATCGATACAATATAATTGTCCATACACACCTGATTTTAATTTAAAAATAACTAATCAAAATAATCAACTAACCCTTCAATATAAACAAGGATATGTTTATATTAATAAGAGCAAATTAAATAGTCAATCATACTTTATTCGAAATGGTGATGAGGTTGAACTACTTGGAGCAAAATTATTGTTTTTAAATAAAATGGTTATTGTAATTGCTGATCCTCAACTATTACAAATAAATCAAAGTGTCTCTGGATTGATTGAGACAAATCTAACTGCTTCTGAACAATTAGAAGACATCGAGGTTAAAGATAAGGAATTATATGATGAAAATTCATATTTTTCAAAATCTCCAAGGCTAAGACGAATAATTGAAGAAAAAGAAATAGAATTAAGTCAACCACCACAGCAAGAAAAAAACAATCAAGAACTTCCAGCAATATTAACTGCTGGACCAATGATAACTATGGGACTAGCATCAGCTATGACAATGACAACAACTATTACACAGTTAGCATCAGGAACCGTAGATTTAAAAAATGTATGGCCGCAATTATTGACAGGTTTAACAATGCTAATCTCAACAATATTATGGCCATTTTTGACTAGACATTATAATAAAAAAATTAAGGAAAAAAGAAATAAAGAATTAAATGACAAATATGAAAAATATTTGGCTGAAAAAAAAGAAGAATTAGAAAACGAACGAAATCTACAAGCTGAAATAATAAAAGAAAATGTTATTTCACTTGATCAATGTTTAGAAAATTTGAAACATAGAGGACTGAACTTCTGGGATAAAAGAATTGATCAAAGTGATTTCTTAGTTGTTAGAATTGGAGTTGGAGATGAACTTTTAAAAGTAAAAATAAATTATCCTGAAGAAGGTTTTTCAGCAGACGAGGATGAATTAAAAAAACGAGTAGAAGTTTTGGTAGATGAATATAAATATATTAATAATGTCCCAATTGGTTACTCTCTATATGAAAATAATATAACAGCAGTTATGGGGGAAAGCGTAAAAACGCATTACTTCATGAATAATATATTACTTCAACTTTTGACTTTTTATAGTTATGATGATTTAAAAATAGTAGTTTTTACAAATGAAAAAAATGAAAAATATTGGGACTATATAAAATACTTGAATCACAATGCAACAAATGACAGCTCATTTAGATTTTTTGCAACAAATGAAGAAAATGCATCATATGTTTCTGATATGCTAAAACAAGAGCTTAATAATCGCCTAGGACAAAGTGGCGAGGATAAACAAGCGTCACTACAGAAACCATATTATTTAATAATAATTGATGACTTAGAAGTAGTAAAAAAGACAAATTTAGTTGAAGAAATATCTGAATTGAAAAATAATCTTGGTTTTAGCATGATAATAATGGAAAACAAAATTAGTAAATTACCAAGTTTGTGTAATAATTTCATTAATATTGGAGATAAAAAATCAGGTGTTTTAAAAAATTCATATGAAAAACAAGAACAAATGGTATTTATCGATGAAGTTAATTATAAAATAAATATGATGGAAATTGCTAAAGTATTAGCTAACATACCAATCGAAATATCTTCAGGTGAAGATCAATATGGAGAATTACCGGATGCAATTACTTTTCTTGAAATGGCTAAAGTTGGAAAAGTTGAGCAATTAAACATCATGAATAGATGGGATACTAATGACTCTACTTCAAATTTAAAAGCTGAAGTTGGTGTTGGACCTGATGGTAAGTTGATGTACCTAGATCTTCATGAAAAAGCTCATGGGCCACATGGCTTAATTGCTGGTATGACTGGTTCTGGTAAATCAGAATTTATAATTACTTGGATTTTATCACTATCCATGAATTTTTCACCAGAAGATGTAGCATTTATACTTATTGACTACAAAGGTGGTGGTCTAGCTTTTGCCTTTGAAAATCAAACAACTGGGACAAGATTACCACACTTAACAGGAACGATAACAAACTTGGATAAAGCAGAGATTAATAGAACTTTAGTAAGTATAGATAGTGAAGTTAAAAGAAGACAAAAAATATTTAATGAAGCACGTGATAAATTAGGAGAAAGTACTATTGATATATATAAATATCAAGGATTTTTCCATGCGGGTAAATTAGATGAACCATTGCCACATCTTTTTATAGTTTGTGATGAGTTTGCCGAATTAAAAGCTCAACAACCAGATTTTATGGATAATTTGATAAGCGTTGCTCGTATTGGACGTTCACTAGGAGTTCACCTTATCCTAGCAACTCAAAAACCAAGTGGTGTAGTAAATGATCAAATTTGGTCTAATACCAAATTTAGAGTTTGTCTAAAAGTACAAGATGCAAGTGACTCAAACGAAATGTTAAAGCGTCCAGATGCAGCATCATTAAAACAAACAGGTAGATTTTACTTACAAGTAGGATATGATGAATATTTTGCTTTAGGCCAATCAGGATGGTGTGGTGCCAAATATTATCCATCTGATGTAATTCAAAAAACAGTTGACAAAAGCGTTAATATTATTGATGAATCAGGAATTAGTATTAAAAATATTCAATCTGGTGGAGACAATAAAAAGGGTGAAGCAGAAGGTGAACAACTTTCAGCAATTATGAATGAGATAATTAAAATTGCAAAACAGAGTAACCGTTTTGCTAAAAGATTATGGCTTGAGAATATTCCAGCAGTTATAACAATTGATCAAACTATTGAAAAATATAAATTAAATATTGATAATAAAGATTTTAATCTTGTTATTGGGGAATATGATGCACCAGAAAAACAAGAACAATATCCATTAGTATATAATTTGCTAAATGATGGAAGTACGAATATTATAAGTACAGATTCTCAGGAATATGAAGAGTTGGTAACGACAATCCTATATAATGTAATAAAGAACTATCAACCAACTGAAGTGTCATATTATATTATTGATTATGGTTCACAAAATTTTCAAAAATTTAATAAGGATCCACACTGCGGTGGAGTAGTAACACCAGGTGATAATGAATCCCTTCCTAATTTGATAAAATTGATTAGAGAAGAGCAGAAGGAAAGAAAGAAGATTTTAGCAGAATTTGGTGGAGAATATATTGACTATATCAAAGATAATCCAGGTAAAATGCCAGTCATGATTGTTATTTTAAATAATTATGAATCTATTTCTGAATCAAATGACACATTATATGATATTCTTGGTGAATTACTTCGTGATTCTGATCGTTATGGAATAGTCTATATTATTACATCAAGTTTAACAAATTCATTACCGGATAGATTTAAGCAATTAATACCATGTACTTTTGCATTAAAATTAAAAGATTCAGCAGATTATAAATTCCTATTCAACGCCAAAGATAAAGTTGAACCAAGAGATATTTTTGGCAGAGGAATTTGCTTTAATGAAAAATTACATGAGTTTCAAACAGCGTTTATTAGTAATGAAAGAACAGAAGAGGCAAAAATACTATTAGATATGTTCACTGAGTTAAACAATAAAGGGTTAGAACCAGCTCTAAAAATACCAACACTTCCAGAACAAGTATTATTAAAAGATGTTTCTGCTAAGATGAAAGGTATTAAAAGAATACCAATTGGTATTGAAAAAGGAACTTTGATAACCAGAACATTCAATTTAACTGCCGAAATTGGTAAACTGGTATTATCTTCAAAAATGAAATATCTTAAATCGTTTATTAATAGCTTTTTAGATGAATTGATTGTCACTAAAGAAAATTTAATTATAATTGATTCAATATCTGATAATCAAAAATTAACAGAAAAAACAAAGAATTATATTAATAAATCATATGATCAAAGTATAGATAAAATAATAGAATTTTTAGAAAAGTCTAAAGAAATTAAGGAAAAAAACACAGTAATTGTAATTAATTCAGTTGGAAAACTATTGGGGAAATTAGAAGATACAAATAAAATTAGTGAACTGTTCAACAAGTGTCAAGAAGTAGGAAATGCATTTATAGTTATTTTTGATGAACCATCAAAAATAAGTGATTTAACATATGAAGAATGGTTCAAAAAAATAGATGTAAGTGAAGGACTTTATATAGGCCCAGGCGTGGAAGATCAAAATATTTTAAAAGTATCAAATTATTCCAGAGAATTAAGTCAGAAACTACCAAACAATTATGGTTTTTATATATCAGAAGGAAATTACAATATTATTAAATTAATAGAGTTTGAGAGAATGGAGGAATCGGAAGATGATGAAGAATAAAGTATTAATAAAAGCCATTTTTCCATCGATTGACCGAGAATATGATATTAAAATTCCAGTAAATGAATTAATTTGGAAAGTAAATAAACTAATTGTAAAAGCAGTTTATGATATGAATGGAATAAAAATAGATATTAAAAGTGATAACTATATTATGTTGAATAGAGCAAGTGGTCTGAAATACGATAATAATTCGATTGTAATTGACACAGATATCAGAAATGGGACAGAAATACTCTTCTTAAAAGAAAGTGTAAAGCTCTAGAAAATAGATTGACAAAACAAAAGAATAATATTAAACTATAACTAGTTAGAATAGATGGGAATCTAACAAATAATAAATGAAGAAAATTATAAAAGGAGTGATAATATGGCAAGAGTAACAGCAAAACAAGCCGATAAAGTTATTAGACAAGCTAATAGTGCAGCAACTACAACTAAAACAAAAGTAGAAAATGCAATACAAGAATTTTCAGAAACGGTATCTCATATATGGGAAGATAAGAATGCCACGATATATGCTGGTAAACTAAAAGAAAGTATTAATAGATGTATAAAAGAATTAAGTGATAATAATGGTATCTTTGGAAGCGCAGTTACAGGTATTTTTGAAGGATACAGAGGTGCAGGTGGTAATGATGATAAAATGCAAGAAAGTGCAATAAGCTTTTCAGGAAACGTTGATATTTCTAAAATCAAAGATCATTTTGCCAATGATAGTTTTGGTTTTGGTGAAAACGATGAAGGAGAAGTGGATGTTGCAGGAAGCAAAGAAAAAATAATGGCTGCATTTAAAAAATTAAAAGAAGAATTGACTAAGGCTCGTGATACATCTGTAAGTGAGATTGAAAGCATTAATGCTTTTGGAAATGCAGAAATTAGATCAAGACTTGCAAGATCTTCAGGAGAAGTAGTTAGAATTCTAGAAGACCACATTAATGAAATTGATAAATTAACATCAGACTGTGTTGAAGAAACTGCAAAAGGATATAAATCTGTTGAGGAAAAAGCTAAAGATGCTGCAGATTTAAGAGCAACTGAATAAAAAAAGATTAATTATAGAAAAGTAGCCATGGAAAAAATGGCTGCTTTTTATTTTGAATATCAATAATTAATTATTATTAGCTACAATAAAGTGTGAATAAGAAAATCTAAATTAATTATGTTGAAAAACACATAAAAAAAGATAGTATTAATACAATAAAACTGGTTTATTATAATAACCCAAACAATATAAGAAAAGTAATGATTTCATGCCATGGCTTTGCAGGAAACAAAGATAATAATGCTAGTAAAAAAATAGCCGAAACCATGTTGCCAAAATATGATGATTTAGCAGTTATCAGCTTTGATTGGCTAAGTCATGGAAAAGATGCTAAACAAAAATTAAATTTAAAAGACTGTGATGACTACTTAAATAGCGTTATTTATTACGTACAAAATATATTAGGTGTAAATGAAATTTATGCACAAGCAACAAGTTTCGGTGGATATCTTGTATTAAAATATATTAGCGAACATGGTAATCCTTTTAGAAAGATAGCATTAAGATGCCCAGCAGTTAATATGTACGAAGCTTTAACCGAAAGAATATTAACAGAAGAACAATTAAGAAATATTCTAAAAGGAAAAATAGAAAATGTTGGATTTGATAGAAAAATGAAAATAGATAAGGGATTTTTAGATGAACTAGAAGAAAATGACATTTTAAAAAGAAATTATATAAGTATGGCTGATGATATTCTAATTATGCATGGAACAGAAGATGAATTAATTGATTTTGAAACTGATAGACAATTTTGTGACGATAACGTTATAGAATTTATACCAATTGAAGGTGCTGATCATAGATATAAAAATCCTGCAAAATTAAGAGAGTGCATTAATCATATTTTAGATTTTTTTGGGAGTAGTATGGAAAGACAATCTCATCTCTAATATTGGATAATTATTTTTTTAAACAAAAACATTAGAATTTTAAATTCCAATGTTTTTTATTTATATCTATATTTCCTATTTTTCTTAACTGAAATATTAAGTAGTATTCCAACAATTAACATGTATGATAACAAGCTACTTCCACCATATGAAACAAATGGTAGTGTAATACCAGTTATTGGTAATAATCCAACTGTCATACCTATATTTTGAATTTGTTGAAATAGTAACATTCCACTTATTCCTGAAACTATATATTTATCAGTATCATCTATTTTCTTTCTAGCTAATTTAATTATATTAATGTCTAAATATATTATTATTCCTATAAGTGCTAATACACCAATAAATCCAAAGTTACTAGCAAACACTGCAAATATAAAGTCAGTTGATGATTCCGGAAAATATATTGGTGTTTTATTATAACCATGTCCAAATAATCCAGCTGATCCAATCGCAGCCATAGCATTTTCTAGTTGTAATCCAGACCCTGTACTCCAATTAAATATTCGATCAAGACGATAATAAATAGATGTTCCAAATATTTTAATAAATATTTTTTCTCTAAAGAAATACAAACTCATAACACTAGCTATTAAAGCTATTAGTAAGCCACCACCTATAATAAACCATCTTAGTCTTATACCACTTACAAATAACATTGATAAATAAATAATTAGATATATTAATACTGCACCTGTATCTGGTTGTAGGAAAGTAAGCATTGATGGTATTAATACAATAATAAAAGTTTTTATAATAAAAACAAACTCATCTTTCCAATTAGGATTATCATATTCATTTCTAAAATTATGAATCATAGTAGCAAGTGTTAACATAATAAATATTTTCATAAATTCACTAGGTTGAATACTACCAATCCCCGGAATAGTAAACCAACAGCGACTATTATTTATTGGTGTTCCAAAGAAAAGTAACAAAACAAGTAAAACATTACCAAATATATACAAAAACCAAGTATGTCTATATAAATATTCATTTTTTAATTTTATAAGAATAAATACTAATACCCAACCAATTAAATACCAAATAGCTTGTTTTAAAGCTAAATTACCTAAAGAACTAGAA
>CAZVUP010000018.1:0-31876 GCA_964630365.1 uncultured Muribaculaceae bacterium
CACAGTGAGCTCCAAGAGATACCCGTCGCGATTCGAGAGCAGAGCGGGCTTCTTCTTACATTTTTTGCGCAAAATGGCTTAATAACCCCCTATTTTTAAAAAAGGAAGTGATATTTTGACAAAAATCAAAAGAATTGATATTAATTCAATTAAAGATACATTTGAAGAATTAGGAACTGATAAGGCAAAGTTGGGTTTGAGTTTAATAGAAGAAGCAAAATTTATGAAATCTACTCTTACAAAATTAAAAAGAAAAATAAAAAGTGATGGAGTAGTTACTCAAATGTGTCAAGGGAAGTATGACATTGAAAGAGCAAATCCAGCATTGAGTCAATACAACATGTTAATTAAAAATTATCAATCATGTATTAATAATATTGTTAATTTACTTCCAAAAGAGGAACTTCCAACAGAAGATAACTTTGATGATGATGATCTATGACATATATAGAAGAATACTATAAATGGATTCAAGAAAATCCTGATAAAGTATGTCAGAAGATAAAAAAACAATATAAAAAATTAGTAAATAATTTAAAGAAAGAGCAAAAAGTTACTTTTGATAATAAAGGAAAAGAAGAAACACATACTTATATATTTGATGAAAAGAAAAGTTTAAGATGTATTCACTTTATTGAAAAGTATTGCAAACAATCAAAAGGTAGATGGGCAGGTAAACCATTAAAATTAGAATTGTTTCAAAAAGCAATGTTACAATCATTGTTTGGTTTTGTAGATAGAGATACAGGATTAAGAAAATATAAGAAAGCAATATTTTTTGTAGCAAGAAAGAATGGTAAATCAGTACTTGATAGTGCTATTGCTACTTACATGTTAACAAAAGATAATGAAGGTGGTGCTGAAATATATTCAGTAGCTACTAAAAGAGAACAATCAAAAATAGTATGGGAAGAATCAAAAAGAATGATTAAAAAAAGTCCTATACTAGCAAAAAGAATAAGATGCTTAATTGGTGGAATATACTATGATGCAAATGATAGTTATTTTAGAGCATTAGCAAGTGATTCTAACTCACTAGATGGTTTAAATGCACATTTAGTAATAGCTGATGAAGTTCATGCTTGGAAAGATAAAAACTTATTAGATGTTATGTATGATAGTATGAGTGCTAGAACTCAACCAATTTTACTTGAAACTTCTACAATGGGTACAGTAAGACAAAATGTATTTGACATTGAATATGATTATGCTAGTCAAGTAGTAGATGGAACAATACAAGATGAAACATTACTGCCTATTATCTATGAACTAGATGATGAAAAAGAATGGACTAACGAGGAATGCTGGTATAAAGCAAATCCAGCATTAGGTAATATAAAATCATTAAAAGATTTAAGAGAGAAAGTAGAAAGAGCAAAAGCCAATCCTATAGAACTTGTTAATTTATTGTGTAAAGACTTTAATATAAGACAAAACACAATAAATGCTTGGTTGACTTTTGATGATCTAAATAATGAAAAGATTTATACTGATTGGAAAGATACTTACTGCATAGCAGGTGTTGACCTTTCAAGTACAACAGACTTAACTTGTGCAACATTACTTGGTGTTAAGAATAAAGAAATAAGAATTAAACAGATGTATTGGATTCCAACTAATTCTTTAGAAAAAAAAGTTAAAGATGATAGGATTCCATATGATAAATGGTTAAAAGCAGGGTGGCTAAGGTTAAGTGGTGATTCCAAAATAGATTATCATGATGTTACACAATGGTTTTTAGAGCAAGTAAGAGAAAATGACTTAAGACCATTATATGTAGGGTATGATAGTTGGAATGCTGAATATTGGAAAATTGAAATGGCTGGATTAGGATTTAATATGGTGGAAGTTAGGCAAGGTGCTAAAACAATGAGTACACCAATGAAAGTTATGAAAGCTGATTTAATTGATAAAAAAATAAATTATAATAACAATCCAATTCTAAAGTGGTGTTTATCAAATACTACTATAAAAATGGATTCAAATGAGAATATTCAACCTGATAAAGAAAAATCAAGGCAAAGAATAGATGGTGCAGTAAGTTTAATTGATGCTTATTGCATTTTTGTTGATAAGCAACAAGAGTATTTGAATTATATTAATGAGGAGGTATAAAATGGAACGAAGAAGTTTATTTAGTAGAATATTTGGTAATGATAGAGATACAACACCACCTGATACAGCAACAACATTTGAAATATTAGATAGATACAAGAGTGTATTTACTAGATATGATGGTAAATTTGAAGATGATATAGATATAAGAACATGTGTTGATGTAATTGCAAGAAATGCTGCTAAAATGCACCCTAAACATATTAGAAGAACTGCAGAAAAACTTGAAATAATAAATGAAAATTTATATAGACTTTTATCTAAAAAACCAAATGAGCTACAAAATGCTTTTCAATTTTATTATCAAGTAATAAGTGATTTAGAACTATATAATAATGCATATATTTATATTCAAAGAGATGAAAATTTTAAGGTTACTGGTTTATACCCTTTAAGTTATAAAACAATTAAGTTATATGAATATAAAGACAATATTTACATATTATTTAAGTTTGGAAATAAAAAAGAAAGATTTGTTGCATACAATAGTTGCATTCATTTAACTAAATTTGCTAATAGTGATGGGTTAATGGGTGGTTCTACTGAACCAATAGTAAAAACATTATCTATTAAACATGTATTAGATGAGGGAATTGTAAATGCTATTAAAACTACAAGTGCAATTAAAGGTGTAATAAAATCTACACAAGCAATGCTAAAACCTGAAGATGTAAAGAAAATGAGAGATCAATTTGTTCAAGATTTTGTTAATGGAGATAAAACTGGAATAGGTGGTTTAGATGCTACAACAACATTTACGCCAGTAAGTATTGATCCTAAAACAGCAGATGAAAGTCAAGTTAAAATCTATGATAATAAAATACTTGGGTATTTTGGATTAAATGAGAATATTATACAAAGTAAATATAATGAAGATGAATGGAATGCATTTTATGAAAGTGTACTTGAACCAATAGGTTTACAAATGAGTTTAGAATTTACAAGTAAGTTATTTACACCAACAGAAAGATATTTTGGTAATGAAATTATATTTGAAAGCAATAGATTACAATATGCAAGTAATAAAACAAAAATTGAACTTGTAAGATATGCCAATAATATAATGACAATAAATGAATTAAGAGAAGTATTTAATCTTACCCCTATTGATAATGGTGATGAAGTATTAATTGACCAAAATCATAGCGATACATTAGGTAATATGGTAGATAAAGGAGGAAACAATGAAGAAGGAAACTAGAAAATTAGACTTACAATTTAGAGCAGAAGATACTGAAGATGGAAAAATGGAAATTAAAGGCTATGCTGCAGTATTTAATAGTCCTGAAACATATGGTTATACTGAAGTAATAAGTGAAAAAGCTTTTGATGAAGCTGATATGTCTGATGTAGTATTAAGATATAATCATAATGATTCATTTATGGTACTAGCAAGAACTAGAAATAAGAGTTTACAGCTAAATGTAGATGAAAAAGGATTATATATTGATGCAACATTACAAAATGATATTTCAGACCATAAAAACATCTTTAATGCTATTAAAAGTGGTTTAATTGATAAACAATCATTTGCATTTGTAGTTGATGAAGATGAATACGATTATGATACAGACACTAGAACAATTACAAAAATTGGAAAAGTATATGATGTATCAGTAGTTGACCAACCATTTTACAATGCAACAGATGTAAGTGTTGCTAGAAGTGAAAATGATGAATTTATGGAAAAAAGAAATGAATTAAGACAAGAACATGAAAATAAATTAAAACTAGAAGAAAAGAAAAAAGCTTTGTTAGAAAAAATAGGTTAATACAATTATGAAAAGTAAGTTGGAATGGCTTACTTTTTGTTTGCTGGAATAGTGGACTAAATTGTTTAATAAATGCTGGAATAGCAATAATGGGAAATGAATCAGCCCTAAAGAGAACAAATAATTTAAAGGAGGTCAAAATGACTAGATTAGAAGAAATTGAAGAAAGAAAACTTGAAATCAGAGAAGAAGTTAATAGTACTGAAGATTTAGATAAAGTAGAAGAACTTGAAAAAGAAGTTGATGCTTTAAATGAAGAAGCAGAACAAATAACTGAAACTCAAGAACAAGAAGAAATTGCTGAAACTTTAGAAGAACCTGAAGTAAAAGCAATGGCAAAAGAAGTTTCTATGGAAGTAAAAAAGGAGGAAAATAATATGGAAACAAGAAATACTAAAGATTATATTGATGCATATGCAGAATATATCAAAACAGGTGAGGCAAGAGCATTATTAACTGAAAATGCTACTAATGGAACAATAGCAGTACCTGATTTCGTTTTAGATGAAGTAAAAACTGCTTGGGATAATAATGAATTATTATCTTTAGTTAGAAAAACAAATGTAAGAGGAAATCTTAAAGTACAATTTGAGATTAGTGGAACTGATGCAGTAGTACACACAGAAGGTGCATATGCTGTTGCAGAAGAAGAACTAATTGAAGGAATTGTAACTATTGAGCCAAAATCAATTAAGAAATGGATTTCAATCAGTGATGAAGTTTATGATATGAGAGGTGAAGCATTCTTAAGATATATCTATGATGAATTAACTTATAGAATCGCAAAGAAAGCTGCTGACTTATTAGTTGCTCAAATCGTAGCATTAACTACAACTGCAAGTTCAACTGCACCTGCTGTTGGTAAAATAACTGCAGCACCAGCTGTTGGAACAACTGCACAAGCTGTTGGAAATTTAAGTGATGAAGCTGATAATCCAACTATAGTAATGAATAAATTAACTTGGGCAGAATTTAAAACAGCTCAATATGCTAATCATTATGGAGTAGATCCATTTGAAGGATTAAGAGTTGTATTCAATAACTCACTACCAGCATATAGTGCTGCAAGTGCAGGACAAACTTATATGATTGTTGGTGATTTTGGATTTGGTGCAATCGCTAACTTCCCAAATGGTGATGATATTGAAATCAAACTTGATACAATGTCAAGAAAGAAAGAAGATTTAATTGAAGTTCTTGGTAGAGAATTTATTGGTCTAGGAATTGTTGCTAATAAAGCATTTGTTCAAGTAGCAAAACCAGAAACAGTTTAATTAAGAAAGAAGGTGGACTATGCTAGATGAAATAAAAAAAATACAAGGAATTAACCATACTGAATTTGATAGTATGATTAATACTTGGATTGAATCTGCAAAGTTAGATTTGAAAAGTATTGGCATAGTCAGTACTTTAGTAGATGTTCCTGATGACTTTGTTAAAACAGCTATTATTACATATGTTTTAAGTTTTATAGATGTACCAAATTCTGAAATGTATTCTAAAAGTTATTCTATTCAAAAAGATGTATTAAGACATTTAAAGGAATATACTTGGGGAGTACAAAATGGAATATAGCGAAATAATCTACTTAATTCAAGAAGTAATTGGGGCAGATGACATTGGAAATCAAGTTACTGCCCTTTCTTCTTCCAACAAAAGTTATGCAAAGGTACAAAGTGTTAGGACTAATGAATTTTACAATGCTGTTGAAATTGGTATTACACCATCAATAGAATTTGTAATAAAAAAATTAAATTATCATGGTGAAAATGAAATTAAGTGGAATGGAACAAGATATGAAGTTATAAGAGTGGTAGAACCTAAAAATAAGTTTGACATTGTTTTGGTATGTTCAAAGAAAATAGGTGTTAATTAGTGGCTAAATATAACAACTTAATTGATATTAAAGATATTTTGAGTGAATATTCTAGTGATATTCAAGAAGGCATAACTGAAACTGCTTTTAAAGTAGCAGAAGATGGTAAAAACAAATTAAGAGTTACATCACCAAAAAGAACAGGAAAATATAGAAAAGGTTGGAGAGTTCAAAAAAAGCAAGGTAAAGGATTTGTTCATGCAACAATTTACAATGCTACTGATTGGCAATTAACTCATTTGTTAGAAAAGCCACATGTTATAAGAAATCAACATGGAACATGGGGTACATCAAAACCTCAAGTACATATTGAGCCAGTAGAACAAGAATGTATACAAGCATTTCAAAAAGATGTTGAACAAGTAATTAAAAATGGAGGTTAATAATGATAGAACATAAAGATTTATTTGATTTATTAAAAACTCTTAATATTCCTGTAGCTTATGACCATTTTGATAGTGATAAAAATGTTTCTATACCATTTATGGTTTATAGAGAAACAAGCCCAAGCACATTAAGAGCTGATGGTATAACATATCATCAGTTTTTTAATTATGAAATAGAACTTATAACAGAAAAAAAAGAAGTTGCTTTAGAAAGACAAATTGAACAACTATTAACAACAAATAAAATACCATACTCTAAAAATGATGAGGTATGGGACAATGATGAAAAAATATATCATAATTTTTATGAAATATAGGAGGTATATAAATTATGGCTAAAAATAAAGTTAAATTTGGATTATCAAATTGTGTTATGGCAGTAATGACTGAAACTAATGGTGCTATAACATATGGAACACCAATATCTGTACCAGGTGCAGTAAATTTATCATTAGAGCCACAAGGTGATACTAATGACTTTTATGCTGATAACTATATTTATTTTAGTTCTACTGCTAATCAAGGTTATGAAGGCGATTTAGAGATTGCTTTAATTCCTGATGAAATAAGAACTGCAATAATGGGTGAAACAGTTGACACTAATGGTGCATATGTTGAATCTTCAAGTGATACATTTAAAAACTTTGCTTTTGGATTCCAAATTGAGGGAGATGTAAAAGCAAGAAAATATTGGTATTATAATTGTTCATTAACAAGACCTAATACTGAAAGTGGAACAATAGAAGAAAGTAAAGAACCAAATACAGACACATTGACTATTAAAGCAATGCCAAGAAGTACTGATTTAAAAGTTAGAGCATTTATTGAAAAAAATGATGACAATGTATCAGTTTATAATAGTTTCTTTACTCAAGTATATGAATCACCAGCATCTATTTAATAGATAGTACAAAGAACCTACTTTTATAGTAGGTTTTTTTTAATATTTATTAAAGAAAGGAGATTAATATGGCAAAAAGAATACAAGGTATTACTATTGAAATAGATGGTAGTACTACTAAACTTAATGATGCTTTAAAAGATACATCAAAAGTAATCAGTTCAACTAATAGTGAATTAAAAGCATTAAATCAAGCATTAAAACTTGATCCAAAGAACACAGAACTATTAAATCAAAAGCAAGAAGTATTAAAAAACAATATTGCAGCAACTACTGATAAGTTAAACACTTTAAAAGAAGCTCAAAGACAAATGGGTGATTATAACAAACTAACTGATGAACAAAAAGAAAATTATAGAGCATTAAGTGTTGAAATTGCTAAAAGTGAAGGTGCTTTAAAGAACATGAATAGTGAACTAAAAAGCATCAATAAAATTGACTTAACAAAAGTAAAGGAAACTTTAAAAAAAGTTGGTGAAGTTGCTTTAGATGTAGTTAAAAAACTTGGAAAAGTAACTGCAGCTGTTGGTGGTGCAATGGCAGGTTTAGTTGCAACAGGTGTTAAGTCATATGCAGAACTAGAGCAAAATGTTGGTGGTGTAGAAACACTATTTGGTGATAATGCACAAAAAGTAATGGACAATGCTGCTCAAGCATTTAAAACTGCAGGTGTAAGTGCTAATGAATACATGAAAGGTGTTACATCATTTAGTGCTAGTTTACTTCAATCATTAGGTGGTGATACATCAAAAGCAGCAGATGTTGCTGATATGGCATTTAGAGATATGTCAGACAATGCCAATAAGTTTGGAACTGATATGGGATTAATACAAAATGCATATCAGGGATTTGCAAAACAAAACTATACAATGTTGGATTAACAAAATAGTCCAATTAAAACCTCGTGAATTCGGTGGAACTCTAAACACATAATGGTGTAGACAATACCGAGCCAAGACTAGAAATAGTAAGGTGTAACGACTATTCCGTAAGGAAGTACATTCAAGTGAATGGAAGTGCGAGGCTCTCAAAAGAGATGAAGATATAGTCTACTCTATATAGAAATATATAGCAGTTCATAAGAGAACGGTATAAGATTAACGACCTTATATGAATAAAAAGGAACTTAAAATTAGGTTATGGTGGTACTAAAAAAGAAATGGAAAGACTACTAAAAGATGCTGAAAAGATAAGTGGTCAAAAGTATGACATTAATAATTTAAGTGATGTATATAATGCAATTCATACTATTCAAGGTGAATTAGATATAACAGGTACTACTGCACAAGAAGCTGAAAAAACAATTAGTGGTAGTGCAGCTTCAATGAAAGCAGCATTTGATAACTTTTTAAATGGTAGTGGCAGTCCTGAACAATTAAGTGAAGCAGTCACTACATTTTTAGGAAATGTAACTAATGCTATTGGTGATTTAGCACCACAAATATTAAGTGGTATTACAACATTAATTGAAAAATTAATTCCACAAGTAGTAACAATGCTATTTAATTTGATTCCACAATTATTAAATGCAATAACTAATTTAATAAATAAACTATTTGAAATGGTTACTAAAAATACTTCTGCTATAAAAAAAGCAGTTACTGAACTTATAAAAAACTTTGTAAATTTTGTTACAAAAAATTTACCTACAATAATTGAATTAGGATTAGCATTAATAGTTGCACTTGCAACAGGTATTGGAGATAGTTTACCTGAATTAATACCAACAATAGTTGATTGTGTATTAACAATAGTTGATGTAATTATAGATAATTTACCAATGATAATTGAAGCAGCAATTCAAATAATAATTGCATTAACTCAAGGTATATTTACAGCACTTCCAAAATTACTTGATAAACTACCTGAATTAATAATTAAATTATCAGCAACATTAACAAAACCTGAAATGTTATCATTAATGATTAATTCAGGATTAACATTAGTTTTAGAACTTGCAAAAGGAATAGTAAAAGCTATTCCAAGTTTAATTTCAGTAGCCCCTAAATTAATAAAGGGATTCTTTGATAATGTTAAAAGAGTTATAACTCAAACAAATTGGTTGTCATTAGGTAAAAACATACTAAAAGGTATTTTAAATGGTATGTTAGATTTTGGTAGTGTAGTAAAAAATACTATTAAGAAAGTTGGATCAAAGATTACTGGTGCAATTAAGGATTTCTTTAAAATAAAGTCTCCTAGTCGTTTAATGTCCCAAGAGGTAGGGCAACAATTAACAGCTGGAATTGCTATGGGATTTGAAAAAGGTATACCTGATACTATTAGACAAGTAAATGGTGCTATGACTAGCTTAAATAATGGTATTCAAGATAGTTTAAATCCTGTTATTAATCCAACTGCTAACTCAAACCCTTTAATAATACAAATTGAAAACTTTAATAATAGTAGAAATCAAGATGTTCAAGCATTAGCTGAAGAACTTGAATTTTATAGAAAGAATAGTGCATTAGCAAGAGGTGGTAACTAATGGTAAAGTGGAATAATATTGATTTAAGTACTAAAGGTATTGTAGTTGAAAAAACACCTACATTATCTAAAGGTCAAAAAAGAATAGATACATACACAATAGATGGTAGAAATGGCTTTTTAAGTATAGATAAAGGTACTTACGAGCCATTTTCTGTATCTATTAGTTGTCATGCAAAAGAAAGTGCTAATTTTGATGAAATAAAAGCATTTTTAGATGGTTATGGTACTCTTACATTTGATAATCAAAGAGAATATACTGCAATAGTAAATAATGCTATTCCATTTGAAAAGGTACAGATGTTTAAATCATTTATGATTCAATTTATGGTAAACCCTATAGCACACGATATTAGCACTTCTACGATTGATTTATTATCTAGTAGTACATTTACATTAGGTGGCACATATAAATCAAATCCTGTACTTGAAATTACTGCTAGTGGTGATGTTGAGGTTACTATTAATAATCAAAGTTTTACTTTGAATGATACAGATGGTACTTATGTACTAGATTGTGAAAATAAAGTTATAACTAAAAATGGTGTAAATGCATCAAACATTATGTTAGGTGATTTCCCATCATTTCAAGTAGGAATTAATGAAATTGAAACAGAAGGTACAATAACATCTTTAACTGCTACATATAAGAGAGCATATTTGTAGGTGATGAATATGAATATATACTTACAAAATGAAACAAATTTTAATAATAATGGATTAGGATTTTTAACTGATTTTATGAGTGCTAATGTATTAGAAGAACTAAATGGTGATTATTATTTAAATATAACTTATAAATTAGATGGCAATTTAAGTGAATATTTAGTAGAAGAAAACATTATTAAATGTCAAGTAGCTGATGGAAGTAAGCAGTTATTCAGAATAAAAAGAGTAGTAAAAGACTTCACTACAATAGAAGTATTTGCTACTCATATATTTTATGATTTGTTAAATAACTTTTTACTAGATACATCACCTACTGAATTAGATTGTCAAACATTTGGTAATTGGATTTTACAAAGAACTAATTTTGCTAATAATTTTACTTATTATAGTGATATATCAGGAACAAAATCTGCTAGATATGTAAGAAGAAATCCTGTTGAAGCAATAATGGGTGATATTGAAAACTCAATGATAAATATATTTGGTGGAGATTTAGAAAGAGATAACTTTACAATAAAACAATTAGCACAAAGAGGTTCATCAAATGGAATTAAATTAATATTTGGAAAAAATATAACTGAAATTAAGATTACAAGTGATTATTCATCTATTATAACAAGATTACTTCCTTTAGGTTTTGATGGTTTAATGTTACCTGAAGTTTATATTGATAGTACACATATAGATGATTATTTAACACCAAAAGTAGCAAAAGTAGAATTTTCTAATATTCAATATGATCCAGAATCAACTGACCCTGAAGTTTATACTGATATAGAAGATGCATATACAGCATTAAGAGAGGCAGCAACACAATATTTAGAATTAGTTGATTTACCTCAAATTAATATAAAAATAGATTGGGTAGAACTTTCAAAAACAAAAGAATATGAAAACTACCAAGCAGTTGAAACATTACATTTAGGTGATTATGTAACTGCTGAAATATTAGGAATAAATTATCAAACAAGAGTTACAAGAATTAATTATAATCCTTTAACTGATATGATAGAAAATTTTGAAATAGGTACTATTCAAAAAACGATAGGAAGTTCAATTAATGCTAATACTCAAAGAGTAGAAAGTATTAATGTAACTTCTATTTTAAATAGTGCAAAAGATAATGCTACAACTCAAATTAATTCAGCAATGGGTGGTTATATAGTAAAAACTCAAACTGATTTATATATAATGGACACACCTGATACAACAACAGCTCAAAAAGTTTGGAGATGGAATCTAAATGGTTTAGGGTATTCTTCAACAGGAATTAATGGAACATATCAAACAGCTATGACTAATGATGGCAAAATAGTTGCTGATATGATTACAACAGGAACAATGAGTGCTGATAGAATACAAGGACTAGAGGGTGTAATGATAACAGTAGGAGAGTTAGGTGATTATATAAGAATATCAGAAGATGGAAATATGATTTTTGGTAATCCTAATAATGAATATCAATTACAGGTAGAAAACGATAGAATAGGTATTTATTATAATGGCTCTTTAATTTCAAGTTGGATTCAAGACCAATTTACAGTTAAACAATTAAATTTAGGTAATTTTGCATTTATACCTAGACAAAATGGTTCTTTAGGATTTCGTAAAGTAAGGTGATTAATATGGAAATGTGGAAAAATATAGAAAATTATGAAGGTCTTTATCAAGTGTCTAATTATGGTAGAGTTAAAAATCTAAAAAGAAACACTATTTTAAAATCAGGTATAAATAAGAATGGTTATTGTTATGTTATATTGAGTAAAAATAATAAAAGTAAATGGCATAGTGTTCATAGATTGGTTGCAAAAGCATTTATAGATAATATAAACAATTATAAATGTGTAAATCATAAAGATGAAAATAAACAAAATAATAATGCTAACAATTTAGAGTGGTGTACACATAAATATAATAATAATTATGGCACAAGAATAAAAAAAGTTGCAAAAGCCACATCAAAAAAAGTAATTCAATATGATAATCAAAATAATTTTATAAAAATATGGGATTCTATTATTATGGCATCTATTAACACTAATACCAATAGACATAGTATAGTTAGCTGTTGCAAAAGGAAACTAAAAACAGCAAATGGTTATAAATGGGAATATGTGAGGTGAGATAAGATGAAATTAGATATACAAAAATTTGCAGTAACAGTTACAACAACTTTTAATGAATCCAATATATCAATACCAAATAATACATCAAGTCTTACAATAAACATATATTTTAGTCCTAATAATTCAAGTACATGGTTTAGTAGTGCAACACTATATTGTACATGTAATGGTGTAAGTCAAAATAAAAAAGTAAGTTTAAGTAAAGGTGGTAGTGTAAATACTTCATTTACTTTTAATAATATAAAACATAATAATGATGGTTCAAAAACAGTATCATGGAGTTGGTCATGTTCTACAGGAACAAGTGTATTAGGTGATTTAAGCAGAAGTGGAACAAGAACACTTACAAAAATAGCTAGAGCAAGTGGATTAAGTTTTAATCCTAATCCTGCACAATTAGGTAGTGCAGTTACAATTACATTAACTAAATATATTCAAGGAACAACAGATACATTAACATGGCAATTAGGTAGTGCAAGTGGAACAATAGGGACAACAACTGAAGATAGTTTTATATGGACACCACCTATTGATTTGGCTGAACAAATTACTAATAGTACAAGTGGAACTTGTAAAATATCATGTACTTCATATAATGGAAGTACCTTAATTGGAACTTCAACAGCAAATTTAACTTTACAAGTACCTAGTTCAGTAGTACCAAGTGTATCAATAGGAACAATAACAGAAGCTAATGAAAATATGGCTTTATTAAATTGGGGTGTATTTGTACAAAATAAATCACAATTAAATATTCCTATTACTGCAAGTGGTATATATGGAAGTAATGTTGTATCAGTAGTTACTACAATAAATGGGAATAATTTTAATGGTTTAAATATTATAACACCTGTATTAATAACAAGTGGAACAAGTACAATAACAACAACAGTTACTGATTCTAGAGGTAGAACAGCAACTACTGCAACAACTTATTCAGTAGAACCATACACTAATCCAACAATAACATCAGTTGAAGCACAAAGATGTTTACAAGATGGAACAATAGATGAAGATGGTACTTATTTGCTATATACATTTGTTGGTTCAATTAGTTCAGTATCAAATCATAATTCAAAGTTATTTCAAATAGGTTATAAAAAAGCAACTGATGAAAACTATACTTTTGTAACTATATCAAATACTTATTCAGTAAATGAAAATGATTCAGTATCAAGTTTTACAATAAGTCCTGATTATGCATATGATATTGTATTTCAAGCAATAGATAGTTTTATGACTACTGCAATAGGTAGAGAGTTGACAGTTGGATTTGACTTAATGAACTTTAATGCTTCAGGGAAAGCAATGGCTATTGGAAAAGTTAGTGAAGCAAGTGCTAATGAAGAATTGCTAGAAATAGATTTACCAACAAATTTTACTCAAGACATAACAGGCACAAATGCATCATTTAATTCATTAAATGTAGATGGTAAAGATATAATAGATAGAATAAAAGATTATAAAGTTTTATGGCAAGGTTCACCTTTATATGTAATTGATACACATACAATACCATTAAGTGATTTAGTATCAAATCAAAAAAATGGAATTGTATTAGTATGGCAAGCATACAGTAGTGGACAAGCATTGAACTATTATTTTAATTATACATTTATACCTAAATTTCATACAGCAATACATAATGGTGGTGGATTAGTATGTTGGCTATCTAACTCAAATGGTTCATCTGTTGCAACAAAATATGTATATGTATCTGATAATCAAATAGTAGGAAATGCAAGCAATGGAACAGGTAGAACAAATCAAGCAAACTCAGGAATATATACAAATAATAATTCATGGGTTTTAACAGCAGTTTTAGGAGTGTAATATGGAATTTTTATTAGGAATGTTAATTGGTTTAACAATAATTGCAATAATTTTATGTTGTTTAAAAATTAATAAGGAGGATTGATAATATGATTTTTAAAAACAACAAAACATACGACAAATTAAAATTTTTAGTAATGAAAGGATTCCCAGCATTAGAATTTCTAATCTTAGCAGTATTTAAGATCTGGAATATACCTTATGGAGCTGAAATAGGAGCTACTTTAGCAGCTTTAACAACAGCTTTAGGTATTTTACTAGGAATTAGCTCTAAAAAGTTTAACGATTTAGAAATTGATACAGACACTTCATTAGATGATGATCTATTAGTTGAAAGAGATGATGAATAATGAAAATATATCAATATGTAATTAAAGATGCAAAAATAAAAGATAAATTTGGTTGGAGAATACACCCTATAACAGGTAAAAAAAGCCATCATAATGGGTTGGATTTAGTATCAAATAGTGGTAATAGAAATCTTTATGCAATAGATGATGGTTATGTACAAAAGGTTGTAAATAATCAATCTAAAGCAAAAACAGGTTATGGTAATTATATATGGGTAAGATACCCTAGATATAACTTATCTTTATTATATGCACATTGTAATTCTATTAAATTAAAAAAAGGTGCAAGTGTTAAAAAAGGCACTATTGTTGCAATAGAAGGCAAGACAGGTGCAGCAACAGGTGTACATTTACATTTAGGTATGACTAAAATAGGTTCTAATACATGGCTTAATCCAATAAGTTATAATATGCTACCAGATAAATACAATCTTACTAGATTGCTAAAAAAAGGTTGTAGAGGCAATGATGTAAAAGAACTTCAAAAGAAAGTAGGAACTAAAGCAGATAAAATTTTTGGAAGTGATACATACAAAAAAGTAGTTGCATTTCAAAAATCCAAAAAACTAAAGCAAGATGGAATTGTTGGAAAAGACACAGCTCATAAATTAGGGTGGCTTTACAAAGGCAAATAGAAAGGGGTGAACAATGGAAAGTATTATTATAAAAGTTATTAATTATTTTGTACCAATAGTACTTGGTTTTTGTGTAGGAGTTATAAAAAACTACAGCAAAAAAAACAAAGCAATAAGTAATGCATTAATGATAATGCTACAAGCAAATTTAAGTAATGCTTTTTTTGTTTATAGTTCAAAAAAACAAATACCAGATTATATATATAAAAATTGGCTTACAATGTTAAAAGAATATGAAAATCTTGGTGGAGATGATTATGTTCATGATTTATCAAAAAAAATGGAATCATGGGAGATAGTAAGAACAGACATTCATTTTAAATAATAAAATATAATTGGTTAAAAGAATAAAAAGGTGTTGAACAAACTTTTTTATTAGGGGGAACTGATTATATGTTCAAAGATTTTAACAAGTATTTATCTACAAGTCTTAAAGTGTATCTATTTGTATTAGTTTTTATATTTATACTAAAATTAGTGGGATTAGATTATTTTGGTGTAGATGTCACCAATCCAACAATGGTTAAAATAAACCAATTTTTACTTATTTATAGATTGGATTTGTTTTATCAATTAATATGTTTATATATTACTTTTTATCTTATTAAAAGTATAGTACTTGAAAATTATAAAATTGATTTTGAAACTTTTCTAATTCCCACTATTAATAATATTGGTATTTATTTTTTATTTAAGTATAATTGCCTTCAATTATATTCTATATTTAATATTTCAATATTATTAATATATTTTATTATTAAAAAAGCAAAAATAAAAAGAATAGTAATGGCTTTCATTATTAATATTATATTTCAATTATTAAGCAGTATTGTAAGAAATTATGATACTCAAAATTATTATATATTTATAAATTCAATAATGAACATAGATTACTATATTATGCTAATTATATGGTATAAATTAGAAAAACAAGGAGGTGTAAAAATATGCCAGATCAATGGCCAGGAAGTTGGTTCTTATTTGCAAACGAAGGTAAACTTAAAAAACTTGCAGATAAAATTGCAGAAAAACTTGCATAATTTTAAACAACTTGATAAGAAGAGCAAAATAGCATTTTATATTTATTTTGCTTTTAGTTTGATTTGGAATATAACAACTATATTAATAGTACTGCTAGTAGCACAATTAAATCATACTTTTATAGAATGTATTTTTATATTAAGTTCATTTTGGTTAAGTAAACATTCATTTGGTAGACCATTTCATTTACAAAGTATGTTTCAATGTTTTGTAGTATCTAATTTAACATATTATGTATTAAATAGAATTACTACACCATTAGGTGTAAGTATTATTGTACCTATTATGTTAGGTGTTGGATTATCTTATATAACATCAAAATTTACAAAGAAGTTATACAAGCCACTATATAGAGGAATGCCAAAAGAATTATTTGAAGAAACTATATTAAAGGTAGAAGATAAAAATAGTATTAATTACAACATATGCTATGAATATTACATAGAAAAGAAAATAGCAATTAATTTGTCTATGAAATATCACTATAGTGAAGCAGGTATAAGAAAAATATTAAAAGTTGTTAATAAGAAGATAAAGGAACTCAATAAATGAGTTCCTTCTTTTTTTTTGCTTTAAAATGTATCAATTAGTATCTATTTTAATTAGTAAACTTAAATTACAAAAAGCAAGTAAATATCTTTAAAATCAGTGATGAAAACTTTTTGTAGAAAGGAGTAATAAAAGTGAAAAGTCAAAATGATTACCTTTTTGATAATTTTTATCTTTTATTACTTCTTTTATTTTAGGAGGGAATATGTATAACACACAAAATTATAATTATCAAGCTAATCTTGATAGAGTAAACAATCAAATTGCAGAATTAGAAAAAATTAAAATGCAAATGCAACAACCTATGACTCAACCCACTAACTTAACTCAAAACTTTCAACTAGCACCTGCAAATAGAGATTTAATAAAATACGCTAGTTCTTATGAAGATGTACAGAAAGAAATGGTAGTGGGTGATACACCTTATTTTAGTAAAGATATGAGTGTTGTATGGCTGAAGAATACTAAAGGGGAAATAAAAACATATGAACTTAATGAAATAATACCTAAAGATGCAAAAGACATTCAAATTGAGTTATTACAAAGCCAAATAGAAGAATTAAGAAAAGAGATGAAGAAATATGATGAACATATTGCAAATGATACTAAATCAGAAGATACAACAGATACCCAATGGTATGATGCAGAAACTGGAGAGCCAGTTAAAGAGAGTAAATCCTCAAGCATTCAAAGAGTATCAAGAAGCAAAACAAAATAATGTTAATCCTAATGAATATTTAAATCAAATAACAAGTGGGTTTAATCCACAAATGAAACAACAATGGGATTCTATGATGAGTGGTATTAATTCTAATAAGAATTGATATAAAAAATATTTAGAAAGGAGATAGATCAAATGAATGGAAATTCAACAGGTATTGTTCCAACAATAGACCTAGCTACTAATAATAGTGGTGGATTTGCATACCCATACCCTGTAATGGCTGGAATGGGTAATAGTGGATTTGGTGGTTTTGGTTCAGATTCAGCTATTTGGTTAATCGTTTTATTGGCTCTTATTTGGGGTAATAACAATGGAAATGGTGGCTTCTTTGGTGGCAATGGTGGTTTTGATAATGGCTATGCTTGGTTAAGTAATGGACAAAAAGACATTATGAATCAAACAAGTGATGGATTTAACTCATTACACATTAGTAATCAAGTTGAAGGCATAAGAGATGGAATAAGCTCATTATCTAATCAATTATGTAATTGTTGCGCTGATATGAATCAAACAGTTAGTAATGGTTTCTATAATTCAGAAATTGCAGCTGCTAATAGACAAATGGCTAACATGAACCAAATTTATGGATTAAGCACTCAATTAGCAAGTGCAAGTGCAGACAATAGATTAGGAATTGCTAATTTAAACTCAACTATACTTGCAGAAAATTGTGCTGATAGAGCAGCATTAGCTGATTCAACTCAAAGAATAATTACAAATGCTACAGATAACACTAGAGCTGTGTTAGACAAACTTTGTCAGTTAGAACTAGATCAAAAGAATGAAAAAATTGTAGATTTACAAAGAGAAGTTTTAATGAAAGATCTAGCTGCAAGTCAAGTTGCACAAACAGCAGAATTAAGAGCTAACAATGCTACAACTGCTAATCAATTAATAGCTGAACTTCGTGCATGCCCAATCCCAGCTCAAGCAGTATATGGAAATACACCTGTATTTCAATGCCAACCAAGTTATGGTTGTGGTTGCAATGGAAACTTCGCAACAGGTCAATTATTTTAATAGCATAAAGTAGATTACTACTACCTGATTACAGGATTTGCTGATTTAGAGAATAAGCAAGTCTTATTCTCTTTTATTTTAGAAGGGAGTGATAAATATGATACAAACAATTATAAATGAACCTACACCATTAGTAAGTAATACAAGTCCAATAGTTTTTGATGATACTGATATAAGAACAAGATGTGCATTTTGTTGCAATGGTGGTTGGTTAGATTATCAAGATGGAAATCCAATATTTAAAATATTTGGAAATGGTTATACAGGGTACTATGATGTTAATTTTAGTGCTAGTGTAAGTTCTGCAACAGCAGGAGTTGTTGCTATTGGATTATATGAAGATGGAATATTAATACCTGATACAGTAAGAGCTGTTACTCTTGCAGCAGCAGATGATTATGAAACTGTTTCATTTAATAAAAAAATAAGAATTTGTCCAAGAGGTACATCTAACATAACAGTTGGAAGTGTACCAAGTGTACCAACACCAACTACACCTACAACACCAATAGAAACACAAATTCCAATTATAACTAATGCCACATTTAGTATTTCAAGAACTAACTAATGAATAATAATATTTATGATAAGTTAGGACTTGTTTTGCAAGCATTAAGTCTTGAGATATTATTTAAAGATTACAATAATAGTGATTTAATGGAAGAATTGCAAAAGCAAGATAAAGAATATTTTGAAAAATTATTAAATCAAAATAAAGAAATACTAAACCTTTTAAGGAAGGAGGAAAACTATGGAAAATAAAATTATTGAAAAAATGAAAGAAAGTATTAACAAAATATTAGAAGAAGGACTTAATACACAAAATATAGAATTATTATATAAATTAGTAGATATTTATAAAGATACAAAGGAGGTAGAAAGTATGAACTATGGTAATTATGGTGGAAGAAGAGCAGGTTATGATTCATATGGTAGAGGAAACTATGGAAACTATGATATGGAATATGGAAGAAATAGCTATGGTAGACAAGGTCGTGATTCAAGATACAGAGGTGATGATGAATTAGATAGAATGTATGGTGAATATGGTAGATACCAAGAAAGCCGTAATAGATATGGTGCAGGAGAAGAAACTGATAGATCATTTCATTATATGGTAAAATCATTAGAAGATTTTATTAAGGTTCTTTATGAAGAAGCTGAAACACCTCAACAAAAGCAACAATTAATGACAGCATTACAAAACTCTATGAGATAGTATGTACGATTATTATAATGCTAATCCATTAGGATTGTATGAGGACGATTGTGTAATCAGGTCAATTTCTTGTGCTTTAGGTAAATCATGGGACAATGTTTATGATGAACTTTCAGATTTAGCTCAAGCTAAAGGAACACTACTTGATAAGAAAGACTTTGTTAGAGGGTATTTAGATAGCCATTTTAGGCGAATTGATAATCCACCCTATAAAGTATACCAAGTAGCAGAAAAATTCAAAAATAACATAGTTATTTGTGCTTTATTTAATCATTTGACATGTTTGAAGTATGGAAGATTGCTAGACACCTTTGATTGTAGCAATAGAATAGTTGAAGATGTATGGGTAGTAAAATAAGAGTGTTGCAATTAACACTCTTTTATGTTATACTTAGGAAGTACTGATTATATTGAAGCATTTAGTTTTACTAAATAGGTAAGTAGATATGTTGGTACAGTAAACGATTCTAGTTTTATGTGATGTAGTAAAACATCAAAAAAAGAGTAGGGCGGCCTCTACTTTTTTTATATATAATTTTTATGAAAGATTGATATAAAATCTACATTAAGGTAAAGTTTATTAAATATTTATTTTATTAAAAACAAGCCCCTAAAAATAAGGCAATTTTTATATAAGCATTAAAATTTGACTAAAAAAACAATATACAAAAAGTGTCAAAAAATACACATAGGGGTTGAAATTGAATTTTATTTGTAGTACAATGGTTTCAGTAGGTTAGAGAAACCTAGATAATATCTATGTTTGGAGAATTATTAAATTGCTATTTTGTAGTCCTAGTTCAACTTCCTATAATATATGTTATGTAAAGTTGGTGTAAACTAGGTTAAAAAACCTAGTTTTTTTAATAAAACAAGGTAGCAATTACCTTGTTTTTTTCATTTTTTAAGAAAAAAAACATTGATAAAAATACCTACAAATTGAGTATAACACAAAGGAGGTGCAAAAAAGTGCAATTATTAAAAGTGAAGTGGGAGAACATTACAACAATAATTATTGCAATATTCTTTATAGTAGCCAATACACTAGCATTTATAGAAGCAGGTTTTAATTTCAATGTATTTATGTTTGAACTTGTATTAGATGTAGCAGTTTTATTTACTTGGCATTACATTATAAAGAATATTAGAAAATCATGGCAATAAAAAAAGAAAAGTTCATAAGCAAACTTTTCATAAAATCATTATATCAAACAATGCTTCAAAAATCAATAGGGGTTTGGTAGAAAGGAATTATGGAATAGATGAAACCTAATTATTATTCAGTTTTACCTGCTAATGTAAGATATGACAACACTTTAAGAGCTAACGAAAAAATATTATATAGTGAAATAACTGCTTTAAGTCAAAAAAATGGTGAATGCTATGCAGGTAATAAATATTTTTCTGAACTGTATGGTGTTAAAGAAAATGCAATAGCAACATGGATTAAACATCTAAAAGAAAAGAAGTACATAGATATTGAATATGAATACAGAGAAAATACTAAAGAAATATTAAAAAGAATAATAAAAATAGGTGGTATTCAAAAAGATACCACAGGGTATTCAAATGAATGTCTAGGTGGTATTCAAAAAGGTGAAGATAATAATACAAGTATTAATAATAAGAAAGAAATATATAAAGAAAGAAAATTTAAAAAACCAACTATTGAAGAAATAAAAAAATATATTGATGAAAAAAAATTAAATATTAATGCTGAATTATTTTATGAATATTTTGAGGTTGGTAATTGGAAAGATAGCAAAGGCAATCAAGTAAAAAATTGGAAACAAAAATTATTAACTTGGGATAAATATTCAAATAATAAAAATAAAAAAATTATTCCTCAATGGTTTAATCAGAATATATCATATGAGGAAAATAAAATTGAAGATGCAGAATTTAAAAATTTTATTCAAGAATTTAGAAAATAGCAATTACGATTACGAAAAAAGTACAATGTACACACATGGAAATCGCCTCTTTCATTATGATACTAGTTTTAGTACTTTCTAGTATCAACAACAAATGAGGTAAAAAGGAGTATTATGAAAAGAATAAAAGAAATATGGAAGAATATATTAAAGAAAATAAAAAAATCAAATATGGTTCGTTTTTTGAGATTTAAAACAATAATAAAAGATTTAGAAACCAAAATAAGTGATTTAGAAAGAGATAAACAAAAATTAAATGACAAAATTAATTTACTTCAAGATCAATTAAAAAAATTATCTGAATTAGAAAATAAAATATCTAGTATGGAAATAGTTATTGCAAGTTCAGATAAATCAATAAAAAATAAAATTGAAGAAATTAATCATCTTACAGAAGAAAAATCAAAACTTCAAAGTGAATTATTTGAAGTAAACCTTGAATTAGGAACAACTACTGCTCAAATGGAAGAATATAAATTACAAATTGAAGATTTAAAAAGTGATAGATATTTAATAAAAAAAATACCATCAGGAAGAAAACCTAACACCAATAAGACTAAAATATCAAAACCAATGAGTGCTAGAGTAACTAAATATATGAGAGGTGAACATGAATAATATATTAATTCAAAAAATGTTATTAAGAAATGACTTATATACACCCTTGCAAAAATATTATTTGTGGGAATTATTAAGAGATTTGGGGAATAAATATGATACAAACAACAATATTTGATGCAATTTACCCAAAATATAAAGTTACAAAACCAATAAGATTAATAGAATTGTTTGCAGGTTATGGTTCACAAGCATTAGCATTAAAATATTTAGGTGTACCATTTGAGCAGTAGAAAATATGTGAATGGGCAATTAAATCTATTCAAGCATACAAAGATATACATTTTACAAATAAACACTTAACTTTTAATAAAGATAGAACAAAAGAAGAAATGGTTAATTATTTATATAAATTGGGAATAAGTAGTAATTATAACGAACCAATGACTAAAGAACAAATTAATAGATTAAGTGAAGAACAATTAAAAACAATTTTAGAAAATATTGCTATTACTCATAATTTGGTAAATATTCAACAAGCTAAAGGCAAAGATTTAAAAATAATAGATACTGATAAATACGATTATATAATGTGTTATTCATTTCCTTGCCAAGACTTATCACTAGCTGGTAAAGGCAAAGGTATGAGTGATACTTCAACTAGAAGTGGTATGTTATGGGAAGTAGAAAGAATATTAACTGAATGTAAAGAATTAGGATCACTTCCACAATGTCTTATTATGGAGAATGTGGTTCAAGTTCATGGTGAAGGTAATGTTGAAGATTTTAATAAATGGCAATTAAGACTTGAAGAATTAGGTTATAAAAACTATTGGGAAGATTTAATAGCAACTGATTATGGAATACCACAAACTAGAAATAGATGCTTTATGGTATCAATACTTGGAAATTATAGTTATTCATTTCCACCAAAACAACCACTTAAACTAAAATTAAAAGATATGTTAGAAGGTGAAGTAGATGAAAAATACTACTTAAGTGATAAGATGATTAATTGCTTTTTATCAGAAAGTACCAATAGTAAGTTCCCAAGAAAAGAAAGATTTTTGCAAACATTAAAGACAACTAATGAAGATGGAATAGCAGCAACATTATGTACTACTGGTGGAACTAGATGTACTGATAATTTTATTACAAACAAGTCATTAAAAGAAACACTTGAAAAAAACGAAATAAATGATACTTGTTATATAGATACATACAATAAAAGAATAGATAAAGATAAAAGCGGAACTATTACAACAGGAGTAAGCTTTAGAAATAATACATTTTTGGCTATAAAAAATAATACTAAAAAAGGTTATTTAGAAGCAACCAAAGGTGATGGAATAGATATATCTAGTAGAATGCAACATCATAGAGGCACTGTTCAAAAAGACAAAGCTCAAACAATTTCAACTATGGGTGGTGAAAATGTATCTGTTGTTTTAAATGATTTAAGAATAAGAAAACTAACACCTAAAGAATGTTTTAGATTAATGGGTGTAAAAGATGAAGATTATAAAAAAGTTGCTAAAAATCAAAGCAATGCAAGTCTTTATCATTTAGCTGGAGATAGCATTGTAATTGATGTCATCAAAGCAATAATTAAGGAGTTATTATGAAAACATTAATTGAAATAAAATTAAGTGAAACAAGATTAGCATTATATAATGCACTTGTAAAATTAGATAAAATTAAACAAAAATTAATAAATGATGAAAAAGTATCAAAAAATGAAATAATAAAAATAATAGATGAGGAGGAATAATTATGGAATTATGGATTAGAAGTCAAGATAAAGAAAGTTTAGTTAAAGTAGATAATTTATATATTAGTATAGGAAATTATATTTGCTATTATGTTGAAAAAGGCAAAGAATTGCCTGATACATATTATAGACCTGCTGGTGTTTTAGGCAAATATAAATCAAAAGAACGAGCATTAGAAGTATTAGATGAAATAGAAAATATAATTATAGAAATACAAGTTGCATCTGTAACATCAAGTGTTTTAACTTTAGTTAATGACGAAACAAAAGATAAATTAATAGAGGCAATAGAAAGATTAGAAAAAGTGTCTGTTTATGAAATGCCAAAAGAATAGGAGTCAAAAATGAGAAGGGTAAAAAGATTTGGAGGTCAACAAGAAACATTACCAATTAAAAATCCTAAACAAATAGAGCAAATATTGTCATATTTTTTAATAAAAAGAGATAAAGCTAAATCTAAAGTTAAAAGATACCAATATGATAGAAATTATATGTTATGCATTGTTGGATTTAATACAGCATTAAGAGCAGAAGATTTGCTGCAAATAAGAAAAAAAGACTTAAATGGGTATGTTCATATTAAAGAAAATAAGACAGGTAAAATGCAAAACTTTAAAATGAATAAAGATTTTTATCAAGAAGTTATGGATTATTGTGAAAGATGGAACATAACTGATAATGAATACTTATTTAAAGGTCAAAAAACAATTCAAACATATGATGGTAAGACATACCCAATAATACTACCTATAACAAGACAACAAGGGCATAGGATCATATCATCAGCTGGTAAAGCAATTGGAATAGATTTTATATTTGGATTACATAGTTTAAGAAAAACATTTGGTTATCAGTATTTAAAAAATGGTGGCAATCCTGAAACATTAATGAAAATGTATAATCATGATGATTACGAATATACAAAAAGATATACTCATTGGGGAATAGATGATGCAGAAGCTGATAGAACAGCTATGTATATAGGATTAAGAAAAAAAATAACAAATTTTAAGGAGAAAAAATGACTACAGAATTATATGAAAATGAGTGGCTATTTGCAGAAAAAATATTAAGAGATAAAGCAAAATTAGAAGAAGAAAACAAACAACTAAAAGAAGATAAAAGAAAAGTAAGAGATTATATAAATAAGCATTGTGTTAATGAAAAAGTATCAAAAGAAGTAGGTTATAAATGCTATACAATGGCAGATACAAATGAGTTAGAACACATTATGAAATTGTTAGGAGATAAAGAATAATGGAAAGAATAGCAGTATTTTAAGCAAAGTTTGAAGAAGATGAAATGATTAGTAAAGAAGATTTAAAAGAATTTTGGAATAATGACTTATTGAAGTTTATGAAAGAAATATATGAAAATGAAGGTATTGGAATATTTGATGAAATAGAATTAGTTAAAATATTAGGAGGTAAAGAAAATGAAAGAAAATAAAAGACAATTTCAAAAATATGAAAAAGATGTTGATAAATTTATAAAACAATTAAAAGAAGTTGGAGTAAAAGATGACACAATAGAAAAAATTATGCAAGATATAAATGAATATCAACAAAAACAATATGAAGTAATGTTAAATGAAATGTTTGTCAGATTTACGAAAATAATCAAAGAAAAATTAGAAAATTAGAAAAATATATAGTAGCAAATTTACGAGTTTCATATTAATGGTAACATTTTTAACAAAAAAGTAATGCTAAAAATGTTAAATAAAACCTTTAAATAAAAGGAAATGTAGATAATAAAAAACCATATAGAAAAATCTTACACTTTAAGGCATTATGTAACATATTTAGAAAGGAGAAATATATGATAAATGATATTTGTATTGGATTATCAGTTTCAATTATTTTAATTGTTATTATTTCATGGGCTGTATATCCACTTTTAATGTCAAAATCATTAGATAAAATTAATGATACATTAGATGATATAAGAAAGGAAATAAATAAAAATGAATAAAGCATGTAAAGAATTATTAGAAAAATCAATAAAATTAGATTGGGAAGATGAAGTACCTTTATTTAAAGGGGTATACATTATTCAGCAAAGAAGATTGCATGATAGTGGATTTAGAATGATGTATGTTATAGGTTATACTAAATATGACAAAGTTTTAAAAGATTTTAAGTATTATTTATTAAGTTCTTGTAGTGATGTTGTAGATTTTACACCAGTATTAAAAAATCTATTAAATAAAAATTATAATATGTGTGATCTACATTTAGATATTAATAAAAATGGGTTAATTCATATATGGACTAATAGTGATAAATATTTAGATTGTAAATTTTTACATTTATCAAGTTGTTCTTTTGAAATATTAGGAGATAAAAAATGAGAAAATATGACAAGATTAGAAAAAACTATTGGGACTATGATATGGAAGAATATGTAAATATGTTAGAAGCAAAAGATAAAAAAATTATTTATTTACAAAATATAATTCTTAAATCAATAAAATGGGTACATCATCATATTTCAAAATATAATTGCAAAGGTATAACAATAATAGATTGGGACGAATTATCAAACCCAAATGATTTATTAAAAATATTAGAAAGTGATAATAATGAATAAGGAATTATTAAATGTATTAATTAAAAATTTAGAAAAATCTATTGGTAATTATGATTATTATTCTAATGAAGGACAAATACTAGATAAAATAGAACAACTTTTAAATATTATAAAAGTAATGAATGGTAAAATGCCTTTTGAAGATTGGTATTTAGATGAAATATTAGGAGATAAAGAAAATGAGTAAAGATACAATAAAAGTAAATATGAATGTTTATGATATACCAATAGTTGTAGATCAATTAAAAAAATTAGAGCAAGAAAACAAACAACTAAAAGAAGATAAAAAGAAAGCAAGAGAATATATAAAGTTTGAGTGGCAAAAAATAATAGGAAATAAAAACTATTCAAATCATTTATGGACTATTGATGGTTTAGTAATAAAAAGACTTTTAGAAATATTAGGAGATAAAGAATGATATTAGAAGTTGTTGGAGAAAATTTACCATATATTGCGGGTAGATATGATATTCCTATTTTATTTCAAGCACTATATGGGGTTTTTAAGATATGTATTTTATTTTTATGCTTAGTGTTAGATTTACTATTATTACCAATAGAATTAATAATATTTTTTATAAAAAGGAGATGGTAATAATGGATAAAATAACAATAAATTATGAATATTATAAAGATTTATTAAAAAAAGAAGATTTATTAACTAAATTAGAAGAATGGTTAAAAGAAAGATATGATATATGTGAAAAACATTTGAATGAGATGACACATGATAGAGAATTTTATTTAACAGCAATGTATGTTAATGCTGATAGGAAAGATACATTAAATAAAATACAAGAGTTAAAGGAGGAATATAAATGATAGACAATTTATTAAATGATGGCTATTATGTTAATGTTTTATCAAATAATGATTATCAAGAAAAAATAAATGGATTAGAAAAACAAATAAAAGGTAAAAGCAAATATGATGATACAGCAATAGTATTTTCTTATTTACCTGATAATAAAGAATTTTATGTTTATAAAGATTATGGCAATGAATATGAAAATGGTTATGATGAATGGGATTTTGAAATAATAGTAGTATATAAAGGAATACCATTTTTAATAATTGATTGTGGAAGCAATTAGGAGGTATAAATAATATGAAACTTAATATAGGTGATTATGTAAGAACTAAAGAGTTTGGAATAAAAAAAGTATCCTATTTTGATAATGGAGAACCAATTTTAGAAAATGGTTTTACTGCATTACAAAGTAGTGGCTATGAAAGTGATACAAATATTATTAGATTATTAAAAAAAGGAGATTATATTAATGGTTATCCAATACAATTTACTTTAAATGATAAAGAAGTTGTGTATAATGGAAATCACCCTAATAAATTAAATTGTTTAGCAAAAGATATTAAATCAATAGTAACAAAAGAGCAATTTGAAAGTATGGAATATAAGATAGGAGAGTAATATGTTAAAAACAAAAGAATATTACATTTGTGATAGATGTAAAAAAGAAATTGATAAAGATAAGATAAATAAAAGATATGATAATATTTATGCTTATGAATTATGTGATGAATGTAGTATATACTTTGATAAGTATAAACAGGAAATAAAAAAACTAGAAAACGAATATGAAGAATATCGAAAATTATATAAATTTGGTAAATATTTACCAACAGATGATGAAAAGGTAGGTGAGTAATATATGATAATAGTTTTAATAATTTTAACAATTTTAGCAATAATTTTAGGATTTATAACATTAGATGATTATACAATTACAAGTGGTATAAGTTTTATAGGTGCAGTAATATTGGGAATATTTGATTTAATAGTAGTAGGTCTGATAATTTCATATTATTGTAACGGATTAACAGCAAAACCTAAAATTAAAATGTACGAAGAAGAAAATATAAGAATAGAAGAAAAGATTAACACTTTAGTTTTAAATTATATGGAATATGAAGGTAAAACATTAAAAGATTTCAAAACTGATAATTCTATTTTATTAGTAAACTTATATCCTGAATTAAAAAGTGATAAATTAGTTGAAGAGCAAATAAAAATATATAATGAAAATAATAAAAAGATAAAGGAATTAAAGGAAGCAGAAATAGATAAAAGAATTGGTAAATGGTTATTATATTTTGGAGGTAACAAATGAAAACAACAATATATGAATTATTAGGTATGATAAAAGATGGTAAAGCACCAAAAAGAATAATATATAAAAATAATTGTTATGAATGGTTTGATGATGAAAAAGATTATATAACTGAAACACATTGGTTATTTGATGAATATGTAATAACAGACATTTTAAATGATGAAGTAGAAATACTAGAAACAACAATAACTATGAAAGCCGACCAGAGCAGTACAGAGGCGACCAATAAGATAAAAAAGTTAGAAGAAAAAACAAGTGAAATAAGATTTGCTATTCAACACTTGGGAATAGAAACAGTATTATCAACTTATAGTAGTAAGATCAATGAAATAATAGATAAGGTAAGCAAATATGATTAAAAGTTTTGTTATAGGGATTTTGGTAATTGTATTATTATTAGATATTATGTTTATATATGCAAGTATAAGAATAAATAGTGAGGTGGAAAATGACAATAAACCAAGCCAAAGCAGAAAGACAAAAATTAATAAATGAGTTAGAGTTGTATTTAGAGCAAAAAGAAATTAACTTTATAAGAACACAACCTAAAAGTCCTATTATGAAAGATGTAATAGAGGGAAAATCTGATGGATTCAGGATCAGTGATAAATATACTCATTACATAATCAAAGATGAGAAATTTGATGAAAAAATATTTACTATACAAAAAGAAATTAATGCTTTAGAAAAGTACATTATAAATGAAATGGAAAGAATAAATAAAGAAGGTGGAGATTATTTAGTAAAATATTACAGAGATGTAGAAAAGTTAAGCTGGAATAAAATATCAAAATTAACTCATTATTCATTAAGACAATGTCATTATTTATATAAAAGATAAAAGATTGCACATTATTGCACATTTTATATGGTATAATGTGTATGATGGTATAAAAGCCATCTAGGACTGCAAGAGTGTTAGAAATAGGAAGCTAATGCTCTTTTTTTATGGGTTGTTATAAATGGGAAATGCGGAACTCAATTATTTGCATTTGGAGGGTTTGATTATGAGTTCAGGAGGAAGAAATGGAAAAAACAATTAAAATATCTAACAAAGAGTACAAGATGAAAGCAAGTGCTTTAACACAATTCAGTTATAAAGATGAAACAGGTAGAAGTTTTTTAACTGATTTACAAAAATTAACTGAATTAAAAGACATTGAAAATGATTTTGAGAAAAACATTGATGCATTAGAGAATGTAAGCACTTTAGTTTTAAAGATGGCTTATATTATGACTAGAGAAGCAGACAAATCTCAAGTTGCTAATTATGAAGAGTTTTTAGGTGGAATAGAAAGTTTATTTGATGATACACAATGGATTCAAGAGGTGTTAGAGTTAGCATGTTCACCCTTATCAAGGCAAATACAAGCAAATCAAAACTAAATCAAATAATAATGATCCAATAGATGAGTATGAAGTATTTGCCCTAGCAATGAGATTAAACATAACAAGAGATGATATGGCTAATATGAGTTTTGTTAGTTTAATAAATATTATGTTATCAAGTGTAGAAGAGCATGAAAATAATGCAACTCAAGAAGATATAGATAAATATTTTGGGTGAGGTGAATATATGATAAGCCATGACAATATATTTTTTGTAAGTGATATAAATGTTATTGGTGGAGTTGAAACATTTCTATGGGAATTAGTAAAAAAATACCAAAATTATGACATAGCAGTAGTATATAAAACTGGAAATCAAAAACAAATTGATAGATTAAAAAAATACTGCATGGTATATCAACATGTTGGTCAAATAATAAGATGCAAAGTAGCAATAATAAATTATGATGTATCAATAGTAGATTATATTGAAGAAGGTGCTGATATTTATCAAGTAATACATGGAGATTATACTAACCCAGTTTATTCATGGAAGCCATTAACCCATCACAGAATCAAAAAATACATAGGTGTATGCAAATATATAGAAGATGGATTCAAAAAACTAATGGGATTAACTAACACATCATACATATATAACCCACTACAAATAGATGATGATGAAGATAATATGCTTATATTAGTATCTGCTACTAGATTGACTAAAATAAAAGGCAAAGATAGAATGATTGCTTTAGCCAATGCTTTAGATAATGCAGGTATTAAATATATATGGTATGTATTTACTAATGATACAAATGCAATAGATAATCCTAATGTAGTCTATATGAAACCTAGATTAGATGTTAGAAGATGGATTAAGAAAGCTGACTATGTAGTTCAGTTAAGTGATACAGAAGCATTATGTTACACAATGTTAGAATCACTTTATTTGAATGTACCAGTTATTTGTACACCATTTCCATTTTTAGATGAGATAGGTGTAAAAGATGGTAAAAATGCTTGGGTATTAAATTTTGATTGTTCTAATATGAAACACATAGTAGATAATATTATGAATAAACCAAAGTTTAATTTTAAGCAATTAGAAGATAGATATGATGAGTTGTTATCACACACACCATCACATTATAAGGAGGACAAGATTATGAAAGTAAAAGTAGAAGCATTAGACACATATGAAAAGTTTAATGTAACAGACAAACAATTAGGTAGAGTACCAAAAACAGGAGAACAATTTGAAATAACTAAAGAAAGACTTAATATACTACTTGGTAATAATGATAATGGTAGAGTATATGTTAAGATAGTAGAACCTGTAAAAGAAGAAAAAAAAGCTATACTACCTAAAAAAGATATTAAAAGAAAAAAGAAATAATGGATTATGGAACAAGACATATTAGGTTTTATAAAAGCAAAGCATGGCAAGATGTTAAAAACACTATATGGTTAAAACAAAACTTATTATGTAATAAATGTCATAGACCTGTATATGTTGATGGTATATCAGATTACATACCAAAAGAGAAAAGAACAAAAGGTATAGTTCACCATAAGATACATATAGAAGATTGTAATATAAATGACACTAACATAACTCTTAATCCTGATAATCTAGAAGGACTATGTATATATTGCCATAATAAAGAACATAAAAAAGGTGAAGCAACTAGAAAAGAATATATGTTTGATGAACAAGGTAATATTATAAAGATACAATAAGAGAAACATAAGAGGTTTAAAGGGGCGGGTATTAGAGTTATACATGCCCATAGGGGGAACATGGCCGCTGATCATCATCGGTCTCTGCCTGTCCGCGGGCAGCAGTTACGGGTC
>CAZVUP010000019.1:0-27947 GCA_964630365.1 uncultured Muribaculaceae bacterium
TTATATAGTAAATTGGAAAACAAAATGTATCAATTTACTAAGTTCATTATACGTGTTATAATAAATGACACTTGGGGGGAAAGTAAGATGGAAAAACTTGATGTTAAAAATTTATATTTAGAAATAACTAGGGATTGTACACTTGAGTGTATTCATTGCTATAGAGGAGATAGGGAAGACAAGTATTTATCACTTGATGTTATTGATAAAGTATTTAGTGAAGTTGAAAAGATTCATAAACTTTTAATAACTGGAGGAGAACCTTTTTTAGCTTTAGAACAGTTAAAGAGAATAGCTTATCATATTCAAAAGTATGATATTAAAATAGATAGGATTACAATAGTTACTAATGGAACGGTGCTTTCAAAGGATATAATTGATTTAATTGCATATTTTTCTACTATTTCTTATCTAGAATTAGATATATCTAGTGATAAATTTCATGAAATAGAATTAGAAAGATTAGGTCTTTTAGAAAGAAAACAGAAAAATGTTGCAATACTAAGTGAACTATTTTCTGTTGATGAGTTGATTCCTACAAGATATCCAAAAGTTATCCATAAATTAGGTAGGGCTATTAATCTTACAGATGAAGATCTACACTATATTAATAATCTTGGTGATGTTCAAACAAAATATGTTTTATCTTTTGATGAAGAATTAGAAAAGATGCGTGCTAAATATAGAGAATTAAGTTTTGATGGTTCTTCCGTAGATGGTTATTTATATATTGATGTTAATGGTAATATTGTACCAGCTTATGCTCCTTTTAAGGAAGAAGATGAAAATGTATATAGTAGTTTAGAAGGAAAAACATTGGTTAAAGCTATAAGAGATATTAAGATTAGTAATTAAAAATTAAGTGAAAAAATATTTTTTTCGTATATTTTAAATGGAACATTTGATATGAGTGTCATCCTCTAATCTTTTTAAAGAAAGGAGGTAGATGATAATGGAGACTAAAGCTTTTATTTTGGAAGTTTTAAAATTTCTTTCTATAATTTTATTACTTTCTACCTTACTGGTATTAGTCATAAAAAAATAGACACTCATTTGCATAGATAGAGTGTCATACCTAATATAGAGGAGACATTTATGCAGACTCAAATGTTCCTCTTTTTAATTTTATGCAAGATGTCTTGCTAAGTACATAGTAGCATAAAAGTAGTTTGTTGTCAAAATACACTTCTAAAAACAATTGACAATTATTTCGAAAAGATATATATTTATTACATAAGTGTGATGACGGGTGTGGAATACCCAGAGCAGTATATTAAGAGTTGATTCTTCTAGAATAAGTAAGGTGGAACCGCGGAGAAATTCGTCCTTACAAATTCTAGAAGTTTTTTTGTTAAAGGAGGGCTTTATGAAATTATTTATTAGTGGATATATTAATAGTATTCCTGAGAAGTTTAATGAATTTGAACTTGTTGGTAATATTATGGAAGCTACTGATGTTTTGATATTACCTGGTGGACTCGGGACAATGCATGATTTATTTAAATCAGTTAACGATGGTAAAAGAGTTATTGTCTATAATAAAGATTTTTTCTATACTCCGATAATAAAAAAGTTATTTGAATTATATGAAGAAGGTATTGAGTTGAGACGTCCTTCTGAGTATATGGAGATAGAAAGTGAAATGAGCGAAATAATTAAGAAATTGGAGGAAGATAAATATGAGTAATTTAACAATGGAAAAGTTAGTAAATTATTGCAAACAATATGGTTTTATATTTCAAGGAAGTGAAATATATGGAGGACTTGCTAATACTTGGGATTATGGTCCATTAGGTAGTAGATTAAAAAATAATATTAAAGATTCTTGGAGAAAAAGATTTATTCAAGAGAGACCTAATGCTTACGAAGTTGATGCAGCAATTTTAATGCATCCAAGAGTTTGGGAAGCAAGTGGGCATGTTGCTAGTTTTTCAGATCCTTTAATAGATTGTAAGCATTGCAAATCTAGACAGAGGACTGATAATTTAATTGATGATTTTGATAGTAGTGCTCACGCTGATGGTATGAGTGAAGAAGAAATGATGAAATATATCCGTGAACATAAAGTACCTTGTCCTAAATGTGGAAAAAGTGATTGGACTGATATTCGTCAATTTAAGTTGATGTTTGAGACAAAACGTGGAGTAGTAGAAGACGGTAAGAATTTGGTTTATTTAAGACCAGAAAATGCGCAAGGAGAGTATGTTAATTTCTTAAATGTACAAAGAACTATGAGGGCTAAATTACCATTTAGTATTGGACAAATTGGTAAAGCTTTTAGAAATGAAATTACCCCAGGTAACTTTACTTTTAGAACTATTGAATTTGAACAAATGGAATATCAAACTTTCTGTAAAGAAGGTACTGATAGTGATTTATATAATTATTTTAAAGAATATGGTAAAAAATATTATATGGATTTAGGTATTTCAGAAGAAAAATTAAGATTTCATGATCATGAAAAATTAGCTCATTATGCTAAAGAAGCATGCGATATTGAATATAACTTTTGTTTTGGCTGGGGAGAGGTTAATGGTACTCATAATCGTACTAATTATGATCTTAGCCGTCATCAAGAATATTCTACTGTATCACAAGAATATTTAGATCCTGAAACTAATGAGAAATTTATTCCATATGTAATAGAGTCTACTTATGGTTGTGATAGAACAACACTTGCAGTGTTAGACAATAGTTACTGTGAAGAGACACTTGAAAATGGCGAGACAAGAGAAGTTATGAAGTTTATTCCATATCTTGCTCCATATAAAGTATGTGTCCTTCCTCTTGCTAAAAAATATCATAGTGAAAAAGCTGTAGAAATCTATAATAAATTATCAAAATATTTTATGACTAGCTATGATGAGACTGGTTCAATCGGTAAGAGATATAGAAGAAGTGATGCTATTGGTACTCCATGGTGTATTACTGTAGATGATGAAACTATAAATAAAGGAACTGTTACAGTAAGAGATAGAGATACAATGGAACAAATAACATTAAAAGTTGATGAGATTGTTGATTATGTAAGAGAGAGAATTCAATTTTAGGATTCTCTTTTAATAATTATTTTTTCTTTGTATAATAAATTAAGGAGGTCTTTTGTTATGAAGAAAGTTATACTAGGTGAAAAAAAAGATAATGTTAAGTATGATTTTAGAGAAACTTGCTTTGGTATTATTTTTATGAACGATAAATTTTATCTTACAGAAAAGAATGGTGAATTATCACTTGTTGGTGGTGGTGTTGAAGCTGGTGAGGATCACTTTGAAACATTAAAAAGAGAAGCCATTGAAGAAGCTGGCTTACAAGTTTTAGAAATGAAAGATTTTATTACAATTGATTGTTTTTGGCATACTAGAGATAATAGGGAAATGGAGTCTTTAGCAAATTTTTATTTAGTTAAAGTTTCAGATAATATACAAGAAGCTACTGAAGAAGAATCTAATTTAGTAATAATTGATGAAAAAGAATTATTAGAAAGAATTTCATTACCATACCAAAAGAAAGCAATTGAATTATATTTACAAGAGAGGTGATTTTATGCCAGTTATAGGTATTCCTTTAAGATATACAAAACTTAGTGATGAAAGACCAATTCTATTTTTGGGAGAAAGAATTAGAAGAACATTTCAAAAAGCCGGAGCAATTATTTTACCAATTTGTCAGGTACAAGATTGTGATTATATAAATACTAGATATAATGAATATTTACCATTAACAGATGCTGAAAAAGATACTATTAATAAATATTTAGATATGGTAGATGGAGTGGTCTTTCCAGGAGGTAAAAAAATAACTCCTTTTGATGAGTACTTATTAAAACGCTGTATTGAAAGAAAAATTCCAACTCTAGGTATTTGTTTAGGAATGCAATTGATGAGTTGTTTTGGTGAAAAGTTTGAAGTTTATCCTAATGAAGAAAAGAAACATTTTCAAGATAATGATTTAGAACTTACACATAAAGTAAAAATACAAAAAGAAACTTTACTTTATGAGATACTCGGTAAAGAAGAAATACTTGTTAATAGTTTTCATAATTATCATGTTGAAGTTAATAATGAGTATAAAGTTAATGCATTAAGTGAAGATGGATTTGTTGAGGGTATTGAATTAGTAAGCGATGTATTTAGTTTAGGTATTCAATGGCATCCAGAAATTAGCTATGACTTTGATGAGAACTCTAAAAAGATAATAGATTATTTTATTGATATTTGTTCAACACTTTGATATATTGTTTTTAAAATAAGGAGTGTTGTAAATATGGTTTATGTTGTTTTGGCAATTGTTATTTTCGGAATTTTAGCAGGTTTTTTACCACCAACAATTTGTTGGCTTGTTTATGATGCGGCTTTTATAGCAGCTATAGCTTCTATTATTTTGATTATATTGGGGCAATTTACTAGAAATAAAAATATTTCTACTAAAATTATTTGTATAGTTATGTTGGTGTTTTTTTTACTTTTTTCGAAAGAACTTTTTATATTTATTCATAATTATAGTGAAGTAAAAAAAGACTTGGAAAAGGGACAATTTGCTAATAAATATAAAATATTAAAAGTAAAAAAGGAACATGTTGAAAGTAGTAAAGATTTATTTGAATGTGATTATATTTTTGATATTCAATTAAATGATGGTATGAATATTATATATCAAACATCTTACTGTAGAGTTGATAGTTTTTGGACATCATATAGCGTTATTGATAATTATATAGATCGATATATACCATATTATTTAGATTCCTATAATAAAACTAATTCTACTAACTTGAAATTTGTTGAAGGAGATAACTTGTTTGAAGGATATTATATTTCCTATCATACTGATGATATTAATCAGTTGAATCAGTTTATTGAATATTTGTTTTCTCAAACTCCTGGTATTTCTTACGTATTTACTGTATATAATGAAGATATCAATGAATCATTTTCTGTTTCATCGTGGAATGATGAATATAAACATATACTTGAAAAACAATCTTATGGAAATTATTAAAAATGTTAAAAAGTGTTGACAAATAAAGACTTTTAGCATAAAATGTTACTAGTCGAGAAAAAAGGAAAGAGATTTATATCCACCTGATCAGCGAATAGCGATGGGTTAAAGGCCGAAGGAAACAATTTTGTTTTAATATGGTTTTTAAGTGGATATAAGTTTTATATCTGCTTTTCTTATTATATGGAGGTGTTAGATATCGCAAAGGGTAATGATAACATGTTGATTAATGATCAGATTAGAGTTCCTGAAGTTTTGGTTATTGGACCAAATGGAGAGCAAGTAGGAGTTAAGACTATTCAAGATGCAAAAACTTTAGCTAGTTATGCAGCACTTGATTTAGTACTTATTAGTCCAAATGCTAATCCACCAGTTTGTAAAGTAATGGATTATAATAAATTCCGTTATGAAAAACAAAAGAAAGCAAAAGAAGCTTTAAAGAAACAAAAAGCAAACATGTCAGAACTTAAAGAGTATCGTTTATCACCTGTTATTGATGTTGGTGATTTTGAGACAAAACTTAGAAACGCAACAAAGTATCTTGAAAAGGGAGATAGAATCAAACTTACAATTCGTTTTAAAGGTCGTCAAATGGCTCATACGGAACTTGGTAAGGATGTTTTAAATCGCTTCGCCGACCGTGTTAAAGATTATGCAGATATGGAACAAAGTCCTAAGTTAGATGGTAGAACTATGACTTGTATTTTAGTTCCAAAAAAAGACAATAATAAGTAGGAGGAATAAATATGCCAAAAATTAAGACACATAAAGGAACAGCAAAAGTATTAACAAAAAGAAAAAATGATTATAAAATTGGTAAACCAGGTAGTAGACATAATACTGGTTCAAAAAGTGCAAGCTACAATAGAGGTTGCAGAAAGGGATCTAACCTTAGTAAGGCAGATCAAAATAGATTAAAGAATTTAATCTAATAAAATTTTGAAGGAGGATAAGCATGGCAAGAGTAAAAAATGGAGCAGTTACTAAAGCTCGTCATAAAAAAGTATTAAAAGAAGCTAAAGGTTACTTTGGAAGTAAACATAGATTATATAAGTCAGCAAAAGAACAATTAATGCATTCTGGACAATATGCCTTTAGAGATAGAAAACAAAAGAAGAGAGATTTCAGAAAATTATGGATTACAAGAATTAATGCTGCTTGTAGACAAAATGATATTTCTTATTCAAGATTTATTGAAGGTTTAACTAAGGCTGGTGTTGAAGTTAACAGAAAAATGTTAAGTGAGATCGCTATCAATGATCCAAAAGCATTTACTGAATTAGTTAAAGTTGCTAAAGATGGTAAAGCTGGAAAAGTAAAACCTGCTAGTGAAGTTGTTGGTAAAGAAGTAACAATTGGTGCTAAAAAAGCTGCTAAGAAAGCAGAAGTAAAAGAAGAAAAGAAGGCACCTGCTAAGAAAGAAACTTCTAAAAAAGAAGAAAAGAAAGTGACTAAGAAAGAAGCAGTTGATTATTCAAAAATGACTGTTGCTGAGTTAAAAGAAGTAGCAGCTAAAAAGAAAATAGCAGTTACTGGTATGAAAAAAGCTGAAATAATCGCAGCTTTAGAAAAATAAACATATTAGTGAATTTACTAATCTAGTGCCTAATGGTGGTTAGTTTTAGAAACTAATAGAAGATAAAAACGAAAAGGAGAATTAAAAAAATATGACTGTTGTATCAATGAATTATTTATTAGAAGCTGGTGTTCAATTTGGACATCAAAAAAGAAGATGGAATCCTAAGATGAAGGAGTATATCTTCACAACTCGTGATGATATTTATATTATCGATCTACAAAAAACTGTTAAAAAATTAGAAGAAGCTTATGAAGCTTTAAAAGAAATAGCACAAAATGAAGGAAAAGTTCTATTTGTTGGAACTAAGAAACAAGCTCAAGAAGCTGCTGAAGAATCAGCTGTTAGAACTAATATGTACTTCGTAAATGAAAGATGGTTAGGTGGAACACTTACTAATTTCAAGACTATTCGTTCAAGAATTAGAAGAATGGAAGAAATTGAAAAAATGGAAAGTGATGGAACTTTTGAAGCATTACCTAAGAAAGAAGTTATTGGTATTCGTAAAGAATATGATAAACTTAATAAAAACTTAAGAGGTATTCGTGAAATGAAGAAGATGCCTCAAGCTATGGTAATTGTTGATCCTCGTAAAGAAGAAATCGCAATTAAAGAAGCTCGTATTTTAGGTATTCCAGTATTTGGTATCGTAGATACTAACTGTGATCCTGATATGGTTGATTATGTAATTCCAGGTAATGATGATGCTGTTAGATCAGTAAAACTTTTAATTGGTGCTTTAACTAATGCAATTGCTGAAGTTAATGGTAATGAAGTAATTGATTATGTAAGTGAAGATGATAAAGTTAAAGCTGAAAAAGAAGAAAAAACTGATAAGGTTGAAAAAGAAGAAAAACCAAAAAAAGAAGCAAAAGCTGAAAAAGTAGAAAAAGAAGTAAAAGAAGAAAAGAAAGAAGCTAAGAAAACTTCTAAAGTAAGTGAAGAAGTAAAAGAAGTTAAAGAAGAAAAAGCAGTTGTAGAGAAAAAAGAAAGTGAAGATTTAAATAGTTTAACATTAGCAGATTTAAAAGCTAAAGCTAAAGAAGCTGGTGTTAAAGGTTATTCTACAATGAAAAAAGCTGAATTGGTTGAAGCTTTAACTAAATAGTTTACGTACTTAAGGAGTGGTTAGTTACCACTCTTTTTATAAAATATGAATAAATGGAGGATAAATATGTTTAGTGCAAGTGATGTAAAAGAATTAAGAGAAAAAACTGGTGCTGGAATGATGGATTGTAAGAAAGCACTTGAAGCCTGCGAAGGCAATATGGATAAAGCGGTTGATTGGTTAAGAGAAAAAGGAATTGCTAAGGCTGCTAAGAAAGAATCAAGAATTGCTGCTGAAGGTTTAACTGATTTAGCTGCTGATGGAAATGTAGCTGTTGTTTTAGAAGTTAACTGTGAAACTGACTTCGTTACAAAGAATGAGAAGTTTACTGACTTAGTAAAAGAAATTAGAAAAGCATTATTAAATAATGAATGTTCAACATTAGAAGAAGCAAAAGAATTAAAATTAGAAGATGGTAAGACAATAGCTGAAAGATTAGTAGAAGAGACTGCAACTATTGGTGAGAAAATTTCATTTAGAAGATTTGAGAGAATCGTTAAGAATGATGATGAAGTATTTGGTCTTTATTCACATATGGGTGGAAAAATATCTTCAGTTGTTGTATTAAAAGGTGCAGATTGTGATGTTGCTAGAGATGTTGCTATGCAAGCTGCTGCAATGAGTCCACTAGCTGTTAATCGTGATAGTGTTCCAGTTGACGTTGTTGAACACGAAAAAGAAATGATTAAAGCTGAAATGAAAAATGATCCTAAGAATGAAAAAAAACCAGAAGATATTTTAGATAAAATGGCTACTGGAAAACTTTCTAAATTCTTTAAAGAAAATTGTTTAGTAGAACAAGACTTTATTAAGGATTCATCTATGACAGTTGAAAAATATGTTAAAGATAATGGTGGAGAAGTTCTTTCAATGGTAAGATTTGCTGTTGGAGAAGGTATTGAAAAGAAACAGGAAGACTTTGCTGCTGAAGTAGCTGCACAAATTAATGCTGCATAATAGTAAAATATGTGTAAATAAATAAGTATATTTTGGGATATACTTATTTTTTTTATTACTATTTTGCTATACTTAAGATAATAGAGGTGGCTTATGGAAAAAGATAATATTGAAAAAATTGATGAGCAAATAAAAGATATTATGGACAATAAAAAAGAAAAAAAGTCTGATCGCGAAATAATAATTGATCGTAAATATGCGTATGATGATATTGATAATGAAAATACAAAAAAGTTAGATGATATTAGTGATATAGAAAAAAATACGGATGATGATACTGATTTAGAAGAAGTAACGAAAGAATTGGACCGAGCAGAAGAAAAAGAAGAAAAAATTGAAGAAGAAGATGGTGATGATGAAAAATCAGTAGAACAAGAAGAAAAAAATGATACTAAGAAGAAAAAAAATATCATTTGGATTATTGTATGTATTATTTTAGTATTGCTAATAATTATAGTATTATTAATACCTGCTCCTAAAAAAGAAAAGAAAGAAGTAAAAGAAAAAAAAGAATTAAGTAGTAGTGAGCAAGAAAAAATAATTACAGGATATGGAGATGCCCTAAAAGGTGTAATTGATGTTTATTATGATAAACAAAATGTTTTATTAGAATATAATGATGCAGTAAAGTTAGTTAATTATGATTATAAAGTTAAATGTTTAGAACATGAGATTTATGAAGATGGGGCTTTATATTTAAATAATTGTACTATTGATGGTGTTAAAACAAAACATTTTTATGGTAAGAAACAAGAGAAAGAAGAGCTTGTGATTAGCGACAAAGATATTGTTGTTTATGTTAATAAAAGTAGTGGTGTTGCTACTTTGACTAAGCCTAGTAGTAATAAAGATTATGATATTTATAAATTTCAAATTGATGGAGCTCATAGTGATTTAAAATTATTAGATGCTAAGAATAGTGAATATGTTTTATATACTGATGAAGATTATAATGTTCATATGCTTAATTATAAGACTGGTAAAAAAGTACTTGATCCACTTAACTATAGTGCAATATTACCAATAAAGTATAATGATAGTTATGATAGTAATTATATTGCGGTATTAATTAATAATAAGTGGGGAATTTATAATATTAATACTAGAGAAAGAGTAGTAGGTCATCGTTATGATAGTGTATCTTTAACATTATCAATGGGTGTGACTGGGCCGGCTATGGAAGTTGTTAGTTTAGCTGATGGCGTAATAGCGGTTGCTAATTATGGGGAAATTTCAGAATTTGGAGTTATTAATTATCGTGATGATAGTGAAATTATTCCTGTTGAATATAAACAAATGTTAAGAAGTGGTAAATATTTGTGGGTAGTTGATAGTTATGATGATGGACATATTTTTGATTATGATGGTAACGAATATTTAGGTGATAAATATGATAAGATATATGGTTTTGTCGATGGTAAATTTGTTTTAGTAAAAGAAGAGAATAATGTTAAGTTAGTTACAATTAAAGGTAAAGAATTATATGATTATGGAGAATTAGAAGTAAATAAAGCTAATTTTGCTATTACGTATCAAGATGGAGCATTATTTCAATTTGATAATCCTAATAAAGATCCTAATGACTATAATACTGACTGTTTAGAAGTTATTTATGATAATAGTACAAAAGAAGGAGAAGTAAAGACTACATATTGTGGTGGTATAGCTAAACCTATACTTTATTTATATCCTAAAAAGACAGAACAGGTAACTGTTAGTTTTGAACATCCTGAATATTTAAAGACTACTTATCCTAAATTTAATAATAGTTGGAAAGTAGAAGCACATCATAATGGTGATTTGTATGATAATAATGGAAGATATTATTATGGACTTTATTGGGATGAAGTTAAAGTACATGAAGTTGACTTTAGTGAAGGATACTATGTTACTAAGGAGAAGGCAAGCGAATTTTTAGAAGAAAAATTAGATTATATAGGTTTATCACCAAGAGAAGCTAATGAATTCATAATGTATTGGTTACCAATACTAGAGGAAAATGGACAAAGTTTAGTTTATTTTGAACTTACTGAAGAGCGAGAAAGCTATAATAAATTAAATATTACTCCAAAACCTGATTCTCTACTTCGATTAGTAATCCATATAAAGAAAGTTGATAAAAAGATAGATATTAAAAAGGAGAGTTTAACTAGATTTAAACGAAAAGGATTTGTTGCGGTTGAATGGGGAGGTACAACTTATTAAAAATAAGTAGATTTACTACTTGTTTTTTTGGGTATTTTTGATATAATAAGCGCAAATGAAGGGGATGTTAATATGGCAAAAAAAAGCTCAGGAAATGCAGTAAAAAAAATTGATGAGCAATTAAAAGAATTGAGTGAAAAAACAGGAGCAACTGTAAGTAAGAATAATTCTAACAATACGAAAAAAAAGAATAGGAATAGTAGAACTAAGAATAATTCTAGCAAAGCTAAACCAGCAGGTGAAAAAGGAAAACAAAATAATAAGAAAAATAGTTCTAATAAGAAGAAAACTGTCAAAAAAGAAGCTGTTATTGTTCCTGAAAGAAAAGAAGTAAAAGAAGAAAAATCTACTAAAGTAGTAAAAGAAGTAAAAAAAGCTACTAAAAAAGAAGCTATTGTTGCCCCAGAGAGAAAAAAGAAAAAAGTAGAAGTAAAAAAAGAAGTACCAGAAAAAGTAGTTAATGAAGTAAAAGAAGAAAAAGAAAATACAGATTTAACTCCTAATATTGAAAAAGAAGACAAGATTGAAATATCTCCTACTAGAGAACTTAAGGATATAGCTTCAGTTGAAGAAGAAATTGTTGAAGCTAGTACAGATTTAGAAGATACGAAAAATGAACCAGTAGTTATTCAAGAAGAGAAAGAAGAAGTAGTACTTGAGGATAAACAACCAACTGCTAAATTAGAAGTTGTTGAAGATAATTCTGGGTTAGAAGAAAAAATTAAGTATACAATACTTGAAAAAGAGATGCGCTCTTTATATGACAAAGTTGAATCAGTAGTTGATGATATTGAAGTTAGTGATAATGAGAAAATTGATCTTTCAGATGTTGTTTTAAAAGAAGAAAAGCCACAAGAAGTTGATGATAATAAATTAATAAATAAACTTATTTTAATACTTGGTATTATATTTATAGTACTTTTAGTATTATTTATACTTTTTGTAATTTATGTTTGTACTTTTTAGTACTTTTTTTCTTTATTTTATTTGTTGATTATAATATAATTAGATTAGGGAGAGATGATTAATGGATAGTGATTTAATTATTTTAGATATTACGGAAAAAATGGATAAAACTTTGGAAAATTTAGGGAAGAAGTTTGCTACTGTTAGAGCTGGTAGAGCTAACCCTTCTAGTTTAGATGGTGTTATGGTTGAGTATTATGGTTCAATGACTCCTTTGAAACAGTTAGCAACAATTTCTGTACCTGAAGCTAGACAATTACTTATTAAGCCATTTGATAAGAGTGCTTTAGGAGCTATTGAAAAAGCTATTTTAGCATCTAACTTAGGTTATAATCCAGGAAATGATGGAGAAACTATTAGAATTGTAATACCGGAACTTACTGAAGAGAGAAGAAGAGAACTTGCTAAACAAGTTAAAGCATTATCTGAAGAAGCTAGGGTATCTATTAGAAATATTCGTCATGAGGGATTAGAAGATGTAGAAAAGTTGGAACTTCCAGAAGACCAAGAAAAAGGCATGGAAAAAGATATTCAAGATTTAGTTAATGACTATAATAAAAAGATTGATGTAAAATTAAAAGAAAAAGAGCAAGAATTACTTACTGTTTAGTAGGTAATTTTCTATATTAGGTGATAGTATGGATATTGAATTATTAGTTAGTAAAATGACTGATGAAGAAAAGAGTGTATTTGAAGTAGCAAGTGCTAATGAGTACTATGAATATGTTATAAACGAGTTGGGTATTGGGGAAATATTTAAAAATAAAAAAGACATAAATACTGAAATGTTTGACTTTATACTTGGTAAATTATATTTAGTAGTTGGTAAAGCTGTATTAGAAGATGGAAATTATACTCTTTGTGATGAGCTGGTATTGAGGTTTTTAAAGAGAGTCATAAAATTAAAGAAACTACCAAATAATATTTATAGTGAGTGTTACAAATATTTATATTTTTTAGAAGCTATTAAAATGGGAATAGCTATTAATGAAGATCTTTTAGATGGACATGATATTGCTTTAGAAAGTAGGGAAATTAGTGATTTAGAAATACTTTATAGTCAACATGAAGAAGCTAGTCTTTTTAGAGCAAATCAAGAGTATTTTGAACAGTTATATGAAAATTTGCCTGATGGGGTAGTTGATTCTAATATGCGAAGTGCTATTTATGCTATGGAAAATGGTTATGAAAGAGAAAAACAACTTGTAAAAAGATATGGTGATATGTTATAATTTGTGTATCGACTGTGAAGAGGAGTAGTAATAAACTTAATTATTTTTAGAGAGATTGTGGTTGGTGAAAACAATTAATAATAGTTTATGAATTCGCCTATGGAGTTCTTATTAATAATAAGCGTATATCTTGCGTTAAAAGATTTGAGTGTGTAGTAAAGCTATGAAATAAGGTGGTACCGCGAGTAAATCGTCCTTATGAATAGCTTTTTTTTTGGGGGAATTAAATATGGAAAAGAAAAGAATTATTTTTGATTTGGATGGAACTATTATGACTTCTGGAGATTATAGGCTACAAGAAGATTATTTTAGAAAACTATATGGTTATAGTGAAAAAGCAAATAATTTTGTTCAAAATATTGGTTTTTATTTAACTCAATATGAGTGTATGTTTAAAACATATACAGTCAATGATTTAGCAAAGTTTTTGACTTTATCTACGGGACTTAATATCACTGAAAACGATATTCGTGGTTGGATAGATTTACCTTGGAGTGAAACAGATTATTTAGAACCTGGTATAGTTGAGGTTTTAGAATATTTGAAAAGTAAAGATGTAAGTTTGGTTGTATTAACTAATTGGTTTTTGCAAGGTCAAAAAGATAGGTTAGCCTCTAAAGGTTTATTACAGTATTTTGATGAAGTAGTTGGCGGAGAACTTTGTTTAAAACCACATCTAGAAGCTTATGATTGGGCTAGAGGTAAGTTTAGTAGAAAAGACTGTTTATTTGTAGGTGATGATTTTTATAAAGATTATTTAGGAGCAGTTTTTGCTGGTTATGATGCAGTTTTATATGATAAAGATGATAAGCAAGATGGAGATATTGTTAAAATAAAAAGAATGAATGAATTAATAAAAAAACTATAGGAGGATTTATGGAAAATAAAAAAGTTTTAGAAGTAAAAAAAGAATTAGAAAAAGATTTAGTTTCTGTTGATGACTTGAAAGTAGTTAATGACTTAAAAGTTAAGTATTTAGGAAAGAAAGGTTTAATTACTGAGCTTAATAGTGAAATTAAAAATGTTCCAAATGAAGAGAAAAAAGAATTTGGAATGCAAGTAAATGCTCTTCGTAATACTTTTAATGATTATTATGATAAAACAGTTAAAGATATTGAAGAAAAGGAACTTAATAAAAAATTGGAAAGTGAAGCAATTGATGTTACTTTACCAGCTACTAAGTTAGCAGTAGGTGCTCCACATATTTTAGAGAAGGTTATTGAAGAAGTAGAAGAAGTATTTATGTCTATGGGCTATGATGTCGTTGATGGGCCAGAAATTGAAGAGGATAAATATAACTTTGAAATGTTAAATATACCTAAAGGACATCCAGCTAGGGATGCACAAGATACGTTCTATGTTGAAGGGGAGGAGATTCTTCTTCGTAGTCAAACTTCACCTGTCCAAGTTAGAACAATGTTAAAGGGAGAAGGAAAAACTCCAATTAGAATGATTTGTCCAGGTAAAACTTATCGAAGGGATGACGATGATGCAAGCCATTCTCATCAATTTATGCAGATTGAAGGATTACTTGTTGATAAAAATATTTCTTTATCAGATTTAAAAGGAACAATGGATGTTTTATTTAAAAGATTATTTGGTAAAAGTAGTGAGACACGTTTTAGACCAAGTTATTATCAATTTACTGAACCATCAGTAGAAGTTGATATTACTTGTGTAAATTGTCATGGTAAGGGTTGTAATGTTTGTAAACACACTGGTTGGGTAACAGTTTGTGGAGCAGGAGTAGTTCATCCTAACGTATTAAGAATGAGTGGTTATGATCCTGAAGTTTGGAGTGGATTTGCTTTTGGTTTTGGAGCAGAGAGACTTGCGATGATGAAGTATGATATTAACGATATTAGAACTTTCTATAATACTGATCTTCGAGAAGCGAAGATATTTGATAGGGAGGATGAAGAATAATGATTAGTTTAAATTGGGTAAAAGATTATATTGATATAGAAGATCAAGATGTTCATGAATTAGCGACTAAAATAACTAAAGCAGGTATTAATGTTGAAGCGGTTATTACTCATGAAATACCAGGCTTAATTATTGGACAAATTAAAAAAATTGAGAATCATCCAGATAGCGAAACATTACATGTTTGTCAAGTTGATGTTGGGCATGACGTTTTGCAAATAGTATGTGGGGCTCAAAATATTTATGAAGGTATGAAAGTTGTTGTTGCACAAGAAGGAACTGTTTTACCAGGAAATGTTGAAATAAAGAAGAGTAAACTACGTGGAGTAGATTCTTGTGGAATGATGTGTGCTTTATGGGAGTTAGAGCTTGAAGAGAAACCAGAAGATATATATGCATCAGGTATACATGATTTAGATAAAGACGCTCCTATTGGTGGAGATCCATTAGTATATTTAGGACTTGATGATACTTTATATGATTTAGATATACATAAACATCGTAATAATGACTGCTACTACCATATTGGTTTTGCTTATGAAATTGCTTGTATTTTAAATAGAAAAGTAAAATTACCAGAACTTAACTTTAAAACAGTAAAGGAAAAAATTAACGATAATTTTAAATTGGAAGTTAAGACTGATAAATGTAGTTATTATTTAGCACGTGAAGTACGTAATGTAAAAGTAGGGGAAAGTCCAGATTTTATTAAACAAAGATTAGTAGCAGCTGGTATGCGTCCAATTAATAATGTTGTTGATATTTCAAATTATGTAATGTTAGAGTTTGGTCAACCACTTCACTTCTTTGATAAAGATAAATTAGGAGATAAGATCTTAGTTAGAGAAGCTAGTGATGGAGAAAAAATAGTAACACTAGATGGTAGTGAATGTGAACTTAATAGTAATGATATAGTTATTACTGATGGTAAAAAGCCAGTTTGTATTGCAGGAATTAAAGGTGGAGAAAATACTGAAGTTGATGAAAATACAAAAAATATTTTGATTGAATCAGCAATATTCAATCCAGTAAGTATTAGAAATACTTCTAGGAGATTAGAACTTCCAAGTGAAGCAGCAGTAAGATATGGTAAGGGGCTTAGTTATGAATATACAGAAATGGCTAATAGACGTGCTTGTCATTTGCTTGAGAAGTATGCTGGTGCTGAAGTGTTAGATGGTTATGTTTTAGTAGATAATGAAGATCATAGTGAAAAGATGCTTACATTCAAACCAGTTGATGTTGATAAAATACTAGGTATTACTATTTCTGAAGAAGATATGAAAACAGAACTTGAAAGATTAGATTTTCCATATACAGTAAAGAATCATGAGTTTAAGGTAACAATTCCAAGAAGAAGATTAGATATAGATGCGAATGTCAATGATATTGCAGAAGAGATTGGTAGACTTTATGGTTATAATAACTTAGATTCATCTTTACCAAAAGTAGAAGTTAGACGTGGTGAATATATTGGTGATGTTAAATATCGTAAGATAGTTTCTAAACGCCTTAGAAGTCTAGGTCTTACTGAAGTTAAAACTTATACACTAGTTAATCCAGAAATGGCAAGTAAATTTAGATATGAAGAAAAAGAACAAGTAGTATTACCTAATCCAATGAGTGTTGATAAAAGTGTTGTTAGAACTACTTTAATACCATCATTAATGAATGTTTATGAATATAATAAAGCTCGTGGAGTTAAAGATGTTTCAATTTATGAGATTGCTAAAACATATGATAAAAAGTACGAAGAAGTATCTAAAGTATGTGGCCTTATGAGTGGGGATTATCTAACAAATAGTTGGAATGGTAATGTGAAAGTTGACTTCTATGTAGTTAAAGGAGTAGTAGAAGATTTACTTGAATATATGGGATATCATGATAGATATTCATTTAAGAGGGATAATTGTAGTGATCTTCATCCTGGTGTACAAGCTAGTATTATTCTAGATGGTAAAAGAATAGGTATCCTTGGTAAAGTTCATCCAAATATTAGTAAAAAAGATATTTATGTATTTGAACTTAATTTGAATAGTATTTTTGGACGTACTAATAAATTAAAATACAAAGAAGCATTTAAATATCCAAGTATTGAAAAAGATATGGCTTTTATCTTAGATAAGAATATCGATGTTTATGAAGTTATTAAAACTATTAAGAAAGGTGCTAATAAGATATTACAAGAAGTAGGAGTATTCGATGTCTACGAAGGAGATAGAGTAGCAGAAAATAAAAAGAGTGTAGCTTTTAAATTAGTATTTAATGGAATGGATAGAACACTTACTGATGAAGAAGTTATGAAAGTCTTTAATGGTTTAATTGACAAAGTAGTGACAACTTATAAAGCAGAATTAAGAGATAAATGATTATCTCTTTTTTTTAATTTTTATTTTTTGTATAATTAGATTAGGATGTGATACTATGACTTATTTAGATAAACCAGTACTTAGTGTAGAAGAATTTAGAAAAATAAGGGATGATATTAATAATAGAATTAATAGTTTTTCTCAAGAATTAGATAATGATCCGGAATTACTAAATATTACTGATAAAGTAGAAAGAGATAACTTAGAAGAGAAGAAAACTATGTTGTTTTTAGAGAAAGAGTACTTTCCAGTAATTGATAACTTAAGAAGGTATAATCTTAGTAATATTCCGGCTATCGAGTGGGAAAATTTTATATTTTTTGGTTGGAATGAGTTTATTTTTGATTTATCTAATACAGGAGCTAATATTGATTTTAATATGTTAGAATCATTTATAGCTGATTATTACAACTTTAAAGGTTGTAATGTCGAAAATGTTGATAAGTGTCCGCATTTAAATGAAGATGGTTTTGATTTAGAAGTTTTAGATAGATATAGTGAATTATTTTTAAGTGATTTATTTACAGGAGAAATAAAAGAAAAATATCATAAAAAGAATTTAAGAATTACTGATCTTGTTGATATGTCTTTTGAACAGTTAAATGAATTGAAGAAAAAAAATATTGAAGCACATTTAGCTTATGCGAGCAAAAAAATTGTTGAATTAATAGAATTAGATAAATTAATTGCCTTATATAATTATTCACAAGATGATTATAATTCTTTTCTTGAAATAAGTGCGTATTTAGAATTTGATGAATCTGAAGTTAAAATTCTTTTGAAAAATACTGATATTTCAAATATTAAGAATGTCTGTTTCAAGTTTTGTAGAGAAAAAATTATTAATGGTGATTATTCATTAACTTATGTAAAATATCCCCAATCATTTATTGATGATAATCCAGATATATTTTTGGTTGATGCTAATATACCAGATGAAGTAAGGGAAAGATATTATAATAGAGAGTTAACAATTCATGATTTAATAACTTTTCCTGATGTTTTTCAGCGCTTTCCAATAGATTATTATATAGATTTTAGAATAGATGTAGCACGTACTATAAGAGAAAACTATGGTATGGGAAAATTTCAAGAATTATTACAAAAACATAATGACGTATTTGTACATTTGGAAGATAATTTTGATTTCTATAACTTTTCCAGTAAATTTAGAATAGGTAAAGATTTAGAAACAGATTTTATTAAGGCAGTAAAAGGTTATTTTTGTAGTTATTACATGGATGATGAATTTAGAATTAATGCTGATAATGTTTATGTTCCCGATTGGTTAAAATCTATGAATTTTAAATTTGTAGATAAGTTAAAATCTCCTAGCGATTTAATGCAGTATGATGATTCTATTGTTGTTATGGATGATGACCAACGAAGGGTATTAGATATGTTTGGTATTGAAAATATTAGACACTTTGAAGAAGAGACAGGTTTCTTTAGTCATAAAAGTTATCAATGGTCGCATCCTTTAGAATCATTTGGAATGTTTTGTAGTTATTGCAGTATTAGTAATAGGAGTTCATATAAATCATTTGAACAAACAGGAATAGACTTTAAAAATGGTTCATTATCTTATGATGAATTTTTAGAGCAACTGGCAAAATTATTTGATCTTATGCGTAGAAATAATGTATTTACTGACTTTCCGGATTATGATTGGATTCAAGGAAAATTTAGAAATGATCATCCAGAATTATTTATTGATGAAAAAGCTTCTTTTGAATTTAGAGAAGCATTTTATAGAAATAGAATTACAGCTGACTTTTTATATGAAAATAAAAATATTATCCCATTTTTAGTTGATAAGAATTTGTCAAACACTCTAAATATAAATATGTGGTTACAAACAGCAGATGAAAAACCTATAGATTTTATAAAAGAATATACTTCACGATATGGTAATTTAAAATTATTAGAATTAGTTGCGAGATATGGTGAATTATTATCCAATATTACAATACCTTCCTATAATAATGAAATTGAAAATGAACAAGAAATTGAGAAGGCATTACGTGAGGCTATTTATAAAAAAATTGAAGATTCTAGAATGAGTTATTCTTATTTAGCAAATGTTCCAGAGTTTGTTGCAGAATATCCAGAGATATTTGTAGATTTTGATAGTGTGAGTAGTCTTTCAGAAGAAGAAAAGAAAGAGCTGACTAAGAATTTTTATGCACGAAATCTTACATTTAATGATATACGTAAACATCCAGAATTGATTCCTATTCTTAAAAATAAAAATTTGTTTTTACCTTTTAGTTTAATGTATTATGAACAAGCTCTAGGTGGTTTTGGTGGTAACGGAGAAAATATCAAATATATTTCGTTAGATTTACTTAAAGTATTTGGTAATGAAAAATTTTTGGAATTATGCTCTACTTATGGTAGATATATGGATAATGTTACTGAGTATTTTGATGTACATGTAGAAAATAGAGATAGACCAGTTTATGTTGATAATAGGGGTGTTGAGATATCTTTTGACAAAATAAAAAAGATAATTGAAGATATTATTATTAAGGAAAGTATTCTTGGTAATATTGATTATAAAGAAGATGATGCTCCAAGTTTTTTGAGAGAAAAAAGTCCAGAGTTGTTTTTAGAGGATGATGCTCCTGAGCAACTAAGGAAATATTTCTATAATAATTATAATGGTTATCCCTTAACTTTTGAGCTTTTACATGCTCATAAAGCTGATTGGTTACCATATCTTGAAGGAAAGTCAATTAAGACGGCTCTTTTAAGAAATGTATATTTAAAAGATAAATTATCTAATTATTTTTTGACTTTTGGTGATGAAAAGGCAATAAAACTTGGTATTAACCGAGCAGAAACAGTAACTAGAATGATAGAAGCAGATCAAGTTGAATTAATGAAGCGTTGGTATGATAAAACTGGCGGTAAATTTATTCCTGATTTTGTAGTAATGCAAAATTTTAGTCTCGAAGAGGCTGATAAATTCTTAGAGTCTGGTTCTAATTGGAGTCAGTTGATGAGAATAAAAAGCTTTGCTGAATCACCTGAAGCAAGAGATGCTATGTTAAAACTTGCTTATTCCTTTGGCGCGTTTGATCATGATCAAAGAGGATTTAAAAAGCTGTTAGATTTATTAACTGATTTGCCTAAGAAGATAGATGCTGACAAAGGTCATATTATAGATCAAATTGATAATCAAATAGATGAATTTAGTCAAAGAGGCTTTTTTTATCATAATACAGCAATTATAGAAGATGATGGAAATGTAAAAATTGAGTCGCCAAGTATGACGCCTGAAGAAAAAGAAGAAGCATATAATAAAATGATTGAATGCGCTAAAAAAAGTAATTTTAATGATTTAATAGATACACCTATTTTAGTAAATTTATTGGAAACACTAAAAAAGGAAAATGTAGATATTGATTTTTCTAAACCAATATTTGCTCAACTATATAAGAAAAATGAGAATGGAACATATACTCTAACTATTAATTCGCAAAGTTGTCAAAAATCTGCGCAGGTTATTAGAAACATTTTAGAAAAATTTAGGGAGATACCTATTTTAACACCGGATAAAGCACATCAATTACTTGGTGGATTTGTAATGAAATATGATCCTGAATTTAGAGAATTTTTACTTAGAAATATGAGCGAAATATTAAATAGGCCAGAATATGCTGCTTATATTTCTAGTATTCAAAGGAGATTCTCTGAAATAAAAGCAATTAATAGTAATAGATTTTTAACACTAGATTTAGCAATAAGTTATGTACAGGCTAATAGATATGAGTCTATAAATATTGGTAATGAAAGAGTTGCTGAAATATCTGCTATTGCTGGATATAGTCAGGATGATTTTAATATTTTACAGCAGATTTATAATTATGGGAAACAAAGAGTATTTAGTAGCATTCCAAGAGTTTATGATACAGTTGAGAAAAAGACAGGAAAATATACTTATGAAATGTTAAGGTTAGATGATCCTCTTGCCATGGCTATAGGAACTTTATCTGATTGTTGTCAAGAATTACATAATGCAGCAGAAGTTTGTATGGAACATAGTATGGTAGATAAAAATGGGCGAGTATTTGTAATAAAAGATGAAGATGGAAATATAGTTTCTCAGAGTTGGGTATGGAGAAATGAAGATGTTTTATGTTTTGATAATATCGAAATACCTGGAAAAGCTTTTGCGAGAGTGCGCAGAGAACATCCGGAACTTGAGAAAGATGTTTTTGCTGACGAAATATTTGAAATATATAAACAAGCAGCTCATGATTTGATGGAAAAAGATGAAAAAGTTTATAAAGAATTACTTGAAATGGGAAAAATTACTTTAGATCAATATTATGGATTAAGACTTGGAAAAATAACAGTCGGATTAGGTTATAATGATATTGCACAAGCAATAAAGAAAAATTCCAAGAGTGATAGATTTATTTCTAGACCATTACCTTTTGAACCACCAGTAAAACTATCTAGAGGATTATATACGAGGGACTCTAATTCTCAATATATTTTAGAAGAGAGAGATGATAGAGGAGAATGTGATAGTAAAACTATTGCGGTTCATGGTGATGATTATACTGAATATGATGATTCAACATTTACTGAAAAGGATTTACTGGCATTAGAAAAATTAGAAATTATTACTAAGAATGATCCGATGTTTTTGGAAACATCTCTTCGTGATGATGTTGATAAAGAGCATTTAGTTACAGCTTTAGCAAGAAATTATCGAATAAATCCAAATACAACAAGAATAATAAAGCATCCTAACTTTGCGATAATATATGATATTAATGACGATATTGTAAGAATTGCTGATTTATTCTTTAATACTAAAGTTGATAATGGTAATCAACAGTTAGATATTGAAGATAAAGTTTTAATGCAAATTAGATTAGCTTTAGAACAAATTGCTAAAGATAAGTCAATAGATATTTCAGATTTAAGTAGTAAACAAAAAGAAATGTATGAAAAAGCAATAAGTTTATCAGAAGAATTAGATACAGAAAGGGGACTAAATAATGCAAGATAATATTAATCAGATTATTTCCAATGCCTTATATGTTGAAAAAGACAATTTAGATAAAAAGATAAAACCTATTATTGAGCAGATTCATAAAGTGTTTGTTGATAATAAAGATATTATTGAAGCAGCTAATAAAATCGATATTAAAAATAAGAATGGTTTTATAATGGATTTTAATATTATTGAGAATATATTTTCTAATATAGAAAAAGAAAATATTTATTATGGAGATGTTACCCTTTCAGAAAAAGATGATGATAAAAAGATTATTTATGGTAAACAAATAATGGATTATGGTAATGTAGTTGTTATTAATGATGGAAATCCTTATATTACTATAGAAATGACTATTAGAAATATAATAGCTGGTAATACTGTTATTTTATCTAATGCTGGTTATATGTATGGTACTAATCAATTACTAGTACAATTAGTTCAATCTGTATTAGAACAATTTAATATTTCTAAATATTTAGTACAAACATATTTATCTGAAGAGTTTGATGATATTTTAGCTAATTTTGCTAATATTGATTTAGTTATTTGTATAGGAGATCATAATTTACAAAGATTAGTACTTAGTAAATCAAAAAATAAAACTATTGTTAGTGGCTATGAGAATTTTGATTTATATATTGAAGATTTAAAATATGTTGATTTTTTAAATGATATTTTAAATATAGGTGTAAATATACAAGTTTATTTAAATAATAATTTAGATGTTTCAGTTGATGGAGCAATTATTGTTGATTCTATAGATGAAGCAATTGGTCAAATTAACTATAATGGTAGTCATTATAGTACAGCTATATTTACTGATTCAAGAGAACATGCTTCTAAGTTTATTAAAGAGATTAAAGCAAAACAAGTTACAGTTAATACAAGTCCAACTATTGAAAGATTAATTGATATTAAGCAAAGTGATTTAGTAATAGAAAAAACAATAATTTATCCAGTAGAATTTAGTTTTGATGGTGAACAAGTAAAAATAGATTTAAATTAAAAGAACTTATAAATTAAGTTCTTTTTGTTACACTAAACATACTACCTAGTGTAGATGTTAAGATTAAAATTAAATAATAGATTAAATTTCTAATTTCAAATTTAGATAATAATAATGTTAATATTAACAATATTATAGTTATTAATAAGCCATATTTAATTCCTACTAGATATTTTTTCTTTTTATAGTTTCTTCCTAGTAATATACTATTGATGAGAATACTTAAAATAACTATTAGTAGTTTGAAAAAATTATAAGTATTAGTATTAATTAACTCAAAATAATAGGGAATAGTAATTATAAATAGTAATACTAATATGGGAATAATATTAAGTATTAGATGTTTTAAATAATTTTTAATATAAGTCACCTCTAATTAAAAATATGTAATGTATAAAAAAATATGACATCAATCATTATAATAGTAGGTGATTTTATGAAATACTTAATTGTCTTATTTAGAAGTGTTTTCTTTTATATATTAATAACTGTTTTATATAGGTTAATGGGTAAAAGAGAAATAGGAGAATTATCAATAATGGATTTTATTGTTTCTATTTTTGTTGCGGAAATGGTCGCAATATCAATAGAAAATTATAAAGCTAGTATGTTAATGTCTGTGATTCCAGTATTGTCATTAACTGCTTTACAAATAGGATTTTCATATTTGTCAGTTAAGAATGATAAGATAAGGAAAGTAGTTGATGGATCTCCATCAGTAATTATTAATCGAGGTAAAGTTAATTTTAAAGAAATGTTAAAGCAAAGATATAATTTAGATGATTTATTAACACAGCTTAGAAATCAATCTGTTAAATCTATAGAAGAAGTAGATTATGCAATATTAGAAACTAGTGGTAAATTATCAATATTTAAAAAAAGTGATGATATTTTAAGAGACTATCCACTACCTTTAATATTAGATGGAGTATTAGATGAAGAAACTTTATTACAAATTCATAAATCAAAGAATTGGTTAGATAATGAATTAAGAAGAGAAAATGTAGTAATTGAAAATATATTTTATGCTTTCTATAAGGATAATAAATTATATATTATTGAAAAAGACAAGATAAAATGACATTTTTTTCATTAAGTTATCTATATGATTATAATAGGTGATTTAAATGAAAAAAATATTAATTATAATTTTAATAGGTATTATATTAGTTAATAGTATAAAGCCTAATTCTTTAGAGGCAAAAGAAGAGGTAAGAGCAGTATTTATTAGTTATATAGAACTTAGTGAATATGTAAAAGCTAATAGTATTGCTGAGAGTAAAAAGAATATTGATAAGATGATTTCTAATATTAAAAAAATGAAATTTAATACTATTATTTTACAAGTAAGATCTTGTAGTGATGCGATATATAAATCTAAATTGTTTCCTTATAGTATGTATGTATCAGGTACTGAAGGAGAGTACTTTTATGATGTTTTAGATTATTTTATTAAGAAAAGTCATGAAAAAGATATGAAGTTATATGCTTGGATTAATCCATATCGAGTTAGGACCAATGAAGATGTTACAAATATATCTAAGGATAATCCAGCTTATAAATATTTAGAGACGGATACAATTTATATTAATAATGGAGTCTATTTTAATCCAGCAAAAAAAGAAGTAGAAAAGTTAATAGTTGATGGTGTAAAAGAAGTTATTAAGTATGATGTTGATGGTGTCCTTTTTGATGATTATTTTTATCCTAGTAATGATATAGATGAGAAAGACTATTTACAATATTTAGAAAATAATAAGTATATAACAAAGGATGAGTATCATTTAAAAGTTATTAATGAAATGATTAAAAAAGTATATAGTGTTTGTCATAATAAGAAAGTAAAGTTTGGAGTATCACCTGACGGGAATATTGAAAATAATTATAATAAGAATTATGCTGATGTAAAGAAGTGGATGAGTAGTAATGGTTATATAGATTTTATAATGCCTCAAGTATATTATGGTTTTTATAATAGTACTAAAGCTTATGCGAAAGTTATAAAGGAGTGGGAGAGTTTAGTTACAAATGATAATGTCGATTTACTTATAGCTTTAGCTTTTTACAAAGTAGGAAGAGAAGATAAATATGCTAAAGAAGGTAGAGATGAATGGATGTTAAGTAATAATATAATTATGAGAGAAATAATATTGTCAAGAAATTTAGCCCATTATCAAGGTTTTGCTTTATTTAGATATGATAATTTATTTGATGTTGATAATTATACACCTAATAGTATTAGTGAAATAGAAAATATGAAAAAAATATTAAATTATTAAATTTGTGTTATAATGAAGTAAAGGTAGGGATAAAAATGAGTAATAAAGGTTTTACATTAATTGAATTATTAGCTATGTTAGTAGTTTTAGGAATATTAATGGTTGTTAGTATACCTAATATCACAGGTATACTTGATAATCAAAAAGAAAATGCTATTAAAGAAGATGCAATAAGAATGACAGATAAAGTAAAAACACTTATGACAACATCAAAGGATATGGAAAAACCTAAATCTGATGAATGTTTATTAGTTACTTTAGACTATTTAGATTTAAGCGAAGAAATGTTAAAGGGACCAAATGATGCAAATTATGATAGAGATGATTCATTCGTTGTGGTTACTTATGTAAAAAATACTGGTAATGCATATGAATCAGGGTATGAATATAAATACTATGTTAGACTTGTTGAAGTAGATGGTACTAATAAATATGGTATTAATTTTTCAAGTCTTGAAGATATTAATAATAAAGATATTAAAGTAGTGGATAAGATTAATAATTCAATGGGTTCAGGTGTAAATCGGAATACTTTAGGTTTACAGAGTGTTTGTAGTACTATTACTAAATGTATAAATAGTGGTTCTGGGTTTGTTTGCTCATAGTGTAAAGTTAGTGTACATTTAAAAAAAAATATTGTCTAATAAAAAAGTCTGTGTTAAGATTAATTTGTAAGATAAAGAAAAGAAAGAGAGTGAAAGAAAAAAATGAAAAAATTAAATTCTAAAGGTTTTACATTAATTGAATTACTTGCTGTTATTACTATTATGGGTATCTTGATGTTAGTTGCAATCCCAGCTGTATCTCGTACAATTGAAAACTCAAGACGTGATACATTTGCAGATATTTCTAAGGAGTATGTTAATGCAGTTCGAAATGCTGTTTTGGCTGATAATATTACTTGTGGTACAGGTGCAAACGCAATGGTTGCATCTGCAACACCAGATGGTGAATATTATTTTCCAATAGATACTACTCAACAAAATACTAAAGATTTGATGGAGGCTGGTGGTAAGTCACCATTTGGTTCTTCTGAAATGAAAGGTTATGTTAGATGGAAAAAATCAACAGCTGCTAATACAGGTAAGACTACTACTGTATATTTTATTAGTCTATCAGATACTGGAAAACATGGTTTATCAACAGATACTTCTAATAAAAAACCTAATGAATTATCAGAAATTGAAATTAAGAGAGCTAATGTTATTACTAATTTATCTAATGTAGCAGCAACAGACCCAACAGCACCATCAGGTGTTACTATTACTAAGTGTCAGTTAAGTTAGTTTATGTTTATAAAAAGGATTTATTATTAAGTCCTTTTTTTTTGTCATGTTTTTGATATAATATTCTTGGTGATATTATGTTGTATATTGGTAGTCATGTTGGTTTTAGGAAGGATAGTCAGTTACTTGGTAGTTTGGATGAGGCTTTAGGGTATGGTGCTAATACATTTATGTTTTATACTGGTGCTCCTCAGAATACTGCTCGTGGTGATATTGATGTTAATCTAACTAAAATGGCAATTTCTAAGATGAAGGAGAATGATATTAATTTTTCTAAAGTAGTAGTTCATGCTCCTTATATTATTAATTTATGTAATGAAGAAAAGTTTGATTTTTCAGTTAGTTTTTTAACAGAGGAAGTTAGACGTGTTCAAAAACTTGGTGTTAAATACTTAGTACTTCATCCAGGTAGTCATGTTGGTCTTGGTGTTGATAAGGGAATTGAAAATATAATTGAGGGATTAAAAATAGTTTTTTCTAATGTAGGTGATGTTGATGTTACGATATTACTTGAGACTATGGCTGGTAAAGGTAGTGAGGTAGGTTCTAAATTAGAAGAGATAAAGAAAATACTTGATGGTGTTAATAATAGTCATCTAGGTGTTTGTATTGATACTTGTCATTTAAATGATAGTGGATATGATCTTACGGATTTTAATAGATTTTTAGATGAGTTTGATAAAATTATTGGAATTGATAAGATAGGTTGTGTACATGTAAATGATTCTAAAAATGAGATGGGCTCTCATAAAGATAGACATGAAAATATAGGATTTGGTCATATTGGATTTGATACATTACTTGGAGTTATTTATAATGAAAGACTTGAGGAAGTTCCTAAAATATTAGAGACACCTTATGTAGATAGAGAATATCCTCCTTATAAATATGAGATTGAAATGATTAGAAATAAAAAGTTTGATGAGAATTTAATAGATAAGATAAAAAATAGCTAAAAGCTATTTTTTCCTAAATTGAAATTTCAACCGCACCACTAGGTGCGGCTTTTTGATACAATA
>CAZVUP010000020.1:0-27683 GCA_964630365.1 uncultured Muribaculaceae bacterium
TTTAGAGCTTCTTTTACTTCTTTGCAAATAATATTTGGTAAAACACTGGTATATAGGCTACCCATACTGAATATTATTAAATCTGCTTTTTTTATTGCTGACAATACTTCTGGTAAAACTTTTGGCTCATTCTTGTAAAATATTTTTTCAAATTTACGATGCGCCATAGTGATTTGCTCTTCACCTTCAATAATATTACCTTCTGTATCTAATCCCATTAATGTTAAATTTGCCTCTTCAGAAATAGGCAATACTGTGTGTCTAACATCTAGTATTTTACTTAAAGCTGAAATAGAGTCTTTTAGTGAACCAGTTATATCTAGAAGAGCAGTTAGCATAAGATTTCCTACAGCATGACCATCTAAATCACTGGATGTTTTAAAGCGATATGACATCATATCTTTTATAGGCTCATCTATTTGTGATAAATGAGTAATAACTTTCCTAATATCTCCAACAGCTGGGGTATGAAACTCTTTACGCAGTTTCCCTGTAGAGCGACCATTATCTGATACCGTAATTACTGCCGTTATATCAACGGGAAAATCTTTTAATCCTTTCAATAAATATGATATTCCGGTACCTCCACCTAATACTACTATTTTTTTATACATACTATTTACCTCCATAAAGTATTTTATCTTTATGATAATTCTTATTATTTTTTATACTTTTTATGAATAACCAAATACCAAATAAAATAGCAAATACTGAAATAACTTGAGCTATTTTTAATGGACCTAACATTAAAGAATCAGAACGGAAACTTTCTATTATTAATCTCTCAATACCATACCATGTTGCATATATTGCGGTTAAGATGCCTGTCTTAATATTTTTATTTCGACGGATTAATATCATTGTTACAAAGCCAATAAATGAAAGTGTTGATTCATATAAGAATGTTGGTTCTCTATAAGCACCATCAATATACATTCCTTTTATTATAAACTGCGGCAAGTATAATTTCTTTAATGTTGCTAAACTTACTATTCTTCCATAAGCTTCACTATTGAAGAAATTTCCCCAACGGCCTATAGCTTGGGCAATTATTAGTCCAACTACTATTATATCTAGTAATAACCAAAGATTAATTTTTTTCTTTTTTGTATATAATAATAAAAACATTAAACCTGCTATTATTCCACCATGAATTGCTAAACCACCATGCCAAATCATAATTATTTCTAAAGGATTAATAAGATAATAATTAAGATTAAATAGCACATAATATAGTCTTGCACCTAAAATACTTATTATTATTCCATAAAAAACAATGTCTGATATATAATCATCTGGTAATTTTTTCTTTTTAGCTTCTTTATTAATCAAAAGATAAGCTACTAATATAGCTGAAAAGATAAAGAAAGAGTACCATTTTATTTTTATTATTCCAAAATCAAATAGGATACTATTCATTTTTTTAGACCTTTCTTTTAATTCTACAATATTTTATTTAAGAATTGACCAGTATATGATTCTTTTATTTTAGATACTTCCTCTGGTGTACCAGTAGCAACAATCGTTCCACCACCATCGCCACCTTCTGGTCCTAAATCAATAATATAATCTGCTACCTTAATAACATCTAGGTTATGTTCAATAACAACTACTGTATCTTTATTATCTACTATTTTCTGTAAAATTGCAAGCAAGCGTTTGATATCATCAGTATGTAAGCCTGTTGTTGGTTCATCTAGGACGAATAAAGTTTTTCCTGTTGCACGTTTTTGCAATTCTTTTGCTAATTTTACTCTTTCTGCTTCTCCTCCTGATAATGTTGGAGCACTCTGGCCTAGTTTAATATATCCTAATCCAACATCTTCTAATACTTGTAGTTTATGTTTTATTTTTGGGACATTTTCAAAGAATTTTAATGCTTCTGTGACACGCATATCTAAAACTTCAGCAATATTTTTGCCTTTATATTTTATTGATAGAGTTTCTCTGTTATATCTTGTACCATGGCATACTTCACAAGGAACATAGACATCTGGTAAAAAGTGCATCTCTATCTTTTTTACTCCATCACCACGGCAAGCTTCACAGCGTCCACCTTTAACATTAAAAGAAAAACGATTTTTTTCAAAGCCATACATTTTTGCTTCTTTTGTTGTAGTAAATAGTGTTCTTATATCATCAAAAACACCAGTGTAAGTTGCTGGATTTGACCGAGGAGTTCTACCAATTGGATTTTGGGAAATTGCAACTATCTTGTCTAAATTTTCAATTCCTAATATTTTATCATATTTTCCTGGTTTTTCTTTGCTTTTATATAGCTTTTGAGAAATAGCCTTGCAAAGTATTTCATTAATAAGGGAAGATTTACCACTACCTGAAACTCCTGTTATACAAGTAAATGTTCCAAGAGGTATATCAACATCTATATTCTTTAAATTATTTTCTTTAGCTCCTCTTATTTTTAAATATTTTTTAGAACCTTTCCTTCTCTTTTTAGGCGTTTCAACGCATAATTTTCCACTTAAGTATTTTCCTGTTATACTATTTTCATTTTTCATTACTTCTTCTGGAGTTCCTTGAGCAACTACTTCTCCTCCAGCATCTCCGGCTCCAGGTCCAATATCAACTAGATAGTCACTTGCTAACATAGTGTCTGTGTCATGTTCAACTACAATCAAAGTGTTTCCTAAATCACGCATTTCAAGTAACGATTTTATTAGTTTTTCATTATCTCTTTGATGAAGACCAATACTTGGTTCATCTAAAACATATAAAACACCTGTTAAGTGTGAACCTATTTGAGTAGCAAGTCTAATTCGTTGGGCTTCTCCTCCTGATAATGTTCCAGCACTACGACTTAATGTTAAATATTCTAGACCAACATTTGATAAAAAAGTCAAACGATCAAGTATTTCTTTGATTACTAATTTTGCTATTTCTTTCTTTTCTTCACTTAATTTTAAATTAGAGAAGAATGGTATTAAATCTTTAATAGACATTTTTGTTACTTCATAGATGTTCTTTCCACCTATTTTTACTGATAAGACGTCATCGTTTAGACGAGCGCCATGACAAGTATCACAAGTGTGTTCAACCATATAGTGTTCAAGCCATTCTCTAATCCAAGTTGATGATGTTTCCATATATCTTCTTTCTAATCTATTTATGATTCCTTCATAAAAGTCTTCTTTATCTCTTTTTATTCCACCACGAGTTGAATACTTTATTCTTATTAATTCATCACTACCATATAAAATATAATTTTTATCTTTTTTGCTTAACTTTGACCATGGTTTATCCATATCTATTTTATAATGTTTACATAGACATTCTAATTCCATATATTCTATTGCCTCAGGATCATCTGTAAGCGTTTTTATTGCTCCTTTTGATAATGATAATGATTCATCAGGTACTAGTAATTCTTCATCAATTTGAAGTTTTACTCCTAAACCTTTACAATCGGGACATGCCCCATATGGTGCGTTAAAACTAAATAGTCTTGGCTCTAGTTCTGGTAATGAGAATTCGCAGTGTGGACAAGCAAATTGTTCAGAGAAAACTAATTCTTTTTTCTCCTCTCCTAAAAGTTGAACAACCACTTTACCATGTGATAGTTTTGTCGCTTGCTCCAAAGCTTCAAACAATCTACTTCTTGATTCTTCTTTTAAAGCAATTCTATCTATAACAACATCTATTTTGTCTTTCTTATTTTTTTCGAGATTTATATCTTCGCTTAAATCATACATTTCTCCATTAACTCTAACGCGAACATATCCCTCTTTTCTAAGGGATTCTAATAAATCTTTATGAGTTCCTTTTTCACCATGTACTACTGGTGATAGTATTACCATTTTTGTACCAAGTGGATATTCCATTATTTTATTAGTCATTTCTTCAACACTTTGACTTGATATAGGAATATTATGATTAGGGCAATATGGAACACCTACTCTTGAAAAAACTAATCTTAGATAATCATATATTTCTGTTACTGTACCAACTGTTGATCTTGGGTTGTTATTAGTAGTTTTTTGATCTATGGATATAGCTGGTGATAATCCTTCAATTGAATCTACATCAGGTTTTTCTGATCCACCCAAAAATTGTCTGGCATAAGCTGACAGACTTTCTACATATCTTCTTTGACCTTCAGCATAAATTGTATCAAAAGCAAGTGAAGATTTACCACTACCTGATAAACCAGTCATGACGATTAGTTTATTTTTAGGAAGGGTAATATCAATATTCTTTAAATTATTTTCTCTTGCACCCTTTATTACTATTTCATCCATATAATCACCTGTTTGATATTATACCACAGAATCAGAATATAATTACTTTTTATTGATATCTTTTTCTTTTATTTTCGTTTATTCCTTCATTGGCATTAGGTGTTAAAAGCTTCATGATATTAATAAATCAGGCTGGTCTATTTTAATTAGTTTAATACCACTTGTAGGTACAATCATTCTTATTGTTTGGTACTGCAAAGATAGTATTAATGAAAATAACACTTATTAAAAAGCAGATTCACTTGAATCTGTTTTTTTCTTTTATCCACAGTATTTGTGGATGTTTTATTATCTTTTTATTTTTTCCACTGTTCTTGTTAATAACTATCTACTGTGACTTCATTTCAAATAAAATATCCCTTAATTCCATAGCTCTTTCAAAGTCTAGGTTTTTAGCAGCTTCGCGCATTTCTTGTTCAATAAGGACCATATTCTTCTCAATTTCTTTCTTACTTGGTTTCTTTTTACTATCTTTAATATCTGCTGTATTGCTAATTACCTCTCGTATTTCTTTAATAATAGTTTTTGGTGTTATATTATGTTCTTTATTATATCTTTCTTGAATTTCTCGACGACGTTTTGTTTCATCTATTGCTTCTTGCATAGATTCTGTTATTTTATCACCATACATAATAACATGACCATTAGCATTTCTAGCACAACGACCGATAGTTTGAATTAGACTTCTTGTACTTCGTAGGAAACCTTCTTTGTCAGCATCTAGAATAGCTATTAAACTAACTTCTGGAATATCTAAACCTTCTCTTAGGAGATTGATTCCTACTAGTACATCATACTTTCCTGTTCTAATATCATGGATTATTTGCATTCTTTCTAGTGTTTTTACTTCACTGTGAAGATAAGCTACTTTTATATCTAATTCTTTTAAATAATTTGTTAATTCTTCTGCCATACGAATAGTTAGGGTAGTTATTAAAACCCTTTCATTATTTTTTATTCTTTCATTGATTTCGCCTACTAAATCATCTATTTGTCCTTCTGTTTTTCTTACTTCAATAGTTGGATCTAATAGTCCTGTAGGTCTTATTATCTGTTCAACATACTTGTTATTTGTATGCTCTAATTCTAAATCACCTGGTGTTGCGGATACATAAATTGCTTGATTTATTTTTTTCTCAAACTCATCATATTTTAGTGGTCTATTATCTAGGGCACTTGGAAGTCGAAAGCCATATTCTACTAAATTTAGTTTTCTAGCTCTATCACCATTATACATTCCCCTTACTTGTGGAAGAGTTACGTGAGATTCATCAACAACTAATAAATAATCATCTGGGAAAAAGTCCATCAATGTAGTTGGTGTTACTCCAGGTGCTCTTCCAGCCATTGGTGCTGAATAGTTTTCAATTCCGGAACAAAAACCTGTTTCTTCTAACATTTCAAGATCATAATTTGTTCTTTGTTCTAAGCGTTCTGCTGCGAGTAATTTATTATTTTCTTTTAGTTCTTTTAATCTAGCAGCAAGTTCTACTCTTATACGTTCAATAGCTTCATGCAATTTATCATCACTTACTACGAAATGGCTAGCAGGAAAAATACTAACATTTTTTAAATTTTCTGTAACAACTCCTGTTAATGTGTCTATTTCTGATATTCTATCTATTTCATCATCAAAGAACTCTATTCGGTATCCTTTAGTATTTTGGTTAGCTGGTATTATTTCTAAAATATCTCCTCTAACTCTAAAAGTACCACGTTTAAAATCAAGATCATTTCTTTCATATAACATTTCAACTAACTTAGATAATATTTTATTTCTTCCATCAGAATTACCAACAGATAGTGTTAACATTTTATTTTTGTATTCTTCCACTTCACCTATACCATAAATACAAGATACACTTGCTACGACAATAACATCCCGTCTTGATATAAGGGCTGATGTTGCGGCATGACGTAATTCATCTATTTCATCATTAATTGATGAATCTTTTTCAATATAAGTATCAGTTGAGGGAACATAGGCTTCTGGTTGATAATAATCATAATATGATACAAAATATTCAACTCTATTTTCTGGAAATAATTCTTTTAATTCTGAATAAAGCTGACCAGCTAAAGTTTTATTATGAGCAAGTACTAGTGTTGGCTTATTAACCTCTTTTATGACGTTGGCAATTGTAAATGTTTTTCCTGTACCTGTTGCCCCAAGTAAAACTTGTTCTTTTTTACCATCTTTAATACCTTTTACTAATTCCTCTATGGCTTCTGGTTGATCTCCAGATGGTGAATAATTGCTTACTAATTTAAACTTTTCCATACTTGCCCTCCTTTTTATAAATTACTAGTTTAACTTATCATTTTATTGTTTAAAATTCAATACCTTTAGTTTATCTTACTTTACTCTTTTTATTATGTATGTTAATATATTTTACAAATCAGGAGGTTTTTATGAGTAAAAATATTAATTATTATGATATGGTAAATGAAATAATGGCTACTAATACTGAACAACTAACTGCCGAAAATATTTACCGTGACTATTTTTTAGGTCAGTGTTTACGTGGGGTTATTAAAAGAAGATTAGCTTCAATTTGCAATCCAACTGTTAATGAAACAGTATTCCCTGAAATGGAAAGGTTATATATGCTTTATGGTGTAGAAGTTAGGCCATTAAAAGCTAGAAGTCCATTAGTTAAAATTGAAGAAGGTGGCATATTTACTAATTCAGTGATCATTCTTCATGTAAATGAGAAATATTACAAAGATCTTGTAGAATTAATAAGTAATTTCTATAATAAATTTAATTTAGGAGAGATAAATGATCTAGTTGGTAATGGTGTTAGTTTTTCACCATCTTATGGCTTCCTTAATTTTGTTGATTCTTACAATCAAGAAGTTTATAGTGTTTTTGGTGAGGATTGTGATAAATATACTATTGATCTTGAAAAAGAAAAAGAAAATATTAAAACTTATGCTGAATCTTTATTTTCTGATAAAGTTGATACCACAATAATTGATATTTTCATAGAAAAAATATTATTGGAATTTATTAAAGATGATTTAATAGAATTATCTTCAGGAAGAGTTAAAGATGAAAAAACTCCGATTCTTCATTTGCTTGGATTTGATAGGTCAACTAGAGAAGATTGGAGTTCAGGATATTATAGTAGCTTTGGAACTAAGACTTACTTGATCAATGGTAGTGTGGATTTTCAAAATGTAATTAAACATTTAATCACAAGTATTCTTGATGCATATGATGTTCACTATTCTAAATCGTTTAGTGAACTTAGAATTAATGCTTCAATTGAACAACTCCTTAATTTATACTATATGGAAAAACAAAGACTTAAAAACTTTATGGATGATAGAATTGAAGAAGAACTTATTCAAAAATTGAATGAATCTTTAGGAAAAAATAAAAACGAAGGATTATCCTTCGTTAAGAAAAGCTAGTTACTAGCTTTTTTATTTTGGAAAACTGATGGAAAATAATTAATTTTAGGAACTATTGTTGTTTCTACTTCAATAAAACTCTCTTTCAAAATATCCATTTTTTCTTTACTAATTTTTTCTTTTTTAAATAGCTCTACTATATCTTGATATTTTCTTTCACGTACTTGTTTTGGCAGCATAGCCAATTGAACTTTTAATTCAGTTAAAGGATATATATAATAATCATTATCATTTTTAAATTCTTCTAATAAAACTTTTAGAGTATAGGAAATATAGGAACCGATAAAAGATTCTGTACTTTCTCTATAAATGTAATCTACGCCATATAAATCCTCATTCTTTTTAAAATCTTCTGGATAATGTTTTGCTATTGTTCTTTTAAAACGAGCAAACATTAATAAATCATCATTATATATTTCATAAGGTAATAATTCTCTAGTTAGTAAATCCAATTCAATATATGGTGATAAAGAGATAATATAGAAGGCCGAAAAGATCATCTGTTGTTTATGGTCTGGATATTTATTAGTATTATTAATAAATTCAGAGTATAGCATTTGTGTATATTTATCAATTAAATGTTTATAAGCACCATTTGATAAATATGTTCCTTCTAAATACATATATTTTAGTTTATTTAATATTCTATGTATGGCATACTCTTTAATTTCATCAAAATTAGAATTACCCAATTGGCCACTCTCGATTGTATTAATAAGTAGCGCACAATCTTCTAAAGTTGGAGCCAGAGATTCATACAATGATTTTTCCTGGTAAATCAATCCTTTTAATTGCAACAGAGATTTTTCAGTTACTTCTTTTGCTGCCATTCTTTGATATACAGCATTGATTTGGATTGCAATATCAATAATTTGATTTATCTCTTCTGTTTTTGTCATATAGTTACCTACGATTCTATAAATTTTTTCGTTGAGACCTATAATAACACTAACTAATTATTTAGTCAAAAGAAAAAGTGCAAAGCACTTTATCTATTACTCCAACTTGATGGAAAGTTAACATAATTTCTTGGGTTCATAGTACTTGATTCGGCATAGCCTCTCCAACTACATCCACCATCTTTTTTACGCCAATTACAGCTTGTTATTTCTAGATGTAGGTGTGGTCCTGTAGAGTTACCAGTTGATCCCATAAGACCCAATTGTGTATTATGAGTAACATATTGTCCTTCTGAAACTGAAAAGCTTCTTAAATGGGCATATGTTGAATAAATATAACGACCATTATAATTATGTTTTACTCTAACAACTTTTGCTCCTGCTGGATCATGATATACATCTGTTACAACACCATCAGCAATTGGATAAATTGGAATACTTTTATTTGAACTTGATAGGTCCATTCCAATATGACCCTCACAGACACCTTTCCAAGTAATATATTCGATACAACCTGAATATCCTTGAGTAACATAGCCATATTCCATTGGACGATAAAAACCATTGGTACTTGGGACAGAGGCACTACTGCCGCCACCACCTCTACTTTGATTTACACGGTAGATACAACTATTTAAATCTTCATTAGTTCCACAACCTAAGCTTTTAGCATAACTAAGTTGGCTTTTAGCAGTTCTTAACTGTTCTTCAATACTTGGCATTCCGGCTTTAATCTGTGAAGTATCTAAGGCAATACGGGATTGTTCTTCTTCTAGTTCTTTCTTTAGATTATTAAGTTCTTCTTTTTTTGCCTCTAATTCTTTTTGCTTTTGTTGATTCTTTTTGATTAAAGCATCTAATTCTTTAATAACATTATCATTATATTCAGTTAATTGTTCAACTATTGAAATACGATAAATCATATCTGTTATGTCTTCTGCTCCAAAAGCATATTCAAGATAGGCATTTTCACCATTTGATATTTGATAATAGGCAATAATATTTTTACTTTCTTCACTCTTTTTTTCTATTTCTTTTTCACATTCTTCTATTTCTGCTTGAAGTGTATCTATCTCTTCTTCTGCTTTTTTAATATTTGCTTCAATTGTAGCAATTTTGTTTTTTATTTCTTTTATTTCTGCTTCATTTGTTGCAATCTTGGCTTTTCTACTTTCTAGTTCTTTTGTATATTTTTCAATCTCAGCTTCAAATTGAGCTACTGTTTTGGCCTTAGTATCTATTGGTAGTGCTATCATAGATATAAGTGTCAAAAACATTGTTACTATTACTAAAAATCTATTTTTCATTATATTTTTAAATATCTCTTAACGGCACTTGCACTACCTATCATACCAACTAAAATACCTATCGCAACGACAATTAATGAAGTTTGATAAATAAATGGTTCCGGTTTAATTAATTGTATTAAACGCGAATATAAATAACCATCAAAATGTTTATAGAATGCTAAGTAACCATATGTTGTTACTAATACTGGTACAATTGAGCCAAATAGTCCTAAAATCATACCTTCAATTATAAATGGTATTTTTATAGTAATATTACTTGCTCCTACTAAACGCATAATACTTATTTCTCTACGTCTTGCTGATATAGTTAATTTAATTGTATTAACAATTAAGAATACCGTTACTAAAACTAGGGCAATAACTAGTCCATAAGTAACTTTTTCTACTGATGTGAAAGCTGTTACCATTTTATCAACCATACCTTCACCATATCTTACTACTGATACTTTATCTAATTTTTCTATTTTTTCAGCTGTTTTACTTATTTTTTCAACTTCTTTTACTTTTACTTGAAAAGTATCTTTTAATGGACTTTCTTCATCATCCCAGTTGCTTAATATAGTATTAAATACTTCTGATTCAGATTGCATTTTTTCTTTAATTTCAGCTTTTGATTGAAATGTGTATTTATCAACATTATTTATTGATTTTAATTCTTTTTCTACTTCTTTAACATCACCTTTATCAGCATCTTGTTCCAAAAATACTACAATAGTCATATCTTTTTCTATTTCTTTAGTAAAGTTTTGAACATTGTATGATGCTATTATTGCAACTGCAACTATTATTAAAGTTATTGTTATACAGGAAATTGAAGCAAGAGATAAACTGAAGTTTCTTATGACACTTTTAAAGGCATCTCTAATGCTTCTTCCTAACATTCTAAATACTTTCATTCGACATAAGTTCCTTTCTGTTTAAATTTAACTAGATGACCATCTTTTAAAGTAATTACCTGTTTTTTCATTTTATTTACTATTTCTTTATCATGAGTAGCCATTATAATTGTTGTTCCGCGTAGTTTATTGATACTTTCCAATACTTTCATTATTTCCATACTCATATCTGGGTCAAGATTTCCTGTTGGTTCATCACAAAGTAAAAGCTTAGGATCATTTACTATTGCTCTAGCTATGGCTACACGTTGTTGTTCTCCTCCTGATAAGTTATCTGGATATTCATGGACTTTGTTTTTTAAGCCAACATCTTCAAGAGCTTTTAAAACTTTTTGTCTAATAATATCTTTCTTTTCACCAATACATTCTAGAGCGAACGCTACGTTTTCATAAACTGTTAACTTTGGTAATAATCTATAATCTTGGAATACTATTCCTAACTTTCTTCTTAATTTATAAACCTTCTTATTTTTTAACTTTGCAACGTCTAATCCACCTACAATAACTTGTCCTTTTGTTGGTTTTTCTTCACGATATAACATTTTTATTAATGTGGATTTTCCACTTCCAGATCCACCTATTACGAAAACAAATGAACCTTTTTCAATTGCTAAGTTTAAATCATAGATGGCAGTTACTCCATTTTTATATTTTTTTTCAACATTCTTAATTCTAATTAAATCCATCTATATAATTCACCACCTTAGTTAAATCATTATATCATATTTTTGGACAATATTAAACATAACTTGACATTTATACACAATATGACAGTAAAAAAGAGCAATTATTTTGCTCCTTCAACTTGATAGGCATCAGTTACGACGAAGAAGGCTTCTTCATCAATAGCTTTAATTCCTTCTGTAACTTTATAATATTCACGTGATGGTATTACTGCTAACATTACATTTCTTTTATTGTCTAAAAATCCACCTTTTACTTCAAATGTAGTAATTGTATGTTTTAAGTCTTTTATTATGTATTTTTTTACTTCTGCTTCTTTTTCTGTAATTATGTAGAATGCTTTATTATTGGAAATACCTAATAATACTTTATCTACTACTAAATTGTTGATATAAAGATATATTAGAGCATATAAGGCATTTGTTGTTCCAAAAAATAGTGATCCTATCAGGATAATTGCTCCATTCATTATCATACTAGTTTTAACAATTGGTATTCTAAACTTTTCATATAAAATCTGGTTAACAATTGGTAGTCCTCCCATAGAGTAACCACTTCTGTACATTAACCCACTTGATAGTCCTCCTACTATTCCGCTGAATAAGGCCATAAGTAAGGCATCAGATAAATCAAAATTAATGCTATTAACTAATGGAGATGTTAATTTTACTAATAATGGATAAGCTAGGCAGGCAAGAATAGTCCCCATTGTTCTTTCTTTTCCTAAATACATAAAGCTAAAAATAATACAAGCAATATTTATTAACAAAATCATTAAGGCTGGATCAATATCGTATAAATACTTGGTAATTGTTGCTATACTACTTGTTCCTCCAGCGACAATGTTCATAGGTAAAAGAATTAAATTATATAGTACGGCACTTATAACCATAGCAAGTACTAGAAGTATAGCTCTATACAAGCGATGATTTTTTTCTATTTTTTCTTTTAAATCTTCCATCTACTCGCCTCCAAAAACTTGATAGGTATCAGTAATAATAAAGAAAGCATCTTTATCAATCTCTTTTATACCATTTTTTAGTCTATAATAATCTTTTGTTGGTATTACGGCCATTAAAACATTTTCTGTTTCTTTTTTATAGCCTCCTCTTGCTTTAAAAACCGTTACCCCATGTCCTAAATATTTAATAATAAATTCTTTTACTTCTTCTTCCTTATCAGTTATTATGTAGAAAAATTTACTATCAGATATACCTAAAACTACTTTATCTGAAATTAAGCTTATAATGTATAAAATTATAATTGAATAAAGCATACTATTAAGTCCAAAAAAGAGTCCTGATGATAATACTATTAAGCCATCTGACATTAGCATACTTTTGCCTAGACTAACTTTGCCATATTTAGTAATGATATGATTAATAATATCTGTTCCACCATTTGTAAAACCAACTTTAAACACTAATCCTGCTCCAAAACCATAAATGACTCCACCAAAGATTGCTGATAAAAGTATATTTGATGTATCAAATTGTAACCAGACATTTAAATCTTCTGTTAATTTAATAAAAAGAGGAAGCATTATTGAGCCTAATAAAGAAGCTCTGGTTTTTTCTTTTCCTAAGGCAAAATAGCAGACTATTAGTAAAATGATATTAGTAATTAAGATAAAGGTTGAGTTAGTTGTACCAAATAGATTATTTGCTATAACAGCTAATCCTCCTACCCCTCCTGGAACTAAATCATTAGGTGCTATGAAAAGATTGTAGGCTAATGAAACTAAAAAACAACCAATCATAAATTGAAGTAATCTTCTTATAATTGATTTTTTTCTTACATATTCTAATAACATTAAGTCTGTGTTTTTAGAAAACATATTCATTTTATATTCCCCTTTTTAAATTAGCCTCAATAAACTCATCTATATCGCCATCTAATACTTTTGAAACATTACTTGTTTCAACATTAGTACGATGATCTTTTACCATAGAATATGGATGCATGACATAACTTCTTATTTGAGATCCAAAATCAATATTCATCTGAGTTCCTTTTATTTTATTTAATTCTTGTTCTTGTTCTTCGATTTTTTTCATAAGAAGCTTATTTTTTAATACTTTTAGAGCTTGCTCTTTATTTTGAATCTGACTTCTTTCATTTTGACAAGTTACAACAATCTTCGTTGGTAAATGCGTTATTCTTACTGCAGAATCTGTTGTATTTACACCTTGTCCTCCAGCACCAGTTGATCTGTAAACATCTATTTTTAAATCTTTTTCATCTATTTCAATAGAGGTATCTTGTTCTATTTCTGGTGTAACATCGACTGAAGCAAAAGAAGTATGTCTCCTATTATTAGAATCAAATGGTGATAATCTGACAAGGCGATGAACTCCTTTTTCATTTTTTAGATATCCATAAGCATTAAGTCCTTTAATCATAATTGAAACACTTTTAATACCTGCTTCATCACCATCTTGATAGTCTAGAAGCGTTACTTTATAATTTTTCTTTTCACACCATCTAAGATACATACGATAAAGCATACTAGCCCAATCACAAGATTCTGTTCCACCAGCACCAGGGTGAATTTCTAGTATACAATTATTGCTGTCATATGGACCATTTAGTAAGATTAATAAATTAAACTCTTCTACTCTTTTAGTTAAGTTTTCTGTTGATTGTTCTAATTCTATTAACATATCTTGGTCTGGTTCTAATTCTAACATTGATATTATATCAAGATTAGCTTCTAATTCTTTTTTTATATTTTCAATATTTGATATTTCTTCTTTTAAATTATTAATATTTCTTAATATTTCTTCGGCTTGTTTTGGGTCATCCCAAAAATTAGGAATTTCAGTTTCTTTTTGTTTTTCTTCTAGCTCTTTTTTCTTTTTAGGAATGTCAAAGTGACCTCCATATATTATTTATTAATTCTAAATTAGTAGTAACACTTTTTTTAATATCTTTTAGTTCCATATTATCTCCCCTTATGTATAGTATACACATTTATTTTAACATATTATTTTATTTAAAACAATTTGATTATTTTGGTATCATTTTTTAACTAATGCATATATTATTATTGAGGAAGGTTCACTTAAAGTGTGAAGATCCTCTTATATATAGATAGGAGCAGTTGCTCCTTTTTTTATAATAATTTAAGCACACTATAAGTGTGCTTTTATTTTATTCGTTTAGAAATAAATGCTTCTAACATTTCTGTAATAGATTTAAATTCATAGTCTGGACCAAATGATATGCTACTAGCATCGCCTATTGTATATTTTCCTTCCTTTGGAAAATATCTAAATGTATATAAATCTTTTTGTCCAAGCCAAAGACTTTTTTCAGTATCATACCATTCAAAAATTGCTATATCATCGCATTTATAATAATTAAAAACATTATTATTTAGTTTATAATAATCTAGCAAATCTGATATTTCTTCATCTAAAATATTATACTTATGATAATTATTTATAAAACAATTTAATTCATCTGGAGTAGCTGGTTCAATAGAAACATCACAATCTAATAAATCGCTATATCTATCAAATAAGTTATATATACTATTATTAGAGCTATCAGTGCCAAAATATTGGACATTACTATTACCTTCATTGTTCATAATATCAATATATTTTAAAATTTCTTCTTTTTGTACTGTATCATAAAACAACTCATCTAAAGTATTAAATTTTTGAAACTGATCTGTTTTTTTATTATAAACTATATAATCATTATTATATAAATCTATTAATGGTACTATACTTTCCATGTCAATACTTAGATTGTTATCTTCTTTAAATGTATCAATTAGTTCTCTTCCAAGGAGAATAAATCTGTTTTCTTCTGTTCTATAACTTTTAATATCTTTACCAACATATTCCATTATGGTTTTAAACTCTTGTTCATTTGTCTCTGCTGGTTGGGTTGCTTTTTTTCTTAGTTCTTTAAATATATGAAATACACTCATATTTCCTCCTATTTAATTTTTTAAGTAAATTATTAAATTGTTTTTGGTGAATTATTATCCATTGATTGATATTTTTCTAGATATTCAAATAATTCATCTAATAAACTACCATTGAATGTTTGTCTATTTTTTTGATATTCATAAAACTCTGAAAATAAATCACTTAGATTATATTGTCTTTCATATAATCCAGCTTTAATAACGGCATCAATCTTATCTATACAATAAGCAAATTTAGCTAGATCCGTTTCTTTTTTATTCATTTCTTCCCATAATGAATAATAATAATCTCTAGTATCAGCACTTAAAGAACTTAGTATTTCATATGCATGAAGATATTCATTTTGTTTTTTTATAGCAGCATCTACATCAACACTTGCGACATCTCCCGTTTTTATTTCACCTATATCATGAATCATTAACATTTCCATTAGTTTTAGTAAATCAATTTCTATATTTAATTCTCGTGCTAAAACACTTGCTAACATCACTGTCTGGAGAGTATGATCTCCTACTGATTCTAGTCTTTCTGCTGGAACTTTTCGCATAAGCCAACCTGTTCTTTTTATTTGTTCTAATTTACAATAATCCTCATAAAATTTTAAAATATTATCATATTTTGGCAAATTAACATCTCCTTTATATTTTTTCAAAATAATAGACATTTTCTGGTAATTGTAATTTTTCAAATACTCTTTGTTTTATTAATTTTCCACCAATATGTTTATAAAACTCATTAGTTGGATTACCAACTAAGCAACTTATTAACATTTTATCACAATTCATACTTTTTAATTCTTTGATACCTTCTTCAATGAGTTTTTTTCCATATCCATTACCTTTATATTCTTTTATTATGTAGATAGCATATATTTCTCCACAATTTGTAAAATCTTTCTCTTCTGTTAAACCAACATTCATATAACCTACTACTTTATTAGCAACTTCTAAGACAAACTGATGATTATTTAGTTCATCAAATCTTTCTTTTGATTTTTCTGTTCTTTCTTTTTCATTTAAATACATATTATCTAGTATTTCATCCTGGACTATTCCTCTATATGTTTCATTCCAAGCAACAGTAATTACATGAGTTACATCTGCACAATCTTCTTTAGTCATTTTTCTAATAATATAATTCATATTTAACTCCTTTTAACTATGAAAATAGTGTTTCTTCTTTTTTATATTGTTTCGATATATATAGTAGTATTACTACAATATAGACGATAGTTGTAAAGATAATAGTTAATAATGTATTACTATTTATAGTATTAGCGACTATATCATTTAAGGCGCCTCCGCAATTAGCTATTGGTATTATATTGAAAATATAATTATCTATTTCCATAAATTTTAAGAAATATGGGATCATTGGTAAAATAGTAATAAATTGAAGGGAAGACTGAGCTTCTTTATATGTTTTGGCCTTTCCTGTTAACATCATACATACACCAGATGATAAAAGGGCTGTTAAAAATATTACAAATATAACTAGTAATACTGTTTTTATATCTGTATTAAAAGCTATTTCTTCATATGAAGTAAACATTCTTTTTCCAATAGAGAATGTAGGTATTGCTGATAAATAAGCTATTGTTCCAATTATAAAACTTAGGATTGATGTTGCTAGATACTTACCTAATACTAACTCTGAACTTTTGATTGGAAATGTTAAAATTGTCTCTAATGTTCCTCTTTCTTTTTCTCCAGATGTTGCATCTGTTACAACTACTACACATACCATAACAACGATCATTATTAAGTATGTCATTATTAAACTGAAGATTGTAGTTGCCATAACATCAGTATCGTTTTCTGTTAAAGATTCCTCTTCTATCAAAATACTATTAAATACTTTATTGGCATCAATATTGTTATTTGTTAGATATTGATATCCTAACATTCTGTTATATGAGTTTAAATAAGAAGTTGCCATAGATGCAATTATTTCACCACTATTTTGAGATGTATCAGAATATATAGTATAAGTATTATCATTTTTTATAATATAGCCATATATTTCTCCTTCATTGTAGGCTTTTTCTAGGGCTTCTTTATTATCATATTTTTCAAGAGACATATTTTCTATTTTTTTTACTATTTCTTTTTCTTCTGTACTTAGTTCATAGTTAACCCCTACCTTATATTTTGAATCACTTACTGAATCAAACAATACACCAAATAAGAATATTACTAATGGTATCATTAGAGGATATAAAATTAATTTTTGTAATGATTTTTTATCCCTTACAATTCCTCTTAATTCTTTAAATATTGTTGTCTTAATATTATTCCATTTCATTTTTGGCACCTCCTATAAGTTTGAAAAAAGCCTCTCTTATATTCGTAGTTTTGGTATCTTTAACTATTTGGGCAGGTGTTCCGATAGCAATAATTTTACCTTTATTGATTAAAACTACTCTATCACATATATTTTCTGCTTCTTCCATATAGTGAGTCGAATAAATAATACATTTTCCTTTATCTCTTTCTTCTTTAATAAAGTCTAATATTACTTGGCTAGATATTATATCTAAACCAGATGTAGCTTCATCCAAAATATAATTATGAGGATCATGTAGTACACATCTTGCTACTCCTACTCTTTGAGTTTGTCCTGTAGATAAATTTCCAATTCTTTGATTTTTAAATGAAGACATATCAAATCTTTTTACTACTTCATTTATTCTCTTAGCAACTGTAGATTTATCCATTTCATAGTAAGAGGCACACATTTCTAATAATTCTATGCATGAAATATCTTTATATAATTTTGTATTACCGGATAAAAAAGCAATACTTTTTTTTACTTCTATATCATCTTTAATATAGCTTTTTTTATCAATTAATATTTCACCATTAGTCGGTTGCATAATACCAGCTATCATTCTCAATAGTGTAGTTTTTCCAGCACCATTAGGACCAAGTAGTCCTAGTATTTCTCCGTCTTTTACTTCAAAAGATAGATCTTTATCGGCGTAAAACTTTATTTTCTTGCCTTTTTCTACGTCTTTTTCGAATTCTTTTGATATATTTTTTATTTCTATCATATTTCCACCATACTTTCATCTATATTGTAGCATATTTTATATTATAAAAAGACTATTTATTAAAAATAGTCTTATTCAATATTAACACCTTTATTAAATTCTTTTTTACATAGTAAACTCATTAATGTGATTATTACTAAGTAGAATAGTATTGCTAAAAAGATAAGTAATTTAAGGGAAGTTGTGTTTAATAATACATTACTTGTAAATAAATTCATAATACTACTATCAAATAATCCAACAATAAATACTAATAATAAAACAATACTTTGGGATAGTAAATAAGCTATAAAGCCAAATAATACAGAAAAACCTATCTTTGAACTATTTCTTTTATATCCTAAAATTATTCCTAAGAAGCCACATTGAATAGCATTAAATACTTCTAAGAAAACAATTGTTAAAAAACAGATAATAAATATTATGGTATTAAACTCTAAACCCATTGTAATACTGTTAATAATATTTTTTAATTCTAACCATCTAGTTTTTGTGTAATAGGTAATAAATAAGCTTAATAGTATAATTAAAAAGCCAACTACAAAAAATACCAATGTTTGAATAAACTTTGAATTATAAATATTATTTTTAGTAACAGGGAGCGTATGAGTTAAATAAGCTTCATCTTTATAGATAGAATCTCTAAATCTTATCCAACTACGCATCATTGTATTTATTAAGATACTTGCTACTATAGAAAACATACAGCCGACGCTTATTTGACCCAGTAATTTTATCATAAAAGTTTGGTCTAAGGAGAAGAAAATTCTAGTTGTAATAGAAAAGAATATTGCCAATATATAGAAGATACTCATATTTCTGATCATGTATTTCAAATCATATTTTAATAATTTATTTAACATTTGAACATCCTCCTAAATATTTCATCTATTGAACCATTTTCTTTTTTTCTTAACTTATCAGCATCACTTTGTAATACTATTTTACCTTTATCAATAAATATTACTTCATCTAATATTCTTTCTATATCTGATATTAAATGAGTTGAAATTATGACGCTAGCATTTTCACTAAAATTTGAAAGAATAGTGTCTAGGATATAATCTCTTGTTGCTGGATCTACTCCACCAAGTGGTTCATCTAAAATATACAAATCAGCATTCCTTGACATGACAAGAACTAATTGAACTTTTTCTTGCATACCTTTACTCATTTTAGTTAATGATTGATTAATATCCAAATCTAAATCTTCTAACAGTTTCTTCGCTTTTTTCTCATCAAAATCTTCATAAAAATCCTTAAAATAAGCAATTACTTCAGATACTTTCATTTGCTTATTCAAATATGTTCTTTCTGGTAGGTAAGAAACAATCTTTTTAGTTTCTACACCTACTTTATTTCCTTTAATTAGTATTTCTCCACTAGTTGGAGTTAATAAATCATTTATTAATTTAATTAGTGTAGTTTTACCGGCACCATTTTTGCCTAATAAACCAATAATTTTTCCACTTTTTATGTTTAGATTAATATCTTTAAGTATGACTTTATTATCAAATGATTTATTTAAATTATTAATTTCTAAAAGTTTCATATTATTCATCTATCTCCTCTAAATATCTTATTGAATCGGCCTTACCTAGTCCTATTTTTTTCATACCTTGAAAATAACTTTTAGCTAAAGTTAGTGCATACTCATCTTTTAATTTTTCAATTAGCTTTTCGTCTTTCGTAACAAACTTACCGTTTGTTCTTTCTGTATATATAAGATTCATACTTTCTAGTTCAGCTAAAGCTTTTTGCATCGTATTAGGGTTAACTTTAAACGTTGCGGAGAAATCTCTAACAGATGGAAGTTTTTCTCCACATTTAAAGACTCCGGAAATAAGATATATTTTCATATATTCTAGGACTTGAATATATATAGGTATGTTATTATCAAAAGTAAAATCCATAATTCACCTCACTGTGTTATTTGATTAATACAATAATATTGTATTCTATATTTTGATATATGTCAATAGTATTTACTATTATGATAAAAAAAAGTCCTCGCTACGGACTTTTATAACATTTTTAAAATATTGTCTTATTTGTTTCTCTTGGTGGGAGTATTTTATTCATGATTTCTTTCTTTTTTAATATTTCTTCTTTTTCTGAATCACTTAAATCATTATTAGATAATACTTCTTCGGTACTTATTGTTGTATCTGTTATAATGTTTTTTATCATTGTGTTTCGTTCTCTATATTGTTCTGTTGGATCAATTATCATACTTTTAAACGGTGAATATAAATCTAATACTATAGACTTTTTTTCTTCTTCTGTAATATTATATACTTCCATCATTTCTAATAATTCATTAATTGGCCAAGATTCTAGTATATTAGTAAATTCAAATAATAATAATTGGCGCATAATTTTTTCAATTATTTCTTTTTTTCTATTTAAAAATTTTTCTTCTCTTTCTGTAATGAAGAAAGTTTCTTTTGCTTCTAAGTATTCTTTTGGTGATAGATCTTTTACAAATTTATATAATTCTTCTAGCCAATCTATTTCTGCTTTTTTGAAATCTCCATTATTAGTAACAAATACTAATTTAGTAATTGCATCTTCTATATCACAATTATTATCTTTCATTATTTTAATGATTCTATTAGAATCTAATCCAAAGTTCAAAGCTAAATATTTAAACAATAAGCCATATTTTTCATATATCCATTTTGTAGGTATTTTTTGCCCATTTTCTAAATAATAATTAATAGCTTCACTAGGAGTTTTATCATATACTTTTATTAAATGAATTATTATCCAATAATTATAGGAGTGTTCTAAGCAATACCTATATAAGCTATCTTCATCATACTTTATTTGATTTTCTTTTTTGATACCTTTCTTTGTTCTTTTTGATAGTGAATCTATTGTTACTCCAGAATTTATCATTTTAGCTAATTCAATTACAGATATATTTAATTCTCTGGCCAATTCTTCATATGAAGCTTTTTTTCCTTTTAATAAAGCCTGTTTTCTTTTCAATTGTGACTCTTTTGTAATAAAAACTGCCTTTTCAATATCTCCATATATTTCATAATATTCTTTCAACGTCTCTTTTTTTATTCCTTCTAACTCTGCTATAGCAGTTATAGTCATAATTGAACCTTTATATTCAATTGTACCATGATGCTTTAATTGTGCTTCTTTTGTTAAACGTATGGCCTCATAAATATCATTTGTTTGTTCATAATGTTTTGCTAAAGAATGTCTTTCTATCCCTGTTTCTAAAGCTATAGCAGATGTGGACATCATTTTTCCATTATATAATATAGATCCATTTCTTTTTAATTGAGCTTCTTTTGTTAGTCGTACCGCTTCATAAATATCATTCGTTTGTTCATAAAATTTTTTTAATGATTCAAATTTAATATTTTCTTTTTGGGAAATTGCTTTTAGGCTCAATATTTCCCCATTATAGTTAATGTTTCTTTGAGCTAAAGATTTTTTTGCGCCCGCAACTGCTAGAGCCATATCTCCCGTTTTTTTATACCAATCAGCTAATGTTGCCCTATTTATCCCTTCTAATCTTGATATTTCTGCTTGAGTAAGAAGTTGTCCTTGATAATTATATAATTCGCCTTTCATTATTTTCTCCTATTAAGCCATTCTCTTTTTATTATGTTCAATGTTTGTGTAGATAAAAAGAAACCAACACATGGAACTACTGCTCCAAAAAATGGATTAGTAGTATCAGCAATTTTTAAATAAAGAACAGCAAAAATATAAGTTAATATAATTATCAATATTTTTCTTAAAGTAGATGTTTCCCAGGCTTTATCTCCTTCAACTCTTTTATTTCTTTTTTCTATATCAGTTATTCTTTTTTCAAGTTCTTTGATATCACTATTCATATTATCACTCCTACAACTATTTTTTTATATTAATATCTCTTGAATACTTTTGGCATTCATTATCTTATCATATTTAGATTGAATTAATACTTTTAAATCATCACTTATTTCATTGTAATCTCTAGTAAGTTTTTCTTTAATGAAATTTATAGTATCTTTTTCATTTAATTCCATGACATTGTGTGCTAACGAATATAGGTTTTCTATTGAATCAAAATGTGATAGGCAATCAGCGTCTACAAGTATTTTTTCTTCTTCTGTTGTTCTATATTCAGCTCTTTTACTACTATGATTTAAAATACATTTTTTAACCATTGCAATTTTATCTTCTGGATAATTATTATTTCTTAGTAGTTTTTCAGCAATAAGAGCACCATCTTCATTATGTTTTGCTCTATCAAGACTTTGATTAGTCATCGCAATATCATGTAATAATGCACTTAATTCAAGCACTTCTAAATTAACATTTTTTCCTTTAGATAGGAATAAAACATATTTATATACATATTGAATATGTTCTCTATAAATATTATATTCATCCTTTGTTCCTTTAGTTTGTTTTTCAAAATTATTGGCTCTATCAATAATTTCTTTTTGCATTTTGTTAACAATTTCACTCATTTTATCACCATACTATTTATAATTTGTATTGTTTTTTGAAAGTAAATATTTAGAATATTTATCAAAGTTTTTTTCTATTGACTCTGTTACATTTATCCAGTATACATTTATAATCCTATCTTTTTCCTTATCATATTCTTGTCCATCAGATATACCTCCTAATGCTTTAATGGTTCTTTCTGATACCTCATTTGTATTAAGACAATTAACCATAACTCTATCTAGACCAATCTTTTGAGCTTCAATTAGTGCTAAATAAAGCTGTATTTTAGAGTAACCCTTTCCTCGTTCAGATGGGCGAATTCCATAACCTATATGGCCTCCTATTCTGTATAATTTATCATTTAGTCCATGTCTAAAATTTACCATACCAATTATTTTATTATCACTTTCTCTGATGGTAAAAAAAGTTGTTTCTGGAACTAGATCTTGATTTTCAAGATAATTTATATTTTTTCTATTTATTATATTAGTTAACCATTCTTCATAAGTCATCCCATTTAAGCATCTATTTAATCCTCCGGTTCCATTTATTGCAGATTTGGTATTAACATGTTCTTGAAGATAGTCTAATGCATCCTTTTTTCTTTCAATAGTTGGCTCTTCAAAATAAAATTTTTCCATATTACCACCTTTTGTATTACATTTATTTTCTATCTATGAATACATATATATTATAGCATATTAGTCAATATATTTTTTTATATAAAAAGAGGATATCTTATTTATCCTCTTTTTATTTTTCACAAGTACATTCTTTACCGTCGTGACAGCCGCATGTACAATTTTCATCACAAGTACATTCTTTTCCATCTTGGCAGCCACATGTACAGTTCTTATCACAAGTACATTCTTTACCTTCTTGGCAACCACATGTACAATCTGGTGAGCAATTACATTTCTTCTTTGACATTATTATTCCTCCTAATCATTGAATCTTTTAAATAAGCTTGTTAATTCATCTATTACTTCCATATTACCTTTTTCTAGGTCATTTGAAACACAACGATAAATATGGTTCTCAAACATTATGTTCGCTAAACTTTTTAATGATTTTTCAGCCGCTATTATTTGAATTAAGATATCATTACAATAATCATCATCCTCAAGCATTTTTTTAATACCATTAACTTGTCCTGATATTCTATTAATTCTATTTAGCAATTGTTTTTTCTCTTCAGTATTTCTTTTAGTTTTTTTGCAACACTTTTCCATTTGATTACCACCATTAAAAGTATAGAATATTTATTAAAAAATGTAAATGAGGGGGTATATTTAGTTTAAGTTTTTATAAAAAAACATAATTCATATTATACTATATCAGATTTATAAAACTTAATAATCTGTTATTGTAGAACCTTTTTCTTATATGGTTCATATGATGTATATCCATTACCTTTTTCTTTAATCCAGTAACCAAATTTTCCCTTTATTTTAAATGGTTTTATTAATGGTCTAAAACTTAAATCTTTAGTTTTTGCTGCTATTGCATCTTTAGCAAGTGATATTGTAATATGTGGTACCTTTAACTTTTCCGGTATATCTTCATCATAATTTATGTAATATTCCATTATCCATTCTGGTAGTTGGACTTGAAATCCACTGTTTTTACCATCATTGCCATAACCTATTACTAATAATTCTACTTCTTTTCCTACTATTTCATCAAATATTTTATCTTGTACTGGTCGATATTTAAATGTGCAATGAAGTTCATCACTTGTTTTTTCTAAATGTTCTGGTTCTAGTGATTGCAGAAGCTTTGTTGTTTCTTCATCAAAAAATATTCCCTCATAGCTTAGCATAATAGCCTCCTAATTTATTTATATAATTTTATATTTTGCTGATATATACTTGGTTCATATAAATCTTTATAATTGTTTATTGTCTCTTCAACATTAAACCAATAGACATTTGTTAAAACTCCATCTACTGGATCAATTTCTGTTCGCTCAAGTTTTCCGCCTAGTGCTTTTAGCGTTCTGTCTGATCCTAGATTATTTACATCACAATCTAGCATTACTTTATCCAAGCCGACTTTTTTAGCCTCAAGCATACCTAAATATAGATTTATTTTATTATATCCTTTTCTACGTTCAGTGGGTCTTATTCCATAACCTATGTGACCACCAAATCTTAACATTGCCTCATTTAGATTCCATCTAATATTAATTGTACCTACTATTCTATTATCACTTTCTCTTATAAGTAAAAATGTCTTACCTGGACATTTTCCTTTTTTTCTGGCATAGTCTTCATTTTCCATATTTAAACAGTTTTCAAGTGCTTCTTCAAAACTATATCCTTCTAATAGTTTATCTAATGAACCAGTTCCATTAATATTAGATTTATATTCAACAAATTCATTAAGATATTCAATTATTTCTTCTTTTCTGGTGTTTGAAGGTCTTTCTAAAAAGAATTGTTCCATAATATCAGCTCCCATCTTTATTATATCATAGTACATATACAATATTTATCTATCATAAAAGACTTATTTAAATCTTTAAATATATCTAATAAATTTAATTATCATAATTTTCGAATTTTATTTCACGACTATCAAACATTGATAATCCATATTTTTCATATATCTCATCGGCAGTACATGATACTGTATCTTTTATTGAATAATCTAACTTATTTAATATATTTTCTAAATCAGTTTCAGATTTTCCTTCTACTTCAACATATGTAGGTATTCCAGGCCATGTATCTATATCTAATTCATAGTCATCTAAGACGTAGGTAATTCTTTCTTTTTCTTGATAGCTTTTATAAGCATAGCCTAATGCTTCAAGTAAATTATTTGCTTCTTTAATGTTTGGAACTTCAATTTCAGTTTCTAACATTTGCTGGATGTTTGTTTCATTGGGAGCTAGAATATGTTTTACTGCTATTGTAGTCTTATCATTTGTTTGTCTTACTCTTATCCATTTTTTTGAATTATTATGAAATTTGTTTATAAATTCAATAAATTTATTATTATCTAAGTAATCAAATAAATTATCTTTTAAACATAGACAGGATGTATTATCTTCACCAATAATTTTACTTAATTCTTTTTTTGTTTTTTCTGTTAAAAGGTTATCCAATTCAAAAAATAATAATTTTAATTTTTCAAGTGCTGTCTCATACTTAATATCACTTTCATGATCTTTTAATTGAGTTTTAATATCAATAAATCTACCATATATAGTTGGCAAATCATAAGTATATAAATATTGTTTAGTTTCCTTTTTTAATGTTGCACCCATCGATTTAATCTTATCTATAAATTTATCCTTATCAATATCTAGTATTTTAACTTCTAATTCCATTTTCTTCATTATCTACTTCTCCTACAAATTTAGTTATTTCAATTCCTGCTTCTTTTAATAAACTCTCTGAATATTTATCAGGATATGCTTTTAAATATATAATTTTTCTAATGCCAGCATTTATAATCATTTTAGCACAGATTATACATGGCTGTTTTGTTACATATAGAACGCTATCTTTAACATCTATTTTATTGTTTAAGGCATCTATCAAAGCATTTTGTTCTGCATGAACTACAAAGCATAATTCTTGATTTTCTCCACTTTTTAAATTAAGTGTTTTTCTTAAACATGTTTCTTCTGTACATGGTGTTATTCCATTAGGGACACTATTAACACCTTCTGCAATAATTTTATTATCTTTTACTAAGATTGCTCCAACTTTGCCTTTAATGCAGTTGGCATTTGATGATAAATTTATTGCATAATTCATAAAGTAATTATCATCTTTAATTATTTTCATATAAACCACCCATTTAAATGATACTATTCAATATATGTATTATTATAGCATTCTTTAATATTTTCCTTTTAAATTGTTGTTTCTTACTCAAAAAATCTATTTAATACATCTATTATGATTATTCTATTTCTTTAAATCTTTGTAAGTATCTAATACTATATCTCTTAATACCGTCCTGTTATCTATATCATCTACAAGATACATTGGTTTAGCACTTTCATAAGGAATAGATTCCTGCATATTATATTTTTTATTACTTTCAACTATTTTTACAAGTAATCTATCATCATAAATACCACCAAATAATACTCCATTATAATAAAGTAAATATTCTCCTATCATAGACTTACAAGTTATATTATCTAATAAGTTTAATTGTTCTAAAACAAAATCCCTATAATCTTTTGTAGTAGCCATCTTATTACTCCTATTTATTTTAATAATTTTTCAAATGCATTTGCATTTAATATCGTATTTGAAACAAATTTTCCTTTATAAAAGTTTGCCCAATTATTAAATACACATGGAGCATTTTTTGCTTTTTCTAATGAATCTATTTTTATAAAATTTAACTTAATTTTTTTATCTTTTGCATAATCAGATAATTCTTTTACTTCATATTCTACATAAGGACATTCATTAGAATAGTAGATAGTAAAATTCTGGCTATCGATTGCCATCTTACGAGCTGTATCACTAAACTTAGGTGTTTCTTTATCATCAAAAGAAAGAGCCATTAATTCGTAATCATTGATTGTATCTACAACTTTAAATCCATAATGTTCAAAGAATTTCTTATCTCCAATAAATGGTTTCTTCTTTTGTGATACCAATGTACAAACTCCACTCATTTTTTTAGATTTGGCATCTTGGGTAGCATATTCTAATAATTCTTTACCAATACCTTTTCCTTTAAAACTACCTGCTACCCATAAACAATAAATATACATATAGT
>CAZVUP010000021.1:0-27587 GCA_964630365.1 uncultured Muribaculaceae bacterium
GTCCTCTAACTACTTGAGTGTGTACCCTAACCAGGGGGGCTTTTTGGGATCAAATTGCCCTCTTCATCAAAAATATACTCACTTCGCTTGGAAATATCTTGATGATGCTCTGATTCATGACACTCTTTACAAAGTCCTTCTAAATTATTTTCATCTAATGATATATTATCATCGTATATATTGCTATTATCAAGATATATCTTATGATGAACTATTCCGGTTCTACGTTTTTCTCTTGGTATCCATTCACTGATACCATCTACGTATACTGGTTTATGACATCTATTACATAATAGATTTTGTTTTAACCAAATATTTTTCCTAATAACGTTCCAAACTTTGCTATGATAAAAGTCTTTCCTTATGCCATAACTCATTTTCTTTTTGCTTTCTCTGTTTTAACTGGTGTCTTTTTATTTTCTTTCTTTTCTTCTTTTATGTATTCTATTATTTCTACTTTGCCTCGTTCAATTAGATGATTAGCTCTTTCTAGTGTTGTTATCCATTCACATCTATTTGGGTGTTTATCTGGTTCTTCATAATATTCATATGGTGTTCTTACTTTTCTTTCGTTTTCTTCCATATCAAAATAGTTTAGAATGCATTTAACTTTTACTTTCATGTTTATTTCCTCCTTATATCTACTTGGCTTATTTGTTAGTATTTTACTATATATATCTTCCATAGGTTTGAATTCGAACTTTGGTATTTGTGTTATCTTTTTTACTACTTCTTTTATGTTCCCACAATTAAAGTCTATTGTATAACCATTTGTTCCATCTTTATATCCTATTTCTTCCAAGTATGGTAGTGGTGTCACTATGATAGGCTTATTCCTATATAGTGCTTCATTTATTGAATAACTACATGCTTCTGTATCACTTAATTGTACTAGATAATCACACATATCTATCCAATTACCTATATCATATCTTGGTTTCATATATACTATGTTAGGATTATCTATTTCTTCTTTATCAGTTGTAAATATAAACCATATATAGTTTATTCCCTGTTCGTTAAGTTCATTACCTAACTTTATAATTCTATCTTTTCCCTTAACTTTTGATAGTCTTGTGGCACTTAATAATATAAGTGTTTTTTCATTTTTATCTATTGTTAAAGGATTATATCCTAGCATTATGTTATTATATCCACTTACTTTGGGATATGTTTCACATATATACTTTGTTATTCCTATGTATTTATATACCCTTTTATCTCCGGGTATTCTATCATAAAAACCACTTGAATAATCGCCATGTATTACTTGATATACTTTGGCATCTTCGTTTAAGTGGTTTATTATTGTACTATCATAATTTATTATTGCTACTTTACATTTGATTTTTGTGGTTTGCTCTAATTTATAACAATGACAATATTTTTTTAATCTTTTTAATTGATTTGGGTGTGCTGTTTTATATACTACACATATATCTCTATCTTGATACTTTTTACATAGTTCATTTATAAATGTTTCTACACCACCTATTATTGATATATCAGTTAAATATATCACATTATCATGTTCTATCATATTACCAGCTCCCATTCCACGAATGATAAGCATATCCCTCATTTTGTGTATGGAAATAGCTTCTAGGATAAATTGAGAAATGTTTAATGTGTTGTTCTTTATCTATATCTCTTTCTAATCCTAATAATTCAAATATATTTGTGTAGATACATGGTGATGTTTCTTGATATTTAATATAATCAGTCCATATATCATATTTTTTAAAATCTATACTACTATATAAGTCTAATATTGTCTTAATTACTGGATTCTTTGGAATTGAGCCTATTGTTGCTGTTGATAAGTAATGCTTATCTTCAAATCCTATAAATCCATCTTGGTTTAGGAATTCATCTAATGGTTTATATAGTTCTACATCTGTATCCATATATATTCCACCATAGTTGTATAAAATAAAAAGCCTTGCTACATCACTAGCAAAAGCCCATTTTTTGTTTTCATATGCTTGATAAAAAAAATTGTTGATTTTAGGTAGGTTTGTTTCATTCCACTCTATTATCTCATAATCAGGCATATATTTTTTCCAACTTTCGATACATTTGAGTATTCTTTCATTTTTCTTGCCTTTACCTAACCATACATAATGTATTTTTTTTGGTATCATATTATCCAAACATCCTATCTATGTCTTCTTGACTTGCTATATTTTCGCGTTCTTCAACACTTGATAGCAATATGTTTATCAAACTAACAAATGACATTTGTTTCATATCTTCTAGTGTTATTCCTAATCTTTTAGCTAATGCAACTACTTCATATTCATCTACACCAATTTTACTTTGTGGTAGTTTTAATGTTTTGTAGTTGCCCTGATATGGGAGAGCATGCTAATAATATTACAGATGAAATCCAATCAACACCATCTGAATATATGTCATCTATACTTTTTAAAAAGCCTTCATAATCTGTTATCTGAGTCGAATCTGCTTCTTTGACCATTACATAAGCTACTGGAAATATAAGATTAGTAATTTCATCTAATGCTTCAATATTTTCAATAGTTATTTGAGAATTTTCGAATTTAGCAAGTTGTTTTATATCTTTTAAAAAGGATCTGCCAGTTTCATTTTTATAAGCAAACTGCGTAAATGCACTTGCTGACATTAAGTATTCTTTATTCCCTATTTTAATTTTTTTTTGCATATTTTAACCTCCTATAAGTAAAATAAAAAATATCTATTTTAGACATCATAGAGTAAATAACGTGTTATGGCTTTTTCAGGGGTATATTTACTCTATGCTGCCTAAAAAAGACAGCATCGTGTGTGCTCAATTTCAAATCATATGAAAGAGTTTCTCACACCTAACACTAATAATAATTTTAGTACTTTTTATAAGTACTGTACTAATGATATATCTAGCGAGAAGTCTAAATCTATTATAAAGTTTGCTCCGTTTTAATATTAATAGTCGACTATTAAAAACTTCTTTACCGAACCCGATAAGGTTTATTATCTAGTTTCGTTATATCTCTATAACTACTCATTGCTTATATCATCAGTACACTACCTATAAAAGATAGTGGCATATATCAATCGTAATCAATATATGACTTGCACAACTCACGATTTCTCGTGGTTAGGACATCATCAACTCTTGGCTGAGATGTATTGTGCTTTTTTATAAGCACCATTGAATAAATATACTCGGGTAGATGGATTTCAATATTCTAAAGTCACCACCGTTAGTTTTTACCTTTTATAAGTCATCAAGAATATTACTCGTTGTATAGACTTATATATTATATCTACTCAACGCTACCTATAAAAAGTAGCTAGAAAGAAAGGATAATCAATGAACCGTGCTTACAAGCACCCTGAAATGAATATAAATAATATTCACTTTAGGCTGCTATAAAGCAACCCGTTAGCATATGAGGTTAAACATATCATAGGACTATTACATTATCCTACAATACTATTGTACTAAAAAAAAGTGGTAAATAGATGGTAATATTTGTTAAGATCCAAATTTACTTGAACCTAAAATCGCACCCAATATAAAACCAACAATAAATGCTATCAATAAAAATAATATAAATTTCATCTCATTACTCCTTTGGCATTTTAAAAAAATTGGTATCAAATGAATCAAAGCAATCTATAATATCTTGGATAATTTCCATACATCTTTTTTCTGTTGTATATATTCCCATAGTTTCATTATCATTTATAATTTCATATTTTTCAGTAAAATCTGGGCTTGGTTTTACATATAATTTATTTAATTTTGCTATACCCGGAAATAATTTTTCATTTTCTTGAACAACAATGTAATCTGCCATTTTTTACCTCCTTTCTTTTTTGAATTTTTGCTAGTTTTTTTATAAAATCTAAATGATTTGTTTGTGGATTTAAATCACTTTTTATTTCCATATCAGATTTAATCACTTCAATCGTTAGTACAATCATAAAAACAGTTGCAGCTAATAAATATATCAAAGTTAAAATTATTACAATCATCTTTATTCATCTTCTCCTTTTAATATATTTACTAATCTTCTAGGATTTAAATCATCACCGTAACCAACATAACCATATTCGTCTAAACAACGATTATCTATATATTCTATTGCTTTATTTATTCTATCTTGTAAATTAGTTATGTAATCTAATGATTGTTTATACTGTTCAACCTTTAAATTGACTAATTGTTTTATATGTTCATCATCAAATTCACTACAATTATTAGCAAGGTATTCAAATATTATTCTTTCATAATCATTTTCTACATTTATTAATTTTTGATTATCTAATATTTCTTTTATTTCATCTTTCATTATTACTCACCTACCTTTTCTACTAAATCTGCTTTTATTAAGTCATATAATGTATTTAATGCTGTATTTTGATTGCTCCACGGAAGTATTATTATTCTACTATCTTTATAAAATAATAAACCACTATCAAATCCCCATATTAAATCGTCTTTATCTTTTGTTTGTTCTAAATCAAACCCAAACTTTTCTAATTTTTTTAAATCTACATTATCTACTATTTTTATCATATTCTACTCCTTTGGCATTTCATATACAATCATTCGCTCTCTTGCTATTTTTATTTGCTCTTCATCAATATTTTCCCAAGATTTTAAAACTAACTCTCTATCGGATTTATATATATCTTTTAAAATTAATATATTTTGGATTTGATCTAATATTTCTAATGCTCTTTCTAATGAATTATATACTCCTAATTTTTTATTGTTATAAGTTAAATTATATTTTTGATATTGCTTTTCTAATCCATCAAAATATTCATCTTCTAATATGCTAATTGGGTTATTAATAGGCACTAAATCAAATTTATCTTGACTTCTAATCCATAGTTCCATTTTTGAATTCCTCCACACTTAATATTTTTAATACATAATATAATTTATTAGGTTCTGCTCCCCATTCAGGTTTGCCATAACCTTTTATTATTTTAACTTTACACTCCAAGTTTGGACTGTTTTTAGAATAACCATTTCTTAATTTAATTGTTTTACAAACTTGGATTGTATGAATTTTTAAATTATCATCATCTATAAAACCGAATCTGACATTATAATATGGTTTAATTTCTCTATATTCTTCTTTCTTTTCACCCGATTTAATCATATCAAACCATTTGTTTTTGATTGGCAACACTAACATTATTACTCGCCTTTGCTTTCAAATAATGTTAAGAATATGACACTAAAGAATATAATCCACCATTTATTAAAGACTATTGCTAATATAGTAAAACATATAATTGCTATAATATTCTTTAATATTAACCATTCATAGTAATTCATACTTATTCTCCTTTGCTTTTAAGATAATCTATTATTGAATTGATTTTATTCCAAGTAGATTTAAAATTTATATGTATTTGCTGATAATCATCACAACTATAAATATCTTTTATATCTAATTTTTCAGGTATTTTCTTTTCTTCTTCTAGGATTTCTACTTCATCATTTAACATTCCTGATACATTGTACCTATCAAATAAATAACCATAATCACTAGAAAAATAATCCCTATCTTCATAATTATAAATTCTTCCGTCATAGTTTATTTTCTGTGGTAATTCTTCACCATTTGCTATTTTATTTAATAAATCTATTATTGACATTTTTATCTCTCCTTTGTTTTTTACCTTCATATTATTCACACTTTTTTTCTATAACTTCTACCCATGAATCATTTTTATTACTTGCTATCCATCCAGTTTTATTGTCATCATAAATTATGTTATACCAGTTATAAAGATTGCCTTCGTAATATTTTATTACTTTAAATATTTCATCTTTATATACCTCTTTTACAATTTTTGTGTCTAAGCCTATATCTGTACGTAGATTAATTTTTTCTGCAATGATTTTAACATCATAAATAACATTTGATTTTAATTTTTCTTCATGTATACTTTGCGTTATTAATGGTGTTAAAATTCCTAAAAAATAAATAACAATAACTAATATAATTTTTTTTATCATATATGTTTACCTCCATTTCTATATTCGTTATATTTGTATCTGCATGCTTTTTCTGAATAATGGCAAGCCTGCGATATTTTTTGCCATGTCATCTTTTTTTCTTCACGTAGTATAATTATTTTTTTTACATCAGGATCATAAGTTTCAAGTATTTTATAATATTTATTAACATAGTCTTTTAATATTCTTAACCTCTGTGTTAATACTTTTATTTGTGGTTCTATTTTGTCTATAGAATAATCTAATTTGTCATACATTTTATTTTTTGAATTTGTTTTAATAATAATATCTGTGGTTCTTATAGCCTTAGGCTGTGTGCTTTCAAATGCTAATTCCTGTAATTCGCGTAGAAAGTTAATTTCATTTTCAATTTCTTCTATTTCACGATTTGCCTCATATATAGTCATAAGCATTCACCATCCATTATTTTTTTTAGAACTAAATATACTAATTTTGTGTTATTTGTTACTAAGTCTTCATAATCCATATCTAAAGTTCCATTTCTTCAAAAGGGATTATGCTATATAATAATTTTTTTTGTTCTTCAGTAAGCTTATTATGCAAACAAATGCTTTTTATTAGGTTTTCTAAATATTTTATTTTTTGAGTTAGAAGTACATTGTCTTTCCAAACATCATCATAATCACTAAAAGTTTTATTATTAATTCTCTTATATTCGGATAAATCATAATTTAATCTATCTATTTCTTTTTTTGCAACAATACAAAATGTTTTTAAATCCCCTGTAAAAAATTTATCAAAATCAATATTTTTTTGACGTAGAATTTCTAACGCTGTATATTCATTGATAATGATTTTTGCTCTTTCAGCCACTTAAAACACCTCCTTGCGAATTTTACTAAATGACTTAATTCTGTTAAATTAATTTTTTATATTGAATATGTAGATTTTATATTGATTTTTTAATATACATATCAATATTTTTCTATAATGAAAAAATAATTCAATTTACACATTTTTATTTTGTAAAATTGTATATATTTAGCCTAAATAAAAGCTTCTTCGTTTTTCTAATTTATCTTCTTTATCCCAACAAATATATCTTAGTGTTACTATTTCATTAGAATGATTTAACATCTCAGATAATCCTATTAAATCACCTGTAGTCTCATAATATTGCCTTGCAAAATATTTTCTTAACGAATGGCAGCCAACTACATAATTTATTTTAACTGCAGCAGCTAACTCTTTTATGATTTGCCAAGCTCTTTGCCTTGTAATTGGTTTATTTGTACCCTTCCTACTCTGAAATAAGTATTCTCCCTCTACCAATTCATTACGATATATATAATTATTTATATCTTTAACTAGAGCTGGGTGGAGTTCAAAAGATTGTTCTTTATTAGTTTTGAATTCTCTAGTATAAATACCGCCGTTGTTAAAATTATCAACTTTTAATTGTAATAAATCTTCAATACGAAATGCTAAATTTCTTCCTAAATGAAGAATCATATAATTACGATCCCATAAATATTTTTTTTCTAAATCGTCATGGTTTATTGCTTCATTGTATTTTTTTTTGCATATTACAATCATATTATTTAGATCATCCTTTTTAAATGGAAAGACAGTTTTGCGACCGAATCTAACTCTAAATATTCTACTCATTTAATACCTCACTTTAAATTTTTTAATGACTTAATACCATTTGCGTTTTTTAATTTAATTATTTTTTCTAATTGTTTAGCTGTTAAATTAATCTTAGATTCACAATGTAATCTTATAATTTCTTTAGGTGTAAATTTTTCTAACAATTTATTAAATTCTTCATCAGTTGTTTTCATAATCCTCACCTTCATCTAACCAGTTATAATCAAATATTTCTTTTTTTTCTTGATTATTATTTCTTGGTTTAATTTCATTTTCTTTTATTTCTTGTAAAGTCGTATAATTACATGATTTCCAATTTTTTAAAATTCCATCTACGTATTTAAATGTTTTTTTATTGTTTAATACAGCTATTTTAATTGCATGTTTAATGATATCTATATTAAATCTGTTTAACCATTCTTCTATCATAGTAATTTCTATATTATTTAATAATCTATTAAAATTATCTTCTATAAATTGATATATATCTGTATTATTATTACAACTACTAATAACATTAACATTAACATCTTGATGTGTATCTTGGTTTGATTTTATTTTGATTTCGTTTTGATATTCATTTGATTTGTTTTTGTTTGCATTTTTTGATTTGTTTTTACTTTTTTCTAGTGGTCTTTTTAAATTAATAAAAACTTTCTTTTCTTTTTCTGATAATGCAATTTCTTCATCTTCAAATACATATTTAACCATTGCTAATAAAACATTTGCTTGTTCTCTTTCAGATAATAATGTAATCAGCTCATAATACTCTCGATACATAGCAAAACTATTTATTGTGTTCATTATTACCTCCTATTTGATTTTTTATCCTACATTTGCTATAATAATATGTAGGAATGCATTGGACTGCATTTCTTTTTTTATGCCAACTTATCATAACAATAACTCTCACTATGACCGTTATTAATACAATAATCAATTTGCTTGTCTGTCATTTTACTATCTATTTTTAATAGCATAAAAACCACTATAATAATAAATACAATGATAAACGCAGTAAGTATTGTATCGATTCTATGTTGCTTTTTATTTCTTGCCAGTTGTTTTTTAATTTCTAATCTATATTGATTTTCAATTCCTCTTTGGATTGAAGGATCTAACATTAATTCGTCATTATTTATATTCTTTTTATTTTGTTTTTTCATATATTTAAACCTCTTTTCTTTCCTATAAACCAAATTTCTTTTTAACTAATTTTGTTAGTGCTACTTTTGTTCTTCCTTCAGGAACAAAATAATGTTTTTCTTTCATTTCATTTCTAATATCTTCTATATACTGTAAAGCTCTTGTATAAGATAATTTAGGAATAATTATCATTAAATCTTTTGCAGTAATATAACTTTGATTCAATATGTTTTTTTGATCCATATGTTTTTTCCTTTCCTTTATTGTTTTATTAAGACATATAGTCTTGTTTTAAAGCATATAAAAAATCATCTATATCTTCTTCTAATAGTTTAAAAATTTTATATATTTTATCTAATGAAGCTTTAGTAGGATTATTTTCTAGTTTGTTGTAATTTTGTCGTGTCATTTCAAGCATTTTTGCCATATCATCTTGTGTCAATCCATGTTTATTTCTAATGCTTTTTATAATGAATGATGCTTTCATATTACCTCCTATCTATCTGCATTATACAAGACTTTTTGTCTTGTGTCAATAGTTTTTTGACAATTTGTCATATTTTCATTTACTTTTTGTCTTATTTAGTGTATACTCTAATATAGAAACGGAGGTAATAAAGTGAACAATAACTTTGCTTTTAACCTGAAACATATTAGGCAAGAAAAGGGATTGACACAAGAACAGCTTGGTAAAATGATGGGGAAAGATTATTCTACTATAGGTAAATGGGAAAATGGTACCCGTTCACCTATAATGGAAGATGTTATAAGATTATCTGATATTCTTGACATTGATATAAGAGATTTAATAGATAGAGATTATAATAGTAAAAATTATAACGAACTAGATGAATTAGATATCTTATTTAGTAAAAATAAAGACATCCTGACTGATGAAGACAAAGAATATATGAAATTTATAATAGAAAAAAGAAAAAAAGAAATAGATAAACAATTAAATAATGATTAAAAGTATGCTAGTATAGGTACTTCACAAAGGAGTAATACTATGGGAATAAAAGAATTAATAAACGCAGACATAACTCAAACTGAATTACTAAATTATTTTAATGCAACTATAAATTACGATATATTACCTGATAATATAAATGGTTGTGTTTTTAATTATAGGGGAATATTTGTAATATTAATTAATGAAGGATTATCTTATTATAAAAAAAAGAAAACTATATTACATGAATTAGCACATATAGAACTAAGTCAATTAGAACAAAGAGATAAAGATTTGTTTGCTTTAAAAACTCAAGGATACGAAGATGAAGCTGATAAATATATTAAAAAAATAATGAAGGAGGTGAATATATGATTTGCCCTAAATGTGGAAGTAATAATGTAACTATTCAAGTTGTTAATGAAGCTAAGTTAAAAACAAAGCATAATGGTATTATATGGTGGCTATGTATTGGCTGGTGGTGGTTACCAATTAAATGGATATTTTTTACAGTTCCAGCATTGTTCATCAAGGTTTTCAGTCTTGGACATAAAAAACAAAAAATTGTTAACGTAACAAAGAAAAAAGGCGTATGTCAAAGCTGTGGAGAAATATTTGATATAGAATAAAAAAATCTCGTACGCCAATACGAGATCAAAATTAAAAAATCCAAAAGTTCGCTAAAACTTTTATACAATATAATTGTATAGATTTTTCATGTTTAATTATAGCATGAATCAATTCAAATTACAACAAAAGGAGGTATAATATGGCAATATATCAAGAAAAAGATAAAAAAAAATGGACTAAAGACGGGCGCAAGTGGTATTTTATGCTTTATAAAAATGGAATAAAATATAAGTCAAAAAAGTATTTTACTAAGGAAGAAGCCACTAAAGGACAGTCAATATTCATCCTTGATAACAAAAATTGTTCAAAACACAAATTTATAGATGTCGCTAATTCCTATTTTAATGCCATAAGCAAGTCAAAAAAAGAATCAACAGTATTTTGCTATAGAAAAGACTATAATAAGCATATACACCCATATTTTGAAAAATATGACATAGAAAATATTAATATGCAATTGATTAATAATTGGTTTAATGAAATGGAGAATAAAAAACTATCTGTCAGTTTTATGAATAAAATATACAACGTATTTAAATGCATTTTAGATCATGGAATTAAGAATTGCTTAATAAAAGAAAATTTACTGAGTGTTCATGGAAGATTTCAATGCAAAAATGACAAAATATTAGAAGATAAAGATAAAATAAGATATATTACATATGAGGAATTTTCAAAATTTATTAGCGTTATTGATAATCCTTTGTGGCATGCTTTTTTTACATTTGCCTACTATACCGGTTGTAGAAAAGGTGAAATATTAGCTTTAACCTGGAATGACATAGACTTTAATAAAAAAGAAATAGCAATATCTAAAACCCTATATTCTAAAATTAAAGGAAAAGTCAACATTACTTCTACAAAAAACAACAAAAACCGAAAAATTAAGATGAGTAAAGTTTTAATTGATGAATTAATGCTTTATAAATCAAAAATGGAAGAATATGTAGATTTTAATAATAAATGGTATGTATTTGGTAATACGCAATACTTACCGCCTACAACTATTGATAATTATAAACACAAATATTTTAAGTTAAGCAATGTTCACGAAATAACAATGCATGAATTTAGGCATAGTCATGTATCATTGTTAATTAATGAATATGTAAAATCAAATCAAACAGATACCGCTAAATTTTTCTTAATGATGTCAAACAGAATGGGACATACAATAGAAGTTATGCAAAACACATATATTCATTTGTTTCCAACTATTCAAGATGAAATAGTTAATATATTAGATAATTTATAAAAAAATAGTACCTAAATAGTACCTAAAAAAATAAAAACCTTTGTTTTACAAAGGTTATTTTACTTATGGGGCGAGTATAGGGAAAAGTTTTTTAGTTTAATTACGTTTTAACACATCTTATTTTATAAAAGTTTAATTGTATTTAGATAGATATATTTTTGTACATTATTTATAATTTAGAAGATATTTAGTACCTAAAATGTATATTTAAAAAATAGATTATTCATTTGTTTTTGATTGACTATATTATATAAAAGTCAATAAAAAAGCTAGTCATAAAGACTAGCTAATTTTTTTCTATAATAATATATTTGTTGTTTGATCCTAGATATTTTACTGCATCCCGGATATATCTTTTTAAGATATTCTAACTGATGATTTAAATTTTTAATTTTATTTAAAATTTTATTATTCATATATTTCCTCTTTGACTTGCTATAATATCATAAGATAACTACTATGTCAAATTATACATCTAATACATTTGAATACCGTCAATTTCTTTACCGTAGATACCAGCGTAACTTTCAGTTCCAGTTTCAGTTGTACTCATTACCCAAGGTAACCAACTTCCACCTTTAACGTGTACTCTATATTTAACCCAACCTTTTGTGGATTTAATTTTAATACAGTCTATTGGTTTGCCATAAATACCAGCGTATGAATTATCTCCTCCAGTTGAATAATCTTTACTGTTAACTGGTTCTAGCCAATTTCCGCCTTTAATGTGTGCTTGGTATATAATTTCGCCATACTGTGGTTTACATCTAAATCCACTTATAGCATTACCCCATATACCAGCAAATCCATCGCAAGTATAGTCTGCTTTATATACTTCTGGCAACCATTCTCCTACAAACGCTTGGTAAGTTATTGTTCCTGTATAGTCTGGCTCTGGTGTTGGAGGTGTTGGTTGTGGAGAATCACTATAATCTATATAGATTAATTTTCCGTGTCTAGTCCACTTTAAGTTATAAACTCCGTTATACCATCTTCCGCCGTTTTTATCTATTTCACTTATGATACACCTATTTACTCCCCATCCAGTTGTACATTCAAAAACTTTACCATTTCCTAAATATACTCCTGCGTGTGAATATTGTGTACCTGCCATAGATAAATATTCTCCAGCCTCTATTTTACTAAAGTCACTACTTACATCTGTGCAACATCTCATATCGTTTGCAGCAAAGTCTGCTACTCCATTAGCACCAAGTACTCCTCCACCGTGTGATTTATACTTGTCTGCTACAAATCCCCATAGCAATCCTTTAATAGATACTACACAGTCCATCATAAATTTGCCTCTGTCCCAGTTATAGTTGCACCAAGTACCATTACCACTATAATAGTAATTTGGTACATCATTAACTAGCCATTTTAATTTTTCTATAAATTCGTTTCTAGTAAATACTTTACTCATATTATTCCTCCTTTAATTCTGGAAGTCCTGCAATACTTGTAAGTAAACTATATATTCCAGCCACAAGAGCCACACTTCCTGCTGTTATCCAATTAATTTCATTCATAGCTAAACCTATTGTTATATAGCCAAGCAGTGTTTGAGCAACCGTTTTTATTGCTCTTACACCTGCGGCTTTAAACCATTTTTTCATATGATCACCCCCTTATTTTTTATTTTCTAGTGCATCTATTCTTTTATGTGCTTGTTTACAACTTTCTTCTACCCTTGTTAGTCTAGTTATAGTTTCATCTTTAAATTCATCAAACTTTTTATCCAAATCACGTATTAATCCTTTGGTTTCGGTATTAGTACTTAGTAAGACGTCTAATTTGGCATTTTGTTGTACTTTATCTTTTGTATCTTCCATTGTCTCTGATTGTATTTGTTTTATTTGGGTTTTACGATATGCAAGAACACCTATTATACATCCTATTAAGGCACAACCTATATTTATTAATGTTTGTATTATTCCCATAGTTGCACCTTATTTCCATCTGCCTATTGCTATTATTCCAGCGCCCCAATTTGCACTACTATTTGCTGTTGTTCTTAATATTCTAACAGTTCCAGCAGAAGTTGAACTTGCTCCTGTTAAATAATAAACCATTCCAACAGAAGTCCCACTGTTTTGACTAATCGTATATATTGGTTTTGATTTAAAAGGTGTTAGCCAGTCCCCCAAAGACAAATTGTCACTTCTATACATTACTCCATCAGCAATGTCTATTGCTATGTTTGATAAAGAAACAAATTTGGTGCATATCATTGTTCCGTCTGCAAACTTTATATAACTATCATTTCCATTTGCAGATGTTTGACTATCAACAACACCCCCATTTAAACATTGATATGGTGCGTATGTTGTTGCTGTATTTCCTTCTTCAACTTGAATTGTTGCCACTATATTATCAAAAGTTTCAGTATCACTTAATGATATATATATAATTAAATACTTACTATCGTTTGCACTTGTACTTGTTAAACTAGGTGCTGTTCTATCATCTTCAACACCTGTTAATGCAACATTTACTTCTGGTGTAGCATTTGTAAAACCTATTGCAAATCTATTACCTTTTGTTTTTGATACTGTATAAGTAGTATTTGGTTTTATAGGTATATAGACACAGGTTGCATTTGAATTACTACCCAATGTGTTAGTTCCTGCATTAATAAATATTCCATTTAGTGTTACATAACCACCAAATTCGTTTTTACTTCTTATACTATCTACTATCATATTACCTGCACTTGAAATTCCTTCTAGTCTATCATCATTATATTTTATACCATCTTCAATGCGGTTCAATTCTGTTGCATCAACCGGTGTCGTTTGATCTGGTAAATCTTCCCAATGTTTTTTGTTAAACGCCATTATTTTTCACCAGCTTTCATTAATTGTTCATTGTATATTCTTGTTGCTTCTTCTATTTCTTTTTTTTCAATTTCTTGAGTTTGATTTAAAATTCTCTCTAACATCGGTTTTAAAATAAATGCTGGTAAGGAAGATTCATTAAGTGCTTTTACTACTTTTGCCTCTGTCTCATTTAAAACTATAATAATTGGTTTTTCAATTTTAGCTTGTTTTTCCATTTTTTACCTCCTCTATTTGCTTCTGCAAAGCTTTACAAACAACCAATAAATATTTAATTAAGGTTTCTTCATCATATCTTTTAAATTCTATTATTGGCAAATGTTTAGAATTTTCAACAGATGCATAATAATCTAAATAATTATTTTCGTTTATACCTGCTTTTTCATTTTTAAAGTAAAAGAACTTTTGAGCTAATTTATTATCTAAAAGATCATCTATCATGAATCCAAATTGCTCTTTTTTTTCGTGTATTTTATATTTATAATTATAGTCATATAATTTAATTTCACTAAGCAATTGCAATGCTTCGCTATACTCGCTATCCTTAAATTCTTTTATATTTTTTTTGAGACATCTTGATGATGGACCACTATTATCAACCGCTGCCCTACTGTTTCCAACGTTTGCATTACCTATATATACATAGTGATCCCATGCAGCGTTTAACGTTATATGTGCCGAAGCATACAAATATATACTCCCAGGATTAGTTCCATATCCTGTCCTACCACCAGTTGCTATTTGTAAATATCCACCTGGTTTAATTTGATTTGTTTTTAATACTCCATAGCAAGTTTCATCGCCATTTACAACTAGATCACTTGTTACATTCAAATAAGGGGTATTAATTCCTCCAGCAAATGTAAATCTAGAACCATCACTATTAAATCCCAAATTATTTACATTTATACCCCCACCACCAGTTACATTTAAGCCTGATACTTCAGGGTGTTTAGTCCAATTAGTACCCATTCTTAAATAAAAATAATTGCTTCCTACACTTATAGATGAACTGGATAATGTTCCACCGGATACCTTATCTGCATTTAGCGATCCCGTTGTAATATTAGCACCGTTTATAGTAGTAGTTCCACTACCGCTTAAATCTGAAAAAGTAACTAAACCACTTAATTCAATATTTGCTTGATTTGAACTTAATTCAGTACCATCTTCGTTTTTAAGCTTTATTGTTAATCCACAACTTGTACCATTATCTGTAGCAGTCATAGATATGCTTCTTACAGTTTGACTTATTCTTGTTGATAAAGAATTCGTTGTTTCTTTAGTAGCATAATTTTGAGAAACTTCGGAAGTAATACTATTGACTGTCTGTGTGATAGCGCTATTTAATTCAACCTTAGTTGCGTATTGAGCTGTGTATGCATTTAATACCATTAATCTTACAAATAAAAAACCAGTGTTGTATCCTGGTATTTCTACTTGATAATTTCCTTCACTCAAATATATATTCAAGTCTGAAAAATCATATTCAATTATTTCTGGGTTTGATAATAATCCGACCGTTCCATCAGCATTATATTTACATTTTTTTGTAATAGTTATTAAATCAGATTCATAATCTGCTACAAATGTATCATAATTGTTTTCATCATAATATAGTAAATCTGTTGGCAAAGTATAAAAAAACACCTCATTAGTACTGGTGTTTGTAAATTTTAGTTTACGAATTTTAAGATATAAGTTATTGCTTGGAAATAATCCAGAACTTGGATATAAATAACTAATATTATCTAAGATAGGATGCACTTCAATTCTTATAGGAAAAGAAGTAGCTATATTTTGCAATTCAGTATCTTGAATTAATGCCGTTTCTGAACTTGCAGAAGTAGTAATATCTGCAATGTCGCTTATTTGAGCCTGAATTGATGATATATCTTGAGTTATTGTACTTGTTTTACCTGTTCTATCTCCTATAGCTTCTGTATTATCTTGAACCTGTGCAGTTAAACTTCCATACCCTTGAATAACATTTGTATTTAACGTACCAGCAGTTATAAAATCTGCTACAATTGCTCCATCCATAGTCATTGCTAAACCATATGGACCATTAATTCCTGATGATGAATAACCTAATCCATTGATATTCCATCTCCATACTTTAGTTGCTGTTGTAGGATCATCTGTATCCATAATATATAGCTCATTTTGAGTTTTATATATATACCCTCCCATTGCCGTTGTTATTAACTGAGTTGCGTTTGATCTTGCTTCTTCTAGTATAGATGTAGGATTAATTGTGTCTACTTTTTGTTGTAATGAATTTATTTGACTTGCAATTGTAGGTCTAAAAGTTCCAATTTGAAAATTTGTAACCATATCCTTTAAAACATTATAATCAATTGAAATTACTCTTGTTTCATAATTTAAACCTAATATTTCTGCTGTTATAGTATCTCCAAGATTTACTGTTTCTAAATTAGAATACTGTTTATATTCTTCTGTTTTTGACAATTCTATCCAATTTATATTTATATTAATTTTTGGTTTGTCTAAACCTAGCGAGTATTGTTCTCTCACTCTATTTCTTAATGCTGCATATGCATCTTCTAATGTATGATATGCATTTGCATCGTTAGGATCATATTTTATATCGCTAAATTCTAATGTAATTACTTTTGGTGTAGGATAATTATTAATCAACGTGCTATCTACATATAATTCTGGTAATAATAATCCGTCATAACCTTGTGGCATTACTCTAGTAGCCAGGTCTGTTATATCTATTGCTACATTAATACCAGTTATATTTTTTCCTATTAATAACTTTACACCATTGTTTTGCCCTACTCTAGACAAAAAATTGATTGTATAATTATCTCTTTTAAGTTCCCCACCAAATAGATTAACCATTGAATTATCAATGTCACCAATTATCGCTTGAACAGGATTAATTCTAATATATCTTGCTGTTTTTGTATTAGTTATATCACTCACAGCAGTAAAATTTGTTTCAAAATTTGTATGGTTCAATAAATATTGTAAAAATGGTTGTGCGCTTAATGTTTGCGGATAAGCGTCAGCTAAAAAGTTATTTAAAAGATCATAAAATATATGTCTTGCAGTGATTTTAATAGTTTTAAATGTTTTTTCAACATTTGTTATTCTAAATAGCTGTTTTGTACCATCTTTGACTTTGCACTTAATAATATTTTCTTCAACTAAATATTGTGACAAATTACCATCTTTTACATATTCAATATTTAACTCGTAATTTCCATTTAATTCATCATGTACTACTGCACTTATAGTATCCGTTAAAAAACCTAATCCGTTGTTTTGAAAATTTGTTTCACTACTTATATATATATTCATATAATCACCTACAAATATGTTTTTCTATATTCAGCATTAAATACCGTGATATTTCCAGTATAAGATATTGTATTTTCGCCATTTTTAAATGTAGGAAAATCCCCCATCATTAGACCTGATACATTATTTCCTATTTCATCAACAATCACCTGATTTTTCGAATCTAATGTATAAGTTCCGGAAGTATCATTTAAATAAAATGTATTATTATTTATAGTTATAGAAACGTCACCAGTGCAAGTAATTTCAAGTATAGGGTAAATAGTAGAATAAGTTTCAATATTTATTGTTTCTTGATTTATTAATGAAATAGTAGTTTCATTAATATCTTCTGCAATTGGATTAACTATAAAACTAATTTGAAATTTTTTAAAAATTGGTAGAATCGTTTCAAATGGAATAGTATTATCAATAACTGCTGTGTATTGTTTTAAGTTATCAAAGCATAAAATACCATATCCATCTAAAAAACATTTTATTTCATCTAAATTTGCTTCTGTTGTACAATGACATTCTAACGTAACTGCAAACGGTTCGTAGACGCCTGTATCTATTGTAATAAATCCATTTCTACCTTCAATTTGAATTATATCTATTTTCTTTTTTGCCTTTGATATAGTAGGTATTTTTTCAACAATAATACCAAGTTCTTTTAAATCTCTACCTTTCCACTTTATCATTAATTACCACCCTTTGCTAAAGCACTATTTTTTCTGTAAAATTCCAATTTTTGGGCTAATTCCTGAATATCTGTTTCACTGCTATTAATAAATTTATCAATTTGAATTATTAAAGGATTAGTATTGGCAGTTGGATTAATTGTAGGATTAACGCTTGTCTCTATTCCACTTGCTAATTGTTGCATTGCGGTATTAACTTTAGATTCAGTATCTTCTAACCCTTGTATTATACCTTCAGTTACACCTTCACCAATATAAGTACCAACTTCACTTGACATAAGGCGAGATGGTGAATGGATACCAAAGAAACTTTTAAATCCATTTTTGATTTTATTACCAACACTTCCAACAGTATCTTTTATTTTTGTTCCAATGTTTTTAATTCCATCTAATATACCATCTAATAATTGTCCACCAAGTTTTACTAGTTCAGGGATTAAATCAACAAATGCTTGAATTAACTTTGCAATTATTTCAGGTACTTTTTCTATTATTTTAGGTATTGCTTGAATTAATCCTAGACTTAACCCAACCATAAGTTGTACCGCCGCTTCAATTAATAAATCAATATTATCTACTAACGTATCTACAATTGTTAATACGCATTCAATTATTACTGGGATTAAATCAGGAATCATTTTAGAAATTCCAACAATAAGACTCAACAATAATTGAACTCCGCTTTGAATAATAATCGGTAAACTATCAATTAATACTTGCGTAATAGTTGAGATTATTTCATTTATTACAGGAATTAATTCTGGAATTAAAGAAGCAATTGTATTAATAATTGTTGGTAATACTTCTTTTACGTTGTCAGCTACAGATTTTATACCTTCAGTTATTGCTTCGCTTGCACCTTCTGAACCTGATAGTAAATCACTAAAACCATTCATAACTTTTGTGATTCCAGGTAATAATGTACTTGTTAATTTATTTTTAACACCAGTTGTAGTTTTTTGTAATCTTGTTAAACTATCGTTAAAATCAGCACTTGCTTTTACAGCATCGTCACTCATTACCATGCCATACTTTTCTGCTTCTTCTATAAGTTTTTGAGTTTCTTCGTTTGTCATATTAAACATTGGCATTAATTCTTGACCGGATTTACCAAATAGATCGTTTGCAAGTGCTGCTTTTTCAGTTTCATCTGTAACGTTTTGTAATCTTTGAACTGTTAATGCAAATACGTCTTCTCTAGATAAATTTTGTACATCATCTATAGAAATTCCTAATTTATTAAACGTCTCTGTAGCATTTTTTGAGCCATTTTTAAAATCATCTAATTTATTAGTCAATGTTTTCATACCGGTTGCACACTCAGCCATAGAACTTCCTGATATTTGCATAGCATAATCCCATTTTTGGTATGCTTCAGCTGATAACCCAACTTTTTGGCTATTTTTATCGATTTCATCACCATATTGAGCTGTTGCTTGGGCACTATCGAATAATGCTTTTGTAGTAGCTGCTGCCGCTGCTCCTACAGCCGTTGCTATGCCAGCAATAATTTTTGTTGCTTGAGTAGCTACGTCTCCTATTTTGGATAAACCACTATGCAGTCCCTCAAACTTTGCTTTGTTTGTTTCCTTTAGTTCGTTATTTAAATTTTTAACAGAACTTTCAGCTTTTGTAATTTCTACACTTAATGCTCTATATTGTTCTTTTTGCTCTTCGGTAAGCTTATTATAGTTTCCCATTTGTTTTTGGGCTTCTTTTAAGTCCTTTAATTTGCTTGCACTTGCTTCAATATTCTTTTTTAGAACGTCTTGTTTTTGGGCTAATAATTCTGTATTTTTAGGATCTAATTTTAATGCTTGATTTAAACTTTTTAATTCAGTATTGCATGAATAAATAGTTTTATTTACACCTTGTAAAGCACTTTCAAGCTTTGTTGTATTACCATCTATTTCAATCGTTATACCTTTTATTCTACTTGCCATATTTTTACCTCCTTATGAATACTAAAAAAGAACCACTCTTACTAAGTAGTTCCTTTGTACTACTCATAAGAGTAGTATTTTATTATTCTGATGTTTCAACTTCATATACATTTGTAAAAAATGAATTATATGCTGCTGTGTTATCATCATTTTTTTCAATATATACTCTAACTTTTTTATCTGTTAGTCTTGGCATTGCTTTCATAGTTAATGTATCAGTTTGTGGTGTAATACTTGCTTCAGTTGTTGCACCATTGTTTGCTGGTCTTGTTAAACTACAATTATAATACCAGAATTTTCTTGCTTTTACATCTCCTTCAATTTGGAAACCAAAAGCAAAGTTTGTATTTTTATCTGTTGCTGATTCAACTAATGCTCCGTTTGAATCAACTGTTTCGCCTAATATTGCAGTTCTAATTTCATCAGGAATTAAAGCAAGTTCTAAATCTCCCTCGTATCCTTGATTTGCAGTTGAACTAAAATATATTAAGTTATCAGCATAAAAATCGTTTGTATCTCCTGCTGGAGATAATGATAGGTTTACTGCTCCCGGTATAGCAATAGGTGTTCCATATGTATATCCTGAATCACTTACTGCTGTGATAGGTGCAATAACACAGTTTGATAAACCAAACTTAACTTTATTTTTAGCCATATATTTTACCTCCTATATTTCATAAAAATTATGGTATATTTTTTCTTCATTATCCCATGTTTCATCTAGCATATCATATGGGATATTATTATCATCTAATAGTTTTTCGATTCGTTTTTGTAAAGTCACATCTTTTTTTATAGTCACTAATTCTATTTCAAATTCATACGGTCTATAATAAGTTTTATTGTCTGCTTTAAAAGTATCAGGTGATGTTTCACGATAAACTATAAATGGTGGGTTTACATTCTTATTGCTATCTAAATGGTTATATCCTACTTCAAGACCTAAAGTTGATAGTAAATCATATAGTTGTTTATGTTCCATACTATCCTCCATTTTTGATTATATTTTCTACTTCTTTAGTAAATTCTTCGATACACTCTTGCTCTACTGGTGCTATATGTACTTTTGGTTTACTTGTTCCCCATGTACCATTTGCATTCCTAATCGCATGTGGCTTTTCTAAAAGGTGTGTTAATTGCCAATTTGTACTATTATGAATAGTGGCATTTACATATCCATTGCCCTTTATAACTTTAACTTTCCACCCTTTAGCATATTTACCACTTTTTTTAGGTGATGTCTGTTTTAATTTGTTAGCACCTTTATCAGCTACTTCTTTTGCTGATTCAGTTATTGCTTCTTGTATATCTTCTGAATATTCTTCTAAAATATCTTGTATATCTAAAATGCTATTCACTTGTTTCAACTTCTTTTATACCAATTTTTTTAGCACATACTAATACAATATCATATTTATTCTTTGGATCTACTGTTCTAATTATTTCATATAAAGTATTTCCATAAATAAGTTCTGATTCGCCTTTATAATTTAATCTTTTTACTACAAATTCACAACTAGGTGTTAAACCTGTCATTGTTGCATTGTAGAATTCATTAGTCCTTACACTTTGTTTTTTAGCATAACATTTAGTGCTAGTATAGGAAGATGGGATAGCATTACCTATCTCATCTTTTCCATCTACTACATTTCTTAAATATATTATTTCAGTATATTCCATTATTCCTCGATATACTTACTCGTATGTCTTAAAATATCCTTTTGTAATTGATAAGATTGACTATACATTTCACTATTTGCAACATCTAATTGGCTTAATACATAACTAATTATTGTTGCTTTTACTAAACTATCAGGATTATCAGTATTGACTATGCCAATACCTTTTAAATCAAGTTTTCCTGCTTCAATCCAAGTATTAATCATTGAATCGAATTCGTTATGATTTATTCCCTGAATTTTTTTAATTTCTTCTAGCATAGTCTATTACCTCATTTCTTATTATTCTGATGTTTCGCCAGCTTTTGCTACTAATGTGAATGATTTATCAGCAACAACTCCGATAGCAGCAAATCTTCTACCTAGAATTCTTACTAAATCAGAAGTCATTAATGTTTTATCATCATATTTTAACTCAATACCTTCTCCATTTGGGAAGTTTGCTAATGTACCATGATTTATGTCACCAACTATCATGTATACTGCTCCAGCATTAGCTGTATCGTATGCAGGTAGTGTGTTATTATATCTTACTCTAAATCCTTCAAATGGATCAGCTGCATATCCGTTAGCATAAGCAGCAGCTTTGAAGTTTGCATGAGTTAATTTATTCATAATGATAGTAATATCACTTGCTTCATCTGATAAGTAAGCATATGCTTTAGCAACTGTTCCAACTTCAGGTGCAGCAGTTATTTTAGCAGCACTTGGTGTATCATAAACACCATCTCCATTTGCTACTAATGTTTGTGGTAATTTAGAGATTTTATCTACTAAAATATCAGCACATTTTTTAGCAATTCTATAAGTTAATTCATCATAGATGTAATTTAAGAAATCTTCACCTTTCATATCTAATACTTCATCAGATACAGATATCCATTTCTTAATTGATTTTGGTACTAAAGTTGCGATACCTAAAATTAAATTTTCTTCATCTACTGGATCATCACCTTCAGTATGTTCTACTGCTCCATCAGCAGATACTTCAAATTGAACTGAGAAATTACCTTTAACAGAAATGCTTCTTACTAAAGACATTATTTCTTCTCTTTCCCAAGCAGTTTTAATGATATCATCTACCATATCTGGTACTGCTACAACACCATCAGTTGCATTATTTGTTAATAATGCTCTTTCCTCAGCTGACATAGTATAATCTTTTACTAAGCCTTCTTTTACATATGATGCAAACGCATTAATGTATTCTTTTGTGTTTCTTGTTTCCATTATATTACCTCCTATACTCTTTTCTTCAATAGAAACTTCTTTGGCTGCAACTTCTTTATTTTCTAATTGTTCGCCAATTTTTCTTTGTGCTTCTTGCTCGTTAATTTCTTTTACTTCTTCATCTAAAGAATCAACTTCTTGATTTAATTCTTCTATTTTTTCTAAATCTTCAGTAGCTTTAACTTCAGAACGAATTTCTAACTTACGAGCTTCGATTTCTTCTAGTCTTGTCATTTCGACTACCTCCTTATTTTTGACTACCTTTAATTCTTTAAAGACTACCTTATAATCATTAAAAGTCTATTATTGCTATTCCAGCATTTATTAAACGATTCTTGTTATTCTTCCAATAACTGTTATATTTCTATTCCAGATTTATAACGAATCGGCTTAACCTAATTTTTTAAGCAATTCTTCTTTTGCTTTTGCAATTTCTTGTTTTTTTTCTTCTTCTTTTAATTCTTCTTCATGTGCTTTTCTTAATTCATCTCTACGAGTTAAGAATTCATCATTCAAATCTCTTGCTACTGATACATCAGTTGCATTATAGAATGGTTGGTCTACTACTGATACATCAAATACTTTTCTAATTTTTGTAATTGTACGAGTATCTGTATCGTAATCATAGTCATCTTCTGCTACTACAAAAGCGAATGATTGTTTATCTATTAATCCACTCTTAATAGCATTAAAGATATTTCTATGGTCTGTTATATCATCTTGTAGTTGTGCATCCATATATAATCCTGTACTATCTACATTTAGTTTCAACGAATTATTACGAGTTCTTGCTAATACCATAAATGTATCATTGTGATTATATCTTAATACTACATCACTCATATCTGCTTCATCAAATGCTGTTGGTGCAATTACTTCTGTATATCCATATGTTTCAGGACTATTGAATACTGCTGCATATCCTTTGATTTCCATTTTTCCATCATCAGTAGGCTCTGCTCTAAATTGCATATCTAATTTTCTAATTTCCTTCATCTTCTCCACCTCCATTTTGATATTCATTTGCTATACTACTATCTATGTGATTCAAATCCTGCATTATCACATTGCCATCTTCTCTTGGCGATAAGTTAAATACTTCTCTTAATTCATTTATTGTCATTATATTATTGGCATATCTTAATAGTTCTATTTTTGTTTTATTTGATGCATATTGAAGTCTATTACTCTCGAATATAATTTCATTACCAAATCCTTTTTCAGTTGGTGTGAATAGTTTATTTGAGAATTCTAGGCTCATTTGCAACATTATTGGTTCTAATACTGATTCATAAAAAGCATTCCACTCATCTTCACTATATTTAGATTGAATTATTGTTTCACTTACACCAAAATAATTAAGAACTTTGTCATCAATATGTTTTGCTTGACTATCACTTGCTGTTGTTGGCTCTATTTTAACTGGTGTAAATTCAGTTGTTGCATCTAATCCACCAATTCCGGATTTATCGCCTTTATCTATAAAATCTTGAACGAATTGGTCTCTCATTTTCTTAACATCTTCTGGTTTTAACATTGCTTTCGTTGATTTCAATACACCTTTGATGCTTTGTGTTGTCTTAATTGCATTAATTATACCTTCATCTAGGATATGTTTAATTGACAATACTTTTGTTAGTGGCAAATTAGATCCACCAAACATACCATCTTTACTTGTAAATCTTGTTAAGTGAATACAGCTATCGTATGGTACAAATCTTTCTTTTGAACGACCAAATTTAAACTTTATCCATAGTTTTCCCTGATATTCATAGAATGTTGCTGTTGCAAATTCTATAGGGTATAATCCTTCTACTTTTAAGTCTTCATTTTTTTGAATATATACTATAGCGTTATTATTTAATTCTAATTCAGTTAATATTTGATAATAGAATTTATAAGCGTTTTGTATTTCGTTCGGTTGTTTTGCTAATAGCTTGTAAAGATTTCCTCTTACATTTTCCATTTTAGGAGAATATGTCCCATCCTCGTTTTGTTTCATATAGTTTCTTATGTGTGTAGGATGCATTTTTGCACCATTTCTAGCAATGGCATCTATACAAGCTCTTACATCTGGATCGTTTTGGAAATCGCCTTTATAAGTTGTAAATATTGCTTTATCACCATCAAGTATTTTTACTTGGGTTGATGTCATCGGTTCAGTAGTATTATTATCACTACCAAATATTCTACTAAATAAACTTCGTTTTTCCATCTTATACCTCCTCATTGATATAGTTTAAATATTCCTGTTGTTTATTAATGTATATTACATAAGCATCCATCAAGCTTGCAGCTCCATCTATTCTCTGCTTTGCTTTTTCCTTTGACAACATTATATTTTCATTATCATCTGTCTTGACTACAACATTTGATAAGTTCCATTTAAGTATTGGATTATTGTTATAATTAATTTTTTTATCCATTAAGTCTGCCTTCATTTGTTTTAGTGGTGCTGATTCAGTTTTGTATCCTTGTCTTATTTCAATCATATCGAATCCGTATTCTTTCATTTCATCACACCAAAATTGTGCATTCCAACTATCATAACCAACCCATAACGGTCTTAGCCCATATTCTTCAATTTGTTCTATAAACCATTTTGTTACATCGTGATAATCAATTTTACTATCACCTGATAATCTAAGCCAGCCATTTTTTTGCCATTTATCATAAGGTATTTTATCTTCAGTAATTTTCTTTTCTAGAAAATTAGTAGGTATCCAATACATTTGCTTTATTCGAATTTTGCCTTTAACTACACCCAATAATGTAGCACATGTTAAATCAGTAGTGCTTGACAAATCTGCTCCACCAATACAATAGCAGTCGTTCCAATCACTATATATCTCCTCATTATTTAAATTTTCAAATGTTAACCAAGCATTGAATGTATTTTGTCTTACATTAAAATCCTTACATAATAAATTAACCAATTCGATAGGATTTTGCTTTGCTCTTTCTACTTTTTCTCTTAAATTTTTTAAAGATTTAATAACATTAAGTGCTGGATTTGCTTTAAACCAACATTCTTCGTTTGTCCATTCATGCTCATCATCTAATTCATAAATAATTGCTAATAGTGTCTCATCTTCTATTGTTTCATTGATCACTGCCGTTGCATAATCATAATCTATATCAAAAACATTTTGTCTAATTGTTCCCATAGTTGATGTCTCTAAAAGCATTGGTTGTTCTCTAGCTGACATAGAATCGTACATTACATCCATAAGATTTTTGTCTTTCCATGCATGAACTTCGTCAGCCACTACAAAATGTGCATTTAATCCATCTAACGAATTACTATCAGACGCTAATGCCCTAAATACAGAATCAGTAGAATCATAATATATTCCTCCAATTAAGCATCTTATTCTTTTTTTTAATGATGGGGATTTGTTTATCATTTTCTTAGCTTCGTCCCAAACTATTTTTGCTTGTTCTCTTTTTGTTGCTACTGAATAGACTTCTGCCCCTCCTTCACCATCTTTAGTTAGCATGTATGTAGAAATTGCTGCTGCTAAAACTGATTTCCCATTTTTTCTTGCAACAAACAATATTACTTTTTTATATTTTCTTAATCCTGTTTCTTCATCAACAAAGCCAAACATTGCTTGAATTAGTGCTTTTTGCCATAATTGCAGTTTGAGCGGTTTTCCATTCCATTTTCCTTTTGATTGTTTACAGTACTTTTCAATAAAAATAATTGCTCGGTTGGCTTTTTTTTCATCAAAAATATATGTATGAATTTCTTGACTATTAGTGGTTTTATTATAAAAAGAAACCTGGTGAGGTTTCTTTATATCTTCAACTAATTTTTTATATACTTTTTTGACTTTCTCAGGAACTTTATTGGGATTTTTTTCAATAAATTTATAATATTCTTCAATAAATGTCATTCTAAATCATCATTATCAAAGTCATCATTTGGCATATCATCTTTAGGTAACATATCAAATAATTGTTTTGATGTAGAAGTAAAATTCTTAATTAAAGAATTATAACTTTGTAATGACGGATTAGTTCTTTCTATATCGTATTTACCTTGACACATTGTTGTTGTTACACCTTTGTTTTTAATATCCTTTTTTAGTTTTTCTAAGGTTGATTCCATAAATTTTAGTTCTTTAAGTAATCCCAAACATATTGGTTTTTGAGTTTCCTCTAGATTATCAATTGTATCTTTTAATAAAGAATAATCAATTTTTCTAATTGCCTTCATTTTTGTCTTTCCTCCTTCAAAGTAGGGGGGATATGCACATGTTTGCACATTTTTCAAAGCTC